>CAOKFN010000011.1 GCA_948467735.1 uncultured bacterium
GAAGACGGACTTATCCTGAAACCGAAATACCGCGAAGACGGACTTATCCTAAAACTGAAAACCGCGAAGACGGACTTATCCTAAAACTGAAAACCGCAAAGACGGACTTATCCTAAAACAAAAAAACGCGGAGGCAGACACATCATGAAAAACAGAAAAAAACTGCGACATATAACCCTCACGACCTTCTCCAAGCCGCAGACCACGGCCCTTTTCCCGGGAGAACAGGCCGCCGAAACCCCTGCCCGCGAAAAGAAAGAATACCTATGGAATTATTATTATGACGATATGGATTTAGCAAATTACCCCTATTCCTATTACTTATTCGTGCCGAAACACAACCGGCGCTTAAAGGTCAGAGTATATTTTACAAAGTACGCGCCCCAGATGAAGCTGGACGCCTACTTGACCAAGGGCACCCTATGCCTTTACAAAGGCAGACAGGTTGAGTTGAATTTGTGCCGCCCATACTATGCCGGACAAATGATAGAATATGTTTTCCGAAACTGCTGTCAGGACACAGACGTCGGCGAACTCAACATCATGGACGGCGACGCTATCTTAGAGCGCTTAGGTTATTCGGATTTTTATTAGAACCCGCCGTGTCCCGCTTGCTTCATTCCCGGTTTCTTATAAAACGGAATGGCTTTTCATTTGCTGTTAAGTATTTGGCAATGTTCTTCAGGATGGCGAAGATTTAGAAGTTTCCCCAAAATATTACACAAAACTGATATCATTAAGAAGCCCATGCATGAATTGTATAGATCAAATAAATCCGTCCATTGAATACATCGAAAGGGTTGAACGGTATTCCGATGGCGACTTTGCCGCCGATGATGATCTGCCCAAGACATGGATGCCAATCAAGAAAACAAAAAACATGGAGCTTTCAAAATCGATTCTGACAAGGAGAGGCATACGAAGCTTTCAGCAAGGCCATAATAAATGGAAAAAGCAGTAAAAAGGGATTAAAGCTCATTCGCATAATCCCATAATGGAATTCTCAAATCCTTTAAATAAGTCGTCATATGCGAAACCAAGCACTAATTTTAATATCACAAGGTCAGAAGCAAAAATATTACGGCTGCCCTGTTCTATTTGGGAATAGGTTGATTCCGAAATCTTACTGCCGTACAAATTTGCTTTGCGCACCACATCCATCTGAGTAAAACCTGCACGCTTCCTGAAAGCCTTTAAGGTATCGCCTATAAGTAAATCAAGTATTATTTTGGTCATATGTTTTTACAATCCTTTTCAAGCCAGACTAAATAGTCCAATTTACATGTTGATTATATCAGAAAAATATGATAATACATGTACTGTTAAGTCTGGACTATATAGTCCTGCAAGGAAGGAAGAAAGAACTATGTATTCAAAAGAAAATGACAAGGTATCGCAGATAATAAGATGGATAAGGAACAATGCGGCCAATCGGCTGATATGGGATGTTTTATGCGGAGACAACTGGATTGAGTACACTGTTGGCGACTGCATAGATATGTTAGAAAAAGTTGTCACGGCAGAAATGTATCAGTTTGCACTTATCCTTATAACCAAAATGGTAAGCTGCAAATATATGGAGAAACTATTACTAATGTAATAATCCGTAAAATAAATGCGTCCATTCCTAACACTGGCATCTTAACTGAGTGTATTGAAGAATTCAAAATTATTGCAAACCAAAAAGGAATTATGGAAGAAAAAGTTGAAGAATAAACAAGGCTATGTGAAATTTAAGCACTGAATATCCGGCATGGCAACGAAGCCCTTGTAGTAGTCTGAGAACAGGAAAGTCGTTTACATGGCAAAGGAAGGCAGTCTTCTTACTTAATACTATAACAAGAAAGGTGTGTGTGACACTTGCGAAATCCTGTTAATGTATTAAACAGTCTTCACAAAAAAAGCAGCCGATGAACTTTATCATTCCAAGAAACTGTACTGAAATTTCTACAATAAAGAATTTTACTTAACAGCCTGCCAAAGAATTTATGCCAAGACTGGTAATATGACTCATCCACCTTCTGTACCCGTTTCCTGTCTACTTTTTCCGGCGCATAATAACCTCAAAAAATATATTTTGTAAATCAGCTAAAATGAAACTCACCTAATGCCCTACGAGTTTTGGTGAAAGTCAAAAAATGGGGAAAAGTTTAAGTATATCGGTTGAAATCTAAATCCAAACGCTGTATAATATATCAGTCTGATATATTAAGTTTCAACAATGGAGGTGCCCATGAAAAAACAACAAATAAGAAAGCTATTACTTATCGTTTCATTGCTCCTATTTCCTATCACATTATACTATTTCAGTCCCGCTTTAATCATAAACGCAGGACTGAACGGAATAATCAATGGAAGTTTTATGATTTTTGTTTTATTGTTTTTGATGTCTATTCCTTTCGGAAGATTGTTTTGTTCCTATTTTTGTCCGGCAGGGGGATTACAGGAATGTGCTTTTACAGTCAATGAAAAAAAGCCAAAGCAGAAGTGGCGAAATAATATTAAATTCGCAATATGGGGTATTTGGTTCATCATAGTCGGCGCATGTTACTTTCATAGCGGGAAAATCATCGCTATCAATTTTTTCTTTGAAACAGAAAATGGCATCTCCGTTTCTTCCGTTCAAAGCTATATTATTTATTATGGAATTGTTTGTTTGATATTTATTCCCTCTATTTTATTTGGCAAACGGATATTTTGTCATTACTTTTGCTGGATGGCTCCATTTATGATATTAGGAATAAAATTTCGCGGGATTTTACATCTGCCGGGAATACATATTAAAGCGGTTAAAAAAGAAAATTGTGCAGCTTGCGGAAAATGCAGCAATGTCTGTCCCATGGGGATTGATGTTATGAGCGAAATAAAACATGAGAAAATTAACAATCAAGAATGTATTCAGTGTGGAGCATGTATAGATAATTGTCCTAAAAGCGTCTTGGCTTATGGAATACTTGAAAGAAAGGAAGATAGAAATGGCAAATGAAAAAAAGATTGATTGTGTGATTCTAGGCTTGCTAAGCCATGAGGAATTAACGGGATATGAAATCAAAAAGCGAATGGATACTGCTCTTAAATATTTTTGGAGTGCAAGCTATGGCAGCATATATCCCGCCTTAAATGATTTGGTTAATCGTGGTCTGGCGGCGAAAAGGGAAGATACGACCAGCAGACGAAATAAGCTGATTTATACCATAACAGAAAATGGACGGGACTATTTGAAAACATGGCTTTCACTGCCTGTTGAAAAAGACGAACTTCGCTATGAAACATTGTTAAAATTATTTTTTGGAAGCGAGAAAGGCGAAAAACAGGCGCTCATTCATATTGAAGCGTTTGAAAAGAAAGTCGAAAAAGAATTGCCATATCTTTTACATGCAGAAACCATCTTAAATAAAAGCTTGAATGAGGATATTGCGCACAAATATTATCTGCTTACGGTAGAGTTTGGGATAAAAACCTATCAGACGTATTTGGAATGGTGTAAAGAAGCAAGGAAGCTTTTAGCCGGAGGGCAATAGTATGTTTGGAAATTGGGGATTTTCTTATATCGGGGTACTCTTCTTATTGATGTTATTTATTCCCAATATAATATGGACAAAAAGAAAGCCGCAAGGGTATATATCTGAAAAAGAGAACAAAATCTTGCTGTTATTTGAAAGAACGGGGGAAGTATTGACCTGCTGCTGTTCGCTGGTATTTTCCGATTTTAATATACATCAATGGACGCTTTGGTCTTTATGGCTGATTGCGGCGTTCCTTTTTATGATAATGTATGAAGCATGGTGGGTGCGTTATTTTCGGAGTGAACGCAGATTATCAGACTTTTACAGTAGCTTTTTAGGGATACCCCTTGCCGGGGCAGTTCTGCCGGTTATTGCATTTTTCCTGTTGGGAATATATGGAAAAGCCGCATGTATGTTAATAGCAACGCTTATTTTGGGTATCGGTCATATAGGCATACATATTCAGCACAAGAAAAATATTGATATTGAGAATTAGAAAGAAGTTCAACATGGAACATACAGGATGGGTATACTGCCCTGTCTGCGGAAATAAGACAAGGTAACGGATACGGGCCGATACACAGCTGAAAAACTTTCCTCTCTACTGTCCGGAATGCAGGCGGGAAAGTCTGATTAACGCAAAGAATTACAAACAATGATTATCAAAAGCAACGGCGGCAAAGAGCCGGACGCACAGCCGACAGAAGCGACAATACGAGCAAAAAGCGAAGCGTTTGCGAGCGGTCTGCGCCGACAAACGAAAATATGTCGCCGTTGTAATATAATCATACTGTACTTCTAGAAAATTTTATAAATTCATAGGGCAATCCTATCTCTTCAGAATATTTACGGATTTCTATCTTTTCGTCATCATTCATTTCGTCATAGAAAGGGCGATCTGATACTTTCCAGTATGTTTTAACTTCGTCTATTTTCAACACATCACCCCATGGGGCAGTATATAATTCCCCGACTTTATATTTCCCGATTTCTTTATATACCCTCGTGGTATAACAATACCCTAGTTTATTTAAAAAATTTTGAATTGACTCATATTCATGTTCCGGGAATGACATTTCTTCAAACATACAATAAACCTCCTAACCTCTTGATATAAATACCGCCCACCCCCTTTAAGTATAGCTGAACCGGCTCCAGTCTATGAGGTCTCCCAGCGTGGGCGCCTTATCCTCATGGCACAGCACCGAACGTATATTCCTGATAGTGGTCTGCTGTTTCACCGGGTCGTTCAAAAAATCATAAAGCATGGCCGTATTTCTTGCGTCGTCCAAAGCGTCATGGGCCGTGCCCACCGCATCGACCCCGGCCGCAAACAGCGCGTCCGCCAGCGACAGCTGTTTCTCAAAGCCGAGCACCGTATCAAACTCATGCTGTAGGTCGTTCCAGTTTGCCAGCATATATGCCGCGGGTTCCGACCTAGGAATGTCCTTCAGCTCCATTTCCTTTTTTATCTGAATCAAATCACTGTCGCTCCATGAATAAATCGTGTAACCGCCCTCTCCCCGCCCGCACCAGTCGATAAACTCGGCCAGTACCGCCTGAAAATCCGGCGCGTCCGCAAGCATTTCATCACTGATGCTGGTCAATTCCTGAATATGCTTCGACAGCTTATGTACATACCGGGGCTTCACATATCTCCGGAACTCCCTAGGCCCGCTCTCGTCAGCACCAAGCATGACCGCCCCAAACTGAATGATCTCGTTTCCTCCCACAGTCCCCGGCTTCGCGTATTCACCGGAAATTCTCTGCCATTCAAAATCCACAAATATCTTTCTTTCACTCGACTGTGCCACCTTCTCACACATCCTTTCTCTTCGCGCGCCTGAATTCCCAATTCTGCGTCTAAGGTTATTTCACCCTCCCATGCCAAACCGCGCCATTGTATCTAAACCTGCCTTTTTAGGCCTCCGGCCGTATATTGAAAATTTTTCAAAAAGTTAATTCATCCTTTTTCCCGTTTTACTCATTTTGTGTTATACTATGATACAAGGTTTTTTCCTCAAAAGCAACCTTATTATTAAAAAATGGGAGGAAATCTGCAACGGTTCAGCCGAAGGCCGGGCGGCTGCACAGTAATCCCATAAACAGGAGGCGTTTCTCTTATGAAAATAGAAAAAAAGCATCCCGTGAACAAAATGCATTCCACAAGCCAAATACATTCCAACAAAGAAATGCATCCCCTAGAACCCACGGAATCCGACACGGCGCCGTCTGATTTTCACCGTCAGCGCTTTGACAGCATTCAGGCTCTGCGCGGCGTTACGGCTCTGTTCATCGTGCTTGAGCATATCCGTTTTTTAAACTGCGGCGCTTTCGGGGTGGATATCTTTTTCTGCATCAGCGGCTTTATGATCATGTTTTCCACCCATTCGGACACAAGGTATTTTCTCAGGAAAAGGCTGATTCGCATCCTGCCGCTCTATTACCTTATGACCTTGGGAACCTTTCTCCTTCTCCTGCTGTTCCCGGGAATGTTTGAGCAGAGCAGGGCCGAGCCTGTATTTCTGGTCAAAAGCCTGCTCTTCCTTCCCTTTGATATCGGCGGGGGCGTGCTTCAGCCCTTAATGCGCATCGGTTGGACGGTAAACTGTGAAATTTTCTTCTACATAGTGTTTCTTGCGGCGATGAAAATTAATCACAAATACAGAGGCTTGATCTGCGGCGTCATTCTTCTGGCTGTCGTGGGTATTGCAGGCCTGCTGCCATCCCCTCCCGCCTTCCTTTCCTTTTACGGTAATCCGGTGATGCTGGAATTCATTTTGGGCTTCGCCGCCTATTATGCCGCATGGGCGCTGTATCGGCACAGGCAGGCTTCCGGCCGGATTCCCCCGCAATGCCCGGAAGCAGAGTCCCGCAAAACCCCGTCGGCAGCACAATTAAACGGCCCCTCCCGGTTCTCCCCCGCCGCCGGTCCCGACAGCTTTCCGAACCGGGCCGCCAATCATGCGAGGCATGTCTCCAGTATTCCGGAACCCGCCTCCACTGTTCTGGAACCTGCCGCCAATCTTCCGAGAACTGCATCCAATATTGCGAGGCCTGCCGTCTGCCTTCTGGGCCTTGTGGTCTGCTTCACGGGGCTGATACTCACCAAGCCGAGCATCAATATCCTAGGCTTCCGCAGACCCCTCGTATGGGGCCTGCCCGCCCTGTTCATCGTACTATGCGCCTTTGTTCTGGGACTCAATTCCAAATCCGCGCCCGCCCCGCTGGTACGGCTGGGGAATATCAGTTTTTCCTTATATTTGGTTCATTACTATCCGGTCATGCTGCTGGACCGGGCGGTATTTGATTTCTCCTCCCCCACGCCCTATGCGCTCCTAGGCGCGGCCGCCGCCCTTATCCTCAGCATAACGCTTGCAATTATCAGCTATTTACTCATAGAAAAACGCTTTTCCGGATGGCTTCGCAGGCGGCTTTTGCGCTGAGGGAATCGTAATTTACCAGTACCCTTCCCTTTGTTATCAGACCATAACGCCTCCCTAAAAATCAAACAGGCTCAGCTGATTGGACTCCGGCAGATTC
Source organism: uncultured bacterium (assembly GCA_948467735.1). Lineage (GTDB taxonomy): Bacteria > Bacillota > Clostridia > Lachnospirales > Lachnospiraceae > Acetatifactor. The sequence goes on from CAOKFN010000011.1 coordinate 7,050, forward strand.
CCCAGAATCCCCAGAGATGCCATCAAATCCACCACGGTCTTGGACACCTTGGCCCGCTCCCTGAAATCGTCCTTGGACAGAAACGGGCCGTCCTTTGCCGCCTCCACAATGGAATCCGCCACCTTTTCTCCCAGTCCGTCAATGCTGTTGATAGAAGGCATCAATTTGCCGTCCACAATCCGAAAAGACCGGGAATTGGCCGTAAATAAGTCAATGGGCACAAACTCAAAGCCTCTCGCGTACATTTCCAGCACGATTTTCATATCGTTATAGGAAAGCTCCTCTTTGTTGGATAGAGGCTCCACCCCCGGCTCCTTATTGGCGGCGCCGTCTATGCGGCGCTTATACTCCTTCATCACCGCCTCCATATGAGCCTGTCCCTGACACATCAGCGCATAGGAAAACGCTTTGGCCCGAATGCTGAAAAAGGCCGCATAGTAAGCCAGCGGATAATGAATCTTGCAGTATCCAATACGCCATGCCATCATCACATAAGCCGCCGCATGGGCTTTGGGGAACATATACTTGATCTTTTTGCAGGAACCCACATACCAGTCCGGCACGTCATGGGCCTTCATCTCCGCAATCCATTCCTCCTTCAGCCCCTTGCCCTTGCGGACGCTTTCCATAATGGTAAAGGACAGCCCCGGATCCACCCCCATCTGCATCAAATACAGCATAATATCATCCCGGGTACAGACCGCCGTGGAAATGGTGGCCGTGCCGCTCATAATCAAATCCTTCGCATTTCCCAGCCACACATCCGTGCCGTGGGACAATCCTGAGATACGCACCAAATCCGAGAACGCCTGAGGCTTTGCGTCGATGACCATCTGCATGGCAAATTCCGTGCCAAACTCAGGGATTCCTAAAAGTCCCAGCTTTATGCCGCCGATTTGTTCCGGCGTAATTCCCAAGGCGTCCGTATTCTGGAACAGGGACATGACGTCCTGCCCGTCCAGCGGAATGGTCAGCGGATCCACCCCGGTCAAATCCTGCAGCATACGAATCATGGTGGGATCATCGTGTCCCAGAATATCCAGCTTCAGCAGGTTGTGGTCGATGGAATGATAATCAAAATGGGTGGTGATAATATCCGTTTCCATATCGTTGGCGGGGTGCTGGACGGGAGTAAACGAATTGATATCCTGTCCTAGGGGAAGCACCACTATCCCGCCCGGATGCTGGCCCGTACTTCTGCGGATGCCTGTGCAGCCAAGGGCGATGCGCTCAATCTCGCTCTTTCGCTTATGGGTTCCCTTCTCCTCATAATACCGTTTCACATAACCGAAGGCCGTCTTATCCGCCAGCGTGGCTATGGTTCCCGCCCGGAAGGTCTGCCCGGCCCCGAAGATAACCTCCGTATACTTATGGGCTTTGGACTGATATTCTCCCGAGAAATTCAAATCGATATCCGGCTCCTTGTCGCCCTTAAAGCCGAGAAACGTCTCAAAAGGGATGTCAAACCCGTCCTTGTGGAGCTTCTCCCCGCAGTTCGGGCAGATTTTATCCGGCATGTCAACCCCCGCCTTGCCAGCGTATGCCTTCACATCCTCTTCCTCAAAGTCCACGTAATGGCATTTGCTGCAGTAATAATGGGGGCTCAGCGGATTAATCTCCGTAATTCCGGCCATGGTAGCCACAAAGGAGCTTCCCACGCTTCCCCTTGACCCCACCAGATATCCGTCCTCCACGGATTTCCACACCAGCTTCTGGGCAATGATATACATCACCGCAAATCCGTTTTTGATAATGGAATTCAGCTCCTTGTCCAGCCGCGCCTTCACAATTTCCGGAAGATTGGGGCCGTAAATTTCATGGGCCTTGTCATAGCATATCTTGGTCAGCGTCTTGTCGCTGTCCGCGATCACCGGCGCGCACTTATCCGGCCGCACGGGAGCAATGGTCTCTATCATATCCGCAATCATATTGGTATTTTTCACCACAACCTCATATGCCTTGTCGCTTCCCAGATAAGAAAATTCCTCCAGCATCTCGTCGGTGGTATGCAGATACAGCGGGGCCTGATTATCGGCGTCGGCGAAGCCCTTTCCGGTCATAATAATGCGGCGGTAGACCTCATCCTCCGGATCCAGAAAATGCACGTCGCAGGTGGCCGCCACCGGCTTATGAAACTGCTCCCCCAGCTTCACAATGCGGCGGTTGATATTCTGGATATCCTCGACGGAATTGATATCCCGTATTTTCTCCGACGCAATCATAAACTGATTGTTGCCCACGGGCTGAATTTCCAGATAGTCATAGAAATTCACAAGCCTCGCTATCTGCACATCGCTCTGGCCGTCCAGCAGGGCCCGGTACAGCTCCCCGGCCTCGCAGGCGCTGCCCAGAATCAGCCCTTCCCGGTATTTCATCACAAGGCTTTTTGGAATTCTGGGATGCCTGTGAAAATACGTCAGGTGGGACTGGGATATGAGCCTGTAGAGATTGATGCGCCCCAAGTCGTTCTTGGCCAGAATGATGGCGTGATAAGAGGGCATCTTTTTCACCATCTCCGCATTGGAGGCTCCCAGAGCGTTTACCTGCGCCAGCGTGTATACCTGCCGCTCCGCCAGCATTTTGATAAATTTCACGAAAATCCACGCGGTGCATTCCGCGTCGTCCACCGCCCTGTGATGATTCTCCAAAGATATGTTCAAGGTTTTCGCCACCGCGTCCAAGGTATGCTTGGCTTGGTCGGGCAGAAGCACTCTGGCAATGCCCACCGTATCCACATAGGTAAAATCCTTTCCGGACTCTTCCAGCCCCAGCCTCCTTATATTTTCAAGGATGAAGCTCATATCGAATCCCGCATTGTGGGCCGCCAACACGCATCCCTTGGAAAATTCCAGAAACTGCGGCAGCACCTCTTCGATCAGCGGCGCATCCTGAACCATATCGTCCCGGATTCCCGTCAGCTTCTCAATCTCGAAAGGAATGGGCACCTTGGGATTGACAAAGGCAGAAAAGCGTTCCGTCACCTCCCCGCCGCTTACCTTCACCGCGCCTATTTCTATAATGCGGTTATTCACAGGCGAAAATCCCGTGGTTTCAATATCGAATACCACAAAATCTTCCGTAAGCTTCTGCCCCTTATCCCCGGTGACAATTTCCTTCAAATCATCCACCAGATAGGCTTCCACTCCGTAAATAATCTTAAAGAAATCCTGCTTGTCGGGATTTTCATCCCCCGCCTCTTTGCGTTTTTCCTTTTCCGCTCCCCACAGATCATCCCACAGGTGATTGGCGTCCGTATATCCCTGTACCACGCCGTGATCCGTGATGGCGATCGCCCTGTGCCCCCACTTGTACGCGCGCTTCACAATGTCCTTCACCTCGGACACGCCGTCCAAATCGCTCATCTTGGTATGGCAGTGAAGCTCCACCCGCTTGTGAGGGGCCGTGTCCATGCGCATGACCCTGAAATCCGAAGTCTTCTTAATGCCGGTCAGGGAAACGATGGTGATCTCATGGTCAAATTTATCCAGCGAAGCCACGCCCTTGACTTTCACAAAGGTATTCGGTTTCAGGCTTCCCGTCAGCTCTTTGGCAAATTCATTTCGGGTAAAAAGCTTCACCGTTATGGTGTCCGTATAATCCGTCACGTCAAAGGTGATAATGGTCTTTTCATTCTTAATTTCACGGCTGTCAAGCTTCAAAACGGAGCCATGTATGGTGACGTCCCCCATCTCCCCGATAATGTCCTCGATAGGCATGATCTCATCGTCAAAATCACGTCCGTAAATCACATCCGGATTGTCGGACTGCTTTAAAGAACGGCCATAATCGCCGCCCTTGCGGAATTCGCCCCGCCTGAAGCCGCCGCCTGCCTTTCCCATGCCGCCATAGCCCTGACCGGTGCTGCCTCCCGCTTTTTTCTTACTACTGTAATAGCCCTGAGGCGCGCCGGGATTTCCCGTACCGCCGGAATACCCCCGTGCTGCGCCGCTTCCGGAAGCTCCCATACCGCCGAAACCCTGTCCCGCGCCCTGACCGGAACCTCCCGCGCCGCCGTATCCTTGACCCGCGCCTTGGCCGCTATTTCCCGTGCCTCCGTACCCTTGATTTGCTCCTTGGCCGGAATTTCCCGCACCGTTGTATCCTTGGCCCGCTCCTTGGCCGCCATTTCCCGCACCGCCGTACCCTTGGCCCGCTCCTTGACCGCTATTTCCCGCACCGCCGTATCCTTGACCCGCACCTTGACCGGAATTTCCCATACTGTCATTGCTCCGGCCCCGAGTCCGACCTGTACTGCCCGCCGCGCCTGTGCCTCCCAAAACGGCATCCTCATAGCTCTGCCCCTCTGAGCCCGCCGCCTGCATACCGCCTTTTTTCGCACGCAGATATATCTCGTTGACCTTCATCTGGATTCTCAAAGCGTCATCTTCGGCAAACTTCCCCTCCGCAGCCTCCTTATATGCCGTCCGGATGTCCACGCTCAAGCCGCACCGCTCCACCATGATTTTTTCCAAGATGCGGACAAGCTCCGATTCTTTGCTCCTGTTCAGCACGGTATCTTCCATGGTCAGAAGCATCTGCCCGGTTTCCGGATAAGAGATATCCGCCATGCGGAAGGCATTGTATTCAATATGGCTGTATTCCTGTAATTCCGTGAGAATGCTTTCCCTGTATGCATCCATGAGATTTTCCGGCGTATATTGGGACGAAAGCTCAAATCGTTCCCGTATCCTGATTGTCATCGCCGCATTGGGAAACAGCTGATTTTTAATTTCCTTTTCCGCCGACCGGATATCTTCTTTGATAATCAGCCGCGTGCTGAACAAATACACGGAAAGCCTGTCCTTTTGTTTCGTGGCGGACACTCTCTCCACCTTTGCCTGCTCTAATTTATCATGCAGCGTTCCCCTGATTTCAAGGGTGGGAAATACTTCAAAAAAAGGTTTTTGTGTCGTCATCATTTCCAATTATCCAACTCTTCCTTTAAAACACTCAATAGCTGCTCCTCCGGCACTTTGCGGATGATTTCCCCTTTTTTAATCAAAAGGCCCTCTCCCGCGCCTCCGGCTATGCCTATATCCGCTTCCTTTGCCTCTCCGGGGCCGTTTACCGCGCAGCCCATCACCGCCACTTTGATATCCAGCGAATAATCCGCCGCCAGCTTTTCCACCTTGGCGGCAAGCCCGATCAAATCAATCTGGGTTCTGCCGCAGGTAGGACAGGAAACCACCTCAATGCCGCCCCTGCGAAGTCCCAATGTGCGCAGAATTAACTTGGCCGACTTGATTTCCTCCACAGGGTCCCCCGTGAGCGACACACGGACGGTATCTCCGATGCCCTGATATAAGATGATGCCCAGTCCTATGGAAGATTTGATATTCCCGCTCCAAACCGTCCCCGACTCCGTAATCCCCACATGAATCGGATAATTTGTCTGCGCCGCCAAAAGCTCATGGGCCTTCACGCACATTAATATATCGGAGGACTTAATGCTGATCACCAGATTGTCATACCCCGCCTCCTCCACCATATGTACCTTGTCCAGAGCGCTTTCCACAATCCCCTCCGCTGTGACGCCCCCATATTTCTCCAGCAGCTGTTTCTCCAGAGAACCGCTGTTTACGCCGATGCGAATAGGGATATTCCGCTCCTTTGCCGCATCCGCAACCGCTCTGACCTTCTCCCCGCCGCCGATATTTCCGGGATTGATGCGTATTTTGTCAGCCCCGTTCTCTATTGCCGCAATGGCAAGTTTATAATCAAAATGAATGTCCGCCGCCAGCGGAATATGAATCTGCTTTTTTATTTCCGCCAGCGCCTTGGCAGACTCCATATCCGGTACCGTACAGCGAATCATCTCGCAGCCTGCTTCTTCCAGCTTGAGAATCTGCGCCGCTGTGGCTGAGATATCCTGTGTTTTCGTATTTGTCATGGATTGTATCAGTATGGGATTGCCCCCGCCGATTTTCCTGTCGCCTATCTGTACGATTCTTGTATGCTCTCTATGCATAAGAAACCTCCTCCTTTCCGACAATAGCGCCTGCGAACAACTGCCCATTGTCAGCGACTATTCCATTGGAATGGATCTATACCATGGAACAATCCTATTCCGTTGGAATACTTTTCCCATATTCATAGTTTACAGGAAAATGCGGGGAAACACAATATAAAAATTATCCTCCGGCTCTGCTGAAACGGCCGGGGCTGACTTGAACTGCCAAATTCTCCATGCAGAGCTTCATCAGAAAGGTAATAATCTGCTGGTCCCGATACTTCCCCGAAAGTTTTCCCCTGATATCCTCTGCGGAACGAGGGCTGAAATCCAATACCTCGTACACAGCCGCCAGTTCCGGCCCCAAAGCCTCCGTCCTTCTGCCGATCTTGTTCCTTTTTCCGCTATTTTGCTCTGTCTTCTCCCAAGCTTTCACCGATTTTGGCTCGCCTTCTTTGACAATTTTATTCCCCGACAGCCCTAAAGAGCCGCCGTCCCCATTTTTCTCCCGCAGTTCCCACAATTCCTCCACAAATTCCTCCGGATTCAAAATCACCCCCGCCCCCTGTTTTATCAGTCGGTTGCATCCGTCGCTCAGCCTGTCCGTCACACGTCCGGGTACCACATATACTTCCCTTCCCTGTTCCAGCGCCATGTCCACCGTAATCAGCGTACCGCTTTTTTCTCTTGCCTCCACGACTACCACAGCATCCGCCAGACCGCTGACAATACGGTTTCTGGGAGGAAAATTCTGTGAACGGGCAAGGGTCCCCGGAGGATAGGAGGAAATCAATCCCCCCATGTCCGCCAGCCGGTCATATAATTCCCTATTCTGCGCCGGGTAGCAGATATCCACACCGCACCCTAAGACGCCTGCGGAGCTGCCCCCTGCGTCCAATGCCGCCTCCTGACTAATGCTGTCAATACCTCTGGCCATGCCGCTGATCACCGTAATTCTGCACCGCCCCAGCATCGTTCCCAGCTGCTGCGCCACATATCTGCCATATTCGGAGCATTCCCTCGCCCCGATAACCGCCACGGCCGGCGCGTTCTCCTCCGGCATCCTCCCCTTGACAAACAGGCCAAAGGGCGCATCCGGAATATTTTTTAATCTCCGGGGATATCTTTCATCTTTCATGGTAATAATTTCGATTCCCTGCTTTCGCATTCTGTAATATGCCTCCTTCGGCCGCCAGCCCGCGGTATATTCTTTCAGATAAGCCGCCTGTTTGGGCGACAGAACCGCTTCCCATTGTTCTGTACCTGCAAAGTAAACCCCCTCCGGTCCTCCCAGAGACTCCGACAGACGGTGCAGCTGTCTGTTTCCGATATTAGGAAAACTGCACAGCCAGCAGGCATACATTTTCTCCCTTTCCTTCCAATCTTCCCAGCTCATATTTTCCTCCTATTCCCCCTATCAGGGAATTTGTTCCGTCCCCGCCGCAGCGACGGACTATTTAACTCCAATACTCCAAGGAGGGCCTGTAAAAAGAGGCTTCCATCAAATGCTCCACCCCGATCTGCTCCGCCTCATCTAAATCCGCTATGGTTCTCGCCACCCGCAGGATACGATGATACGCCCTTGCGCTGAGCTGTAAGGAGCCATACAGCCGTTCCATACATTTCTGCTCCTCCTCCCCCATCCTGCAATATGTCTCAATGGCGGAAGCCTCGATATCTCCGTTAAAACGGTAATTTGTCCCGGCAAATCTCTCCTTCTGCCGCTGTCTTGCCCTGTTCACCCGCTCTCGGACCGCCTCACTGCTCTCACCCTTCCGTTTTTCCTTCAGACTGTCAAACTCCACCTGCTGCAGTTCCACACAGAGATCGATCCTGTCTAAAATCGGCCCCGACACCCTTCCCATATACCTTCGCACCTGCGGCTGAGTACAATGACACCGGTTTTTGTCAGGATAATATCCGCACGGACAGGGATTCATGGCGCAGACCAGCATAAAATCGCTGGGATAAGTCACCGTCCCCCCTGTGCGCGAAATATTCACCCGACGCTCCTCCAGCGGCTGACGCAGCGCGTCCAGAACAATGCGCTGGAATTCCGGCAGCTCGTCAAGAAAAAGAACCCCCCTATGTGCAAGCGATATCATACCCGGTCTGGGCACAGTACTTCCCCCAATCAATGCAGGCTGAGAAATGGTGTGATGGGGACTTCTGAAGGGCCGTTTTGTCACCAGCGCTTCCCCCTCCTCCATCAGCCCGGCCACACTGACAACGGAGGTTACTTCCACGCTCTCTTCCAAGGTAAGCGGGGGCAGAATGCCGGGAATTCTCTTGGCAATCATGGATTTCCCCGCACCCGGCGGCCCCACCATCAGCAGATTATGAAACCCTGCCGCCGCAATCTCTGCCGCCCGTCTCGCCGTATCCTGTCCGTTTACTTCACTGAAATCCGGCTGCGCTTTCCCATCGTTTCCGCCCTCTTCAAACAGACTGTCCGTATTCACATAAACCGCCGGAAGAATTCCCTCCCTTTCCTCTCGTTTTGCCGTCAAAAACTGCATAATTTCCAATATGTTTCCTGCTCCTCTCACACAAATCCCGGGAATTACCGCCCCTTCTTTTGCATTTGCCTTTGGCACAATGCATTCTTTCAGTCCCCCCGCCCCGGCCGCCTGAACGATGGGAAGCACTCCTCTTGCCGCTTTCAGCTCTCCGTCCAGCCCAAGCTCTCCTACGAACAGAATTTCCTCCGCCGCCCCCCGAGGTATGACTTCCAAAGCCTCAAGCATTCCCACCGCGATTGGCAGATCAAAGGCACTCCCCTCCTTTCTCCTGTCTGCCGGAGATAAATTGACGGTGACACGGCAGGGCGGGACGTCCAGACCCACATTCTTCAACGCCACCGTCACACGTTCTCTAGATTCCCTGACCTCCGTGCTCAAAGAACCTACCATATAAAACGCCGGCAGTCCTCTGGAAATATCCACTTCCACAGAGACAAGATACGCATTGACCCCATGGAGGGCCCCTGAAAAAATTGTACTATACATATAAAAATCCTCCTTTGATATTTGATTCAAATAGGAAACACACAAGCATAGGGAAAAATAATTACAGACACATGAAACAACAAGAACTTTGGAAGGCACAAGATCACAGATACACGAAATGATATATTAGATAAAAAATAATAGATGATGGTATTTATATCGAAAAATATGAGATACTCATGAAAAAAGACACATACACCAGATACAAATGACGAAAAAGATTCCCTGCCCGCTCATAACCTCATTGCCGCATTTCAGCAGCTTGAATTCCCGCTGAAACAGACGGGCTTCCAACTGAAGGAAGCAGGCGGTCTCCCTGATGAGACAATATACGTTTCTATACTCACGCGCGGTAAAATTCGCCGTCGGCTCATGCCTGCCTCTTATAAGTCGGATTTCACGTCAGACATGAGCCGACGGCGGTATAAATTACAGTTTCAAGCGTTTAAGCCGATACTTCCGACTCCCCGCCTGCCTGCAGCAAATGGCGAAGCTCCGAAAATCTGCCACCACGAAGAATCTCCCTTGCCTCCTCGTTGACCCGCAGTACCTCGAAAACCGCCCTCCGTCTCCCATCGCCGGCCGGAATCAGCTTCTGGAACACCACGGCCTCCAGCACATTTGCAAGCCTCCTGCGGACCTGCGGCTGCCGTTCCGGCTGAAACCCTTCTACAATGCGCTCCACCGCATCCTCAATTCCCGATGCATACAGCGAAGTATACACCGAATGTCCCGTTTCTGCGGCAGTAATCGCCTCGCCGATCGTCTCGCAGCCACTTAACTCTCCCAGCAGAATCACATCCGTATCCTCACGGAGCGCCGCCTTCAGGGCACTGACATAATCTCTGCTGTCCTGCCCTATCTCCCGCTGATTCACCATGGACATTTTATGGGGATGCAGATACTCAACCGGATGTTCCAAGGTGAGAATATGGACATTCCTAGATGTATTTATTTTATCAATAAGGGCGGCCAGCGTAGTGGATCTGCCGCTTCCGGAAGCCCCTGCCGCCAGCACCAAGCCCTCTTTGAGCCGATACAATTCCACAACAGCCTCCGGCAGTCCCAATTCCAGCGCAGAAGGCGCCTCCGCCCCCACCAGACGCAGGGCAAGCGCCGTGCTTCCCTTCTGTCTATAAGCATTGGCCCGACAGCGGCCTCCCTTGGGAAGCGAAAAAGAAAAACTATATTCTCCTCTTTCTTCAAACTGTTCCCTGCAGCTTTCAGGAAGAATCCCCAGCAGAATGTCCAGCGTATCCGCGGAATGCAGCCTGATAAAATCCATTGTTACCAATTCGCCGTCCACCCGCATTCTGGGCGGACTTCCCGCTGTCAAATGCACGTCGCTGGCGCCCGCGGCCCTTGCGGCACATAAAATCTCTTCTAATATGTACATCGACGCTGACACTGCCATTCCTCCTAATGATATCTTCCCGTCAGCAGAACCTGTTTTTCCATACGCTCCTGCCATTTCTTCCTGCCCGCTGTGTATTATGATGACAGCTTCGCCTGCGCCATTGCTTCCTGCATCGCTTCCATATCCATCACATAGCGATTATCAAGCGTCTTCATAATATCTACAATCCGAATATCCTTATTTTTCTTAACGGATAAATCCAGAATAGAATTGTCACGGAAATTCAACAACAGGGGACGAAGTACATCGGCGGCGTTTTCAACCAGAACCAGCGCCTCGTCACCCGTACTTAACTCAACACTGACGCCGGGAATTAATATATTGATGGATTTCAGCAGGGCATCCACCACTCTCACATCATACAGCTCCGGATGGTCGCGGAACTCCCAGATCGCTTTAATCTCCGACTCCGAATTTCCCTGAAGATCCATCGCCGTCATCTCGTCATAGCGGTCGGCAACCAAAAGGACTTTTGTCACATTTGACAGCCTGACATTTGGGTCTACCTTTCCATAAACGGAAAAATCATATTGGGAACGAAGGGCCGGCATACAGATTCTTTTCAAGGTCTTTCCCTCGGGAAATGCTTCTTCCAGAATATCCAGTCCCTGCAGCTGCACCTGATAGAGCCTCTCTCTGTTTTCCGCCGCATTTTCATGGTCAAACAGCATTTCCTTCGATACCTGCGTCTTGCCAATCTCATGTACAAGCGCCGCCAAGACCGCCTGTCCCTGTTCCTCCGGCATAACGTTCATGGTATGGGTAATCAGCGCGCATAAAATTGCCGTATTTAAAATATGCCTGCAGATATAATCATCCCTGCTGCGAAGATTCTGATAAAAATTCACCTTTCCGTTTACATGTCCATACTTTCTGGTGATTTTACCCACGATGGAATCCATTTGGGTCTGTTTTTTGGTGGAAGCAATTTTTTCCAGCTCCGCCTGAATGGAAAACACTGACATAATCTGAAATCTCTCAAATTCCAGATCCTCCTCGGACACAGGAGGCAGCGGCTCTGCGGGTTCCAGAATATATACCCCCAAAAGACCGAAATTCCTTGCGCTCTCGATAGCCTGTTTTGTCAATTTGGAATCGCGCTCAAAGAGCAGAACTCCTTTCTCACTGTAAATAGGACGCGCAAGACGCATCCCTATTCTTAAATCCGATACTTCGATAAACCTCATATGCTTCCCTACCTTTTTTCTACCGTTCCTCTTCGGAGATTACAATTCGGCTCCCTGCCAAAACACAGCTAAAAAATATGTCAATCTGCTCTCCGCACCCAGCCGGACTCCAAACCGGATATGACATACCCTTTATCAATCCTATGGAACAAACTGCCCCCGTAAAATATCCCCTTTATGGACTCTATAGATTATTATATATGATACATCGGTAAAAGACAAATAAAAAATAACTATTTTTTAATTTTTTCTAACTTTTTGTTCCTTGTCCCGGCACCTAGCGGAATCCGACTCTTTGCTTCCGTCGGCGGACAGGCTCTACCTATCCTTCATCCGATGCTGCCATTCCTTCCCCATATCCTTTACTTTCTATAATATTATGTATCCACACGCCTTTTTTCACCAAAATAAAGCCGACGACACATTTCACGAAATCCACCAGCTGGCAGCATAGATACAGCGGCACAATGGGCATATCGGTAAATCGGCTGAGCGCATATGCCAGAGGAATACTCACGCACCATAAAAATACACTGTCAAACAAAAAAGTTACCACCGTCCTGCCGCCCGAGCGCAGCGTAAAGTAGGAAGCATGGATAAACGCCGCCATGGGCATGCACAAAGCGGCAATCCGAATGAAGTCCGCCGCCATGGCCTTCACCTCAGATGTGGTATTGTACATCATCGGAAATAAAGGCGCGCATAAAATCAAAGTTCCCCCGATTCCAAAACAGGAAAACACCGAAAACGCAATCAGCCTCGTGTCGGTTTCCTTTGCCTCCTCCATTTTCCCCGCTCCCAGCAGCTGTCCCACTATAATAGAGATGGCGCTCCCCATGGCAATAAAAACAACGTTAAACACATTGGAGATGGTTGTGGAAATATTCAGAGCGGCAACGGCCGCCAAACCTCTCACGGAGTAGCATTGCATCAGCATCGCCATGCCCGCGGACCACAGAATTTCATTCACCATAAGCGGCGTGCCTTTTAACACAATTTTCCCCGCAAGCCCTCCGGATATCCTTCCGCTTTGATACGCACCCTTGATAAAGGGCATGCATTCGCTGTGCCCATGCGTCCAGACAATCACAATCGCCGCCTGTACATAACGCGAAATCACCGTGGCGATGGCGGCGCCCGCCACTCCCAGCCGCGGAAATCCCAAAGAGCCGAAAATCAAAAGCCAGTTCAGGACAAGATTCACCAGAACCGCAGTCACGCCCGCTCTCATGGGCACCATGGTTTCCCCGCATTCCCGCAGCGTGCTGGTATAAACCTGCTCCAGCCCAAACGGGAGCAGCCCCGCAAGCATAATCCACAGATACTGCCGCCCATACTCCAGCGCCGCCGTCAATGAGCCCTCCTGCCCTTCCCCATGCAGATACATCAAAATCAGATTTTTTCCAAATACGGTCAAAATAAAAATCCCAATCAGCAGAATTGCCAGACATATATATAGTTTAAATCGAAAGGTATGGCGCACTCCCTTATGGTCTTGGCACCCGTAAAATTGGGCGCCAAAGATTCCCGCTCCCGATATGGCGCCAAAAATACTGAGATTAAACACCAATAACAGCTGATTTACTATGGCGATGCCTGACATCTGCTCCGTCCCCACCCGTCCCACCATAATATTGTCCAACAGGCCCACAAAATTCGTGATACCGTTCTGTATCATAATGGGAATCGCCACTGCCAGCACCATCTTATAAAATGCTTTGTCCCCAAATAATTTTTTCCTTAACTTCATATCTTCCTCATTTCTGTGTTTTCTGTTCTGTAGTGCGGTTTTCAATCCGGTTCTCATAAAGTGATTATTGCTGCAAAAATCACATGAAAATATCAAATATCCTAATAATATATCAATTTCCCAAACTTGTCTTAGTATAACAAATTATCATAAACATTACAATAAATATTTAAAAAGCTTAATGCTTCAGAAAAGAAATAGAAAAAGAGACATCGGAACTCTTCCGATACCTCTTTTCCGCTCTTCTCGCGATTATTGCCGGAAATTATTCACTACCCTGCTAATCCTGCAAGTAAAATTCCATCAAATGATAACAATGGATAAATTCAGTATCAGCAGCATCAAAATCTTCAGAAAACGAATTCAGGCTGCCCGTCGGATAAACTGCCAGATTCGTAAATATCAAGTATGTATCATAACACTCCGCCAGAGCCTTATACGCAGATTTATACTCTTCAGGCGGATTTCTAAGCTGTCCCACAATTGTATTGACTGTTTTTTGATTCTCCATAATTTCAGTTAGAATCCTTCTGTCCACAGTGCTTACAACCAAAAAAGGAGATATTGTCCGCTCGGCTTTCCGCCGCAAAACCGACTCACTCTCCTTTTTCAATAAATATTCTCTCCGCTGCCTACCCCTGCTCGAACTTCTCCCGCAGTTTTCCCAGCGCCTTCTTCTCGATCCGGCTCACATAACTCCTCGAAATCCCCAATGCCTCCCCTATCTCGCTCTGAGTCACTTCCCTGTTCCCGTACAGCCCATAGCGCATAATAAGAATCTGCCGTTCCCTGTCGGTCAGGCTCGCATCCATCAGAGCAAACAGCCGCCTGATATTCCCCGTCAGCTCCATGTTTTCCACAATATCCGGCTGATTCTGCTCTATCACATCCACCAGATGTATTTCATTTCCCTCTTTATCCTGACCGATGGGTTCAAAGAGAGAGACTTCTCTGGATGACTTCTTTTTCCCCCGCAGAAACATCAACAGTTCATTTTCAATACATCTACAGGCATATGTGGCAAGCCTTCCCTTTTTATCATCAAATGTCTTAATGGCTTTAATCAGTCCAATACAGCCAATAGAGATAAAATCGTCTATATCCTCGTCCGGATTCTGATACTTTTTGACAATGTGGACTACCAGACGCAGATTCCGCTCCACCAATATCTTCTGTGCCTGCGCGGCTTCCTCCGGGGAACCCTCGCTCAGCAGACGAATATATTCGGCCTCTTCCTCCCGGGTCAACGGCTTTTGAAATGTCTCCAAACCAACCCCCCATGGATTACTCTTACCTTTATTTTATGTGCCAATTTCATCCATGTGCCTGTCATGACGGCAAAAACTGTCATCCGCAGTCCATCCGGCCTCCAAAACTGTTGTCCGCAGCCTGTCCAACGCAAAAACTGTCATCCGCAGTCTGTCCGGTGCGAAAAATACTTCCCACCCATCATAATTCATCCGGTGAAAAAAACTTTCATTCTCGGCCTGTGCGGCACAAAATCTTCCGTCTCACACCGCCGAGGCCCTCCCCGCCCTCTACAGCAGAAACTGGGCCATCACATAATTGCTTACATCCAGCCCTAAATCCGTCAGTGCAAGCCGCCCTCCGGGCAGTTCCATCAAAAGCTTATCCCGTATATTTTTCCGAATCACATCCCCATATACGGCTTCCATGGCACAGCCAAAAAGCCTTTCAAATTCCCTGAAACACACGCCTTCCGTCATCCGGAGTCCCAAAAACATGAACTCCTCCATCTGCTCCTGTCTGCTTAAGCGCTGTATTTCTTCCCTGCATCCCAAGGGCTTCTCCAGATAGCGCTTCAAATCCACGCCGTTTTTAAACCTTGTATTCCCCACTTTGGACGCCGCCCCCACGCCAAAGCCCACATAATCCCTGCGCCGCCAGTAGCCGCAGTTATGCCGGCATTCAAAGCCTGCTTTTGCATAATTGGAAATCTCGTACCTATGATATCCCTCCCTTGCAAGAATGCGCTTGGTTTCCTGATACATCCGCCTGTCCGTTTCCTCATCCGGGAGCTTTAATTTTCCCTCTCCGCAGCTTTCATAAAACGGCGTTCCCTCCTCCAATATCAGGCTGTATGCGGAGATGTGTTTCGGGGACGGTTTCAAAGACAGGACTTTTTCCAGCGTCCTTACATATTTTGAAAGCGTCTGGCCGGGCAGGCCGCTCATAATATCCACATTCATGTTATCAAAGCCCGCATGTTCCGCCTCTGCATAAGTCTCCAAAAACTGCTCCCAAGTATGAATTCTGCCAAGAAGGGCAAGCTCTTTATTATCCGCCGACTGCAGGCCAATGCTCAGACGATTGATTCCCGCCCGCCCATAGCTGGACAGCTTCTCATAAGAAACCGTCCCCGGATTGATTTCTATTGTAATTTCCGCGTCCTGCGCCAGATTGTAATGTGCCTTGACGCAGGCAAGCAGACGCCCCGTCTCATCTGCCGGAATTACGGAAGGGGTTCCGCCTCCGATAAAAACCGACACTACCTTGCAGTCCCCATACCAAAAGGCGCTCCCCTCCGTTTCCGCAAGAAGCGCCTTCATATAATTTAGTTTTGTATTTTCATCCGCAGGCGCGGACAGGAAATCACAGTACAGACATTTCCTGACACAAAAGGGAATATGAAAATACAATTCCAATTCCTTCGCCCCAATATCCGAGCCTGCTCCTGTACCGTCACTCATCCTCCAGCCCTCCCGCACCCTAACTGTGATTTCCACTCAACATCCCCGCTGCCTGCGACAGACATGCGGCCCTCGCGGCATTCGCCAGCCGCCCCCTTATTAATCGTCGTCCAGTTTCAGCACGCTCATAAAGGCTTTCTGGGGAATCTCCACATTTCCAATCTGGCGCATGCGCTTCTTGCCCTCCTTCTGCTTTTCCAGCAGCTTTTTCTTACGGGTGATATCGCCGCCATAGCATTTTGCCAGCACATCCTTGCGCATGGCCTTCACCGTTTCCCTTGCGATGATTCTGCCGCCCACCGCCGCCTGAATCGGAATCTCAAACAAATGTCTTGGTATCTCGTCTTTCAGCTTTTCACACATCCTGCGTCCCCGCTCATAAGCGGAATCCCCATGAACAATGAACGACAAAGCATCCACTTCCTCCCTGTTGATCAGGATGTCCAATTTTACCAGCTTGGAAGTCTCATATCCCTTCATATCATAATCAAAGGAAGCGTACCCTCTGGAACGGGACTTCAGCGCGTCAAAAAAGTCATAGATAATTTCGTTTAGGGGCAGTTCATATTTCAATAACGCCCGGCCCGCCTCGATATATTCCATCCCCAGATAACGGCCCCGCCTCTCTTGACAGAGCTCCATAATGGAACCGATAAATTCGCTTGTCACCATGATTTCCGCGCTGACCACGGGCTCCTCCATATGCTCAATTTCGGAAGGGTCCGGCAGATTGGAGGGGTTGGTCAGCTCAATGACTTCACCGTTTGTCTTGTACACCTTGTACACCACTCCCGGGGCAGTGGTCACTAAATCCAGATGATACTCCCGCTCCAGCCTTTCCTGAATGACTTCCAGATGCAGAAGTCCCAAGAATCCGCACCGGAATCCAAATCCCAATGCGGCGGAGGTCTCCGGCTCATACTGCAGGGAAGCGTCGTTTAGCTGCAGCTTTTCCAGAGCATCCCGCAGATCCGGATATTTGGCCCCATCCGCAGGATACAATCCGCAGTAAACCATGGACTGCACCTTTTTATAGCCGGGCAGAGGTTCTTTACAGGGATGATTTTCATCCGTCACCGTGTCGCCCACCGCCGTGTCCTTGACATTTTTTATGGAAGCCGTGATGTAGCCCACCATGCCCGCCGAAAGCTCTTCACAGGGCAGGAAGCGGCCTGCGCCGAAATATCCCACCTCCACCACTTCTTCTCTTGCGCCGGTGGCCATCATTCGGATGACCGTGCCTTTTTTCACGCATCCCTCCACCACTCGGCAGAAAATAATGACCCCCTTGTAAGAATCATACAAAGAATCAAAAATCAACGCCTGCAAAGGAGCTTCCGGATTTCCTTTGGGCGCCGGTATTTTCGCCACAATCTGCTCCAGCACCTCTTCAATGCCAATGCCGTTCTTGGCGGAAATCAAAGGGGCATCCTGCGCCTCCAGACCAATCACATCCTCTATCTCATCTATGACGCGCTGAGGCTCGGCGCTGGGCAGGTCAATCTTGTTGATGACGGGAAATACATCCAAGTCATGGTCAAGGGCCAGATATACATTCGCCAATGTCTGGGCTTCAATCCCCTGAGCCGCGTCCACCACCAGAACCGCTCCGTCGCAGGCCGCCAGAGAACGGCTGACTTCATAATTAAAATCCACATGGCCGGGAGTATCTATCAGATTAAAAATATATTCCTCTCCATCCTTTGCCTTGTACACCGTGCGGACTGCCTGCGCTTTGATGGTAATGCCCCGCTCCCGCTCCAAGTCCATGTTGTCCAGCACCTGCGCCTGCATCTCCCGGCTGGTCAAAAGCCCCGTATGTTCGATAATCCGGTCTGCCAGCGTGGATTTTCCGTGGTCAATATGGGCAATAATACAAAAATTCCTAATTTTACTTTGATCTATCTTTTGCTCCGATGCCTCCATTCCAATCCCTCCCATAACTTCCGTTCAAAAAAGCTGAAACCGCTTTCATGTCAATCAAAATTGATTGTATCAGAATTTTACAGGATTGTCCAGTTATCGGCTGTGATTTTACAACCTGCACACGATATTGTCCCTATCTGCCATCCGGCTCACAAAAGCGTACTCCGGTCTTTATCCGTACTCTTTCATGTAGAATTCCCCGCTTCTCCCTACTCCCCCGAAAGCACCATATCCAATATATGCGCCAGCGGATCGCAGGCATTCATGGCTTCCTCCACTGTATTATTCTGTGCTCCCAGCTCGATCAACAGATACTTGGAAGACAAATGCATATTGTACCGATAACCCTTTAAATAAATCTTTCTGGTCAGTCCCGGATAATATTCCATTGCTTTTAACTGCATCTGAAATGAAAATGCCAGATTGCTGTCCAGATTTTCATTATATAGATAAGCAATATTTCCCGTCTTTTTGGTTCTGGACAGGCCGTTAAAAAACATAAACCGGGCGGTGGGCCTGCCGTCCAGATCCATAACCAGTCTGGTTCCCTCCGGCATCGCATCCCTATGTAAATCAATTACCACCTGTATGCTGGGATTCTCTTTCAACACCTGCTCCACCTTGGGCAGCGCATTTGCATAGGCATTGTCTCTGGATTTCACATCATATTCCCCCCTGTGATGCAGCACCTCATAACCGTAATCAAGGGTGAGAATCTCCGTAAGCCGGTCTCCCACTCCCATAATGGTAGTCGAAGCATCCCCGGGTACGGAATCGGCAAAAGCTTCCTGCGAATGGGTATGATAAATCAGAATCTGCGGGCCGGGGCTGTCTTTAGAAACAGTCAAATCCGTCTCCAGAAATTTTTTAATATTCAGCTGGTCGCTTCCCGCCGTAGTATTCGCATCAATGGAATAAAACTGCCGGACAAGCGTTTCATATTCTTTTAACGGTTCCAGACTGACCTGATTCTGCTTTACATGGGGCATAAAAGAAGAAAACTGCATCTGCAGCGCCGCTTCATTCTCCGCCCTCAGAAGATCCTCCAATGTTTCTCCCATGGGCGAATCTCCCTCCCCCGTGGATCCTGCAATATTTTCCGCCGATGCGTTTTTGTTATCCGACAATATGAGCTCATTTTCCCAATCGATATTTCCCGGCAGACCGTTTTCTTCCCACAGATGATCTGTGGAAAAGTCCCCTTCCATTTCCTGCCCATAGGTCTTTTCTTCCGCTTCCGCCAGCAGAATTGTCCTAAAATCCAAGGCGGCTTCCTGTTCCTCCTCCCCCATTGCATTGATCAGATATCCATAGGCAGGCATCATGCTGTCAATTTGTTTCTGCAGCAGCCAATGGGTTTTATATTCCTTCTCCTCCGAAAATGCGATACCGGGCAGAAACTGGCTGTACAGCTCGGATTCCGCCCCCTCGGCAATGCTTTTTAACATAGCGCCGCCCATGGCGCTCTTCTCTTCTATTGTGCCTGCGGCCTCTGTCCCGCAGCTATTTGCTATGGTCTGTATTCCCAAAAACAGAACTGCAGGTATCAGAAGCCGCTTTGCCCATGGAAAGCCTTCCTTCCATGAAAGGCCCCCGTTCCATTTTCCCCCAAAAGCTTTTCTGTTTACAGTAACACACTTCCTTCCCGCAATCCTTGTTTCATTCCAATATATGCCGGGACTTCCTATTCCATGAACAGTGTGCTTGTCCTTATCCCGATTGTTCCATGAAAGCTTCCCCGATAGCGATATTAATTCCCTCTGACACGGTAAAACTAACCCTTTTGATGACGGCGTCAATATCTTTTCCCGTCATATACATATTGTTAAGCTCCGCAAAATTCAGTTTCTGCTTATCCTTATATTTGATGCTGGACGGGTCTTTTTCTTCCTCCAGAAGCTTTTCCAAGGCGTCGCCCACTATGGTGGCCGCATCCACAACGGTCGGAATGCCAATGGCAATGACCGGCACCCCCAGACTCTCCTTCGTCAAAGCATTTCTATGATTGCCCACGCCCGATCCGGGCTGAATTCCGGTATTTGTTATCTGAATGGTCCGATTCAGTCTCTTCGTGCTGCGTGCCGCCAAAGCGTCTATGACAATCAACACATCCGGCGAAGTCTCCGTCACCACTCCCTTGACAATCTCCGCCGTTTCCATGCCCGTTTTCGCCATGACTCCCGGCTCAAGGGCGCTGATTTGATTCATTCTGTCGCAATTATAGGCGGCCGCGCCATATTCCTTCACAATATGCCTAGTGATAAACAGGTTATCCACCACCTGAGGCCCCAGCGCGTCGGCGGTCACTTCCCGATTGCCCAGCCCGACCACAAGAATGGACTGTTCCTTATCCGCCCCCGGCAGCAGGTCCAGAAGCTCCTTCGCCAGACAGGAAGATATTTCCCTGTGATAATCCTCATCCGGCTCTACCATGGCGGGCGCCTCCATTGTCACATAGATTCCCATGGGCTTTCCCATGGCTTTCGCCGCATTTTTCGTATCGATCATTACCTTTGTGACATGAATATCGTCTTCTTCCAAATCATATTCTTCCACCCTGACGCCCCGCAGCTCACTGTCCGCTTCACTGATGCTCTCTCTGGCTTCCAGCGCCAAATCCGTCCTCATCTGAAAACTTCCCATACCCGTACTTCTCCCTCACATTCCCTCTGGAATCGCACATTATTTTATTGCTGCTATTTTGTCCGATTTTTCGCAAAATATGTCTTGACAAAATTTCTATATTTTACTAAACTATATTAGTACGTTCACATCAGCTCTCCGTGTGGAGCTGGTACAACACATAAAACAATACTAATTGGAGGTGTATGACTTGGCTAACATTAAATCCGCAAAAAAGAGGATTCAGGTAAACCGTACAAGGGCCGATAGGAATAAAGCAATCAAATCCAGTGTTAAAACTGCAATCAAGAAGGTATTCGCGGCCATCGAAGCCGGCGACAAGGAAGCTGCAAAAGCACAGCTGTCCGCTGCTACCAAGGTCATTGAAATGGCCGGAAGCAAGGGCGTTTATCACAAGAACAATGTCGCTAATAAGGTTTCCCGCATCAGCAGGGCCGTTAATAAAATGGCTTGATTTGAATTCATAGAAACAATATAAGCAGATAAACAAAAAACACCCATACCGTCATGTGGGTGTTTTTTATTTGCAGTTATGCGGTTTATTGGCGACTCCTGCCTTATTTATGCTTTGTTATTTTCAGCCTCCTTATTCTTGGCTTCTTTATTTGGGCTTTGTTATTTTCAGCCTCTTTATTTATGGCTTCTTTATTTCGGCTTCCTGATCAATGCCGACGGCTTCCTCCTCCATGGCTTGCTCCGCTGCTGCTGTGGTGATGCCCTCCTCCCCCGCCGCTTCGCCCGCCGCCTCCACTGCTGCCGCTGCTTGTCTCAATTCTCCTAGTGGTGACGCTTTTTCTCAGAAAATCATCCGAACTGGAATTTAACACTGGCCTTCCCCCCGCCACATAAGCGTTTACCGCCGTGGTATTTTCGGCCTTCTTCTGTCTTAAATTACATGCGGCATAGATTCCCGCTATGACAAGGGGCAGGACGATTACCAGCGCCCATGGCACAAAAGCATTGGAGGATTCCTCCATAAGACTGCACACTTTATCCACATAGGACATATATGCTTTATAGGGGCTTCTCTCATAATACGCGTCGATAGCGTCCATAACCTCGTCGATATCATAAACGCTGAACGCTCTCTCCACCTTTCCGCTGGTGGAAAGATGCTGTCCGTTCTGTCCCGGATACCAATTATGCAGAAGAAGAACTCCGTCCCCCTCATAGCCCTTATTCCAGCCATACCTGTTCTCATCCCAGAAATCATCTGCAAAGTCCTGCATATTCCGCTCCCAGTCCGTATAGCGATAGCCATACTGCCGCTTTGCTTCCGCTCCCTCCATAGACTGGCTGATTGTGACCACCACAATATGTATCCGCTGTTTCTGCTCCATCCGGGCGATATACCCGCGCAGACTTTCCTCTTCCTCATCCGTGAGCACATCCGCATAATCATATACTCTCTCCGAAGGCGCCTCGTGGTTCACCCTTTTCAAAAACAACGCCGCAATGCAGAGAATTCCCAGAATTCCCGCCGCCAAAAACCAAAACCGAAAATAATGCAGATACTGCCTTCTCGCTTCTTTTTTAAAATCCGTTTCCATCTTTTTTATCACCTATTTCAAGTTCCATTCCTATTATTTCAAGTTCCGTTCCTGCATTCCTGCGCCCCTATGGGGAAGAAAAGTCATCTGCAAAAGCTCAGATGCATTTTCTTCCGGGCGTTTATGCGTCCGTTCACAAAAGTCATATGCCCAGCAGCCCAAGAAGAATATTCGCCGAAGCCAGAATAACCGTAAGGCACACCCACAGAGTCGCCGTATAACCCCATACCTTTGCCGGAGATATGGGAGCCGTCCCCACAATTTTTCCGGTCTGCCCGTTGACATAGAACGGATAATCCTGCTCCTTGTAGCGATATATGTATTTCCACACGGGAAGAAGTCCGTACTCCGCCCTGCTTCCCTTCACCAGTACATCCTGCCGCAGAGTCCTTACGGTATGATATCCGGCATAGCTCTCCCTCAGAAGCTTCGCCGCGTCTTCTCTCATCAACGCATTGGCGCGATTCTCCACCACATCGGAAGTCATATTATATTTCTCCCCATAAAAGCCTGACATATATTCCGGAGAAAAATCCGTCAGCTGTCCATATTGAAAAGGCGCCAGCAGATCCATCACATCATCCGGCATCTGCTCCGAAGCATCCACCGGAATCCTCTGAAAATCAATATCCATGCTGCGGTGAATGGCATAGACGCTAGTCTCCGTATATTCGGTATTACTGCTTCTCCAAGTTCTGATTTTCGTACCCTCCCCTTGGAAATAACAGCCCGTCTCATAATCATAGAACCAATACGGCACATATATGCCCTGCATGCTGTTCAGGCGTACTTCCGAGAGAAAATCCGTGGGCGCGAAACGAAACCTGCTGAATTTCTCTCGAATGGACCTCTTGCATGCCTCCTTTCCCATCTGGAAAGGAATGATCATCTTCGGCGCATAGCTCCCCTCCACCCTTTCATTGAAAATCAGATAACTGTCGCAGTACGGACACTGCGTCGCGGAAGTATGCTCTTCCACGGCGATTTCACCGCCGCAGTTTGGACATATGTTCAACGCCCCTGTCTGAGAATCTTCCCGTTCCTGACTTTTATCGCTTTCACAAAAAGGGCAGTACATACCGTGCCTCTCCGGACTATATACCACATTTCCCCCGCAGTTTTTACATTTAAAGAACATCATTTTCCTCCCCGGTATCTTGGATATGGATACTTTTCATCATATTTTGCCCTGTCACAAAAATATGACCGACGGCAAATATCACCGCAAAAATAAACAACGGCATATATCTAAGCGTGACTGCGCACAGCAGAAACACCCCGCAGGGAAGCGCCGCCAGCGCCCATTTCAGCGCCGCTCCCCTCCTCACCTGTTTTTGTCCCGCCACAAACACTGCGACAGCTCCTCTTTTGGCAAAAAGCGACACGCCCAGCACCCGGAAATAGCAGATCCACGAAATCCAATAAGCAGTGATCAGCACACCGGCGCCAATTCTATAAATAAGAAAATCAAGACCGGAGAAAAAGCCGAATTCACCCCTTTCCCCCAAACACACAATCATAAAAAACATGGAACCATACCGCCCAATCTGCTCTACAACATTCATGAATCTGTTTTCACAAAGATTTACATCTCTGCATTTTAGGGCATATACAATATTGGGCGCCAGCAGCAATAACACAATGATAAGCTGAAAGATATTTATCCAATTCCACCCAATTTTTATCCCTGCGGCCGTCCACGCCGCTGCAGGCCCGTCCGCGCCGCATATCATATTGTAAGTCATATAAATCCTCCTGTGTGATATACTCTCATATTCCATCAACATTTGGATGGAATATCATACTTACAGCTTTCCGCACTCTTTAATTTGGGAAGAATCGCCCCGGCGATTCTTCCGTATGAGCAGTTTTTGCAAAGCAGAATCCGGCCCGCTGAATTAATCGCAGAGCACTATAATCTTGGAAGGCGTGGTCTGGGCCGGTATGCTTCTGGTGGAACTGCCATAGACCACCATCAGATTATGATTGGCAGGACTTCCCTGAAAATATTGATTATTGGTAGTCCTGACATCCACGCTTCCATCCATATTCAGCTCCAGCGTCTGATCCTCATTTACCAGAGAAACGTTATAATATCCCACATCCACATTCCTGCCGTTTTTCACCTGCGCCGCCGCAGCTGCATTGTACTGGGGCGGATAAATAAGCGGCATGGGGGCGTCCGCCGAATACCAGAACGTGCAAAGCATCCCAACGGAAAGAGTATCAAAATCCAGCACATAGGTAGAAGGCGTCATCATAAAATTGACCGTATTGCCGTCCATATCTTCCAATGTGACAAAAATCATACAGCCATTGGCACGGCGGCTGCCGATTCTGGCGGGTACCATATCTACAATCGTCCCTGTGACGGAACCAAAGCGGCCCCTCTTAAACGGCATATTTTGATTAAAGACAAAATCCATTGTTTTTCCTGCATTCTCACGATTATCAATTTATGATATGCCGCAGCCGCCTAATTGTTGCGCGCTCTGCCTTGGCCGCCCTCAATAATCCCGCCGCCCAGCACATATTCTCCGTCGTAAAAGCAGACGGATTGCCCCGGCGCCGCTGCCCGGACCGGCTTTTCAAACACGGCCAGCACACTGCCGTCAGACTGTTTTTCGATGGTGCAGTACTCGCCCTTGTGATTGTAGCGTATCTTTCCAAATACTCTCATGGGCTGTTTCAA
The DNA here is from genome assembly GCA_948467735.1 of uncultured bacterium. Lineage (GTDB taxonomy): Bacteria > Bacillota > Clostridia > Lachnospirales > Lachnospiraceae > Acetatifactor. Next base: position 31,884 of record CAOKFN010000011.1, read on the forward strand.
ATCTTCTATGGACATATAATTCATTTTATGGCATAGTACTTCCCTTGTAAACAAGTCTTCATCCTTTCCAATAACAACCTCGTTTGTATCCGGGCGGATTTCCGTTACATAGACCCGCTCCCCCATCGGCAGCTCCAAGCCCCTGCGCTGCCCAATGGTATAATGTGTGATACCCCTGTGCCTCCCAAGGATATTCCCACTGTCATCCACAAAATTACCCGGCCCGGGGACATGCTCTTTTGCAGTCCTGCTGATAAATCCCGCATAATCCCTGTCCGGCACAAAACAAATCTCCTGACTATCCCGCTTATGAGCCACAGGCAGTCCCGCCTTCTCGGCTATGGCGCGAATCCGGCTCTTTTCATACTCTCCCACCGGCATCAATGTGTGTGCAAGCTGGGACTGGGTCAAGTGATACAAGGCATAAGTCTGATCCTTGGCCGCTGTCACGGAACTGCGGACTGCCAGCCGTCCGTTTGCCAGTCTTGCGATTCTGGCATAATGTCCTGTGGCAATATAGTCCGCCCCAACCGCTCGGCTGTGCTCTAAAAGAGCTTCCCATTTCACATAGCGGTTACAGGCAATGCAGGGATTCGGCGTGTACCCTCTCAGATATTCCTCCACAAAATAATCCATCACATGATGTTGAAATTCCTGCCTGAAATCCATGACAACATAAGGAATATTCAGTACTTCCGCCACCCTCCCTGCGTCTTCCACGGCAGTCAGGCCGCAGCAGTTTCCCGCGGTCTCCGCCGAAGCTTGGATATGGTCCGGCCATATCCGCATGGTGACGCCTATGACATCATAACCCTGTTCCTTTAACAGATAGGCCGCCACCGAAGAGTCCACTCCTCCCGACATGCCCACCACTACCTTCTGTTTCAACCCGATACCCCCGCTTTGTGATTCCTCCTGAATAAAACCCATACATTCCATTGGGATTTGAAAAATTCCCGTCATAAAAATAACCCAAAGGAAGCCTTCCGCACCAAAAAGACCTTTATGAAATCCGTCCATAAAGGTCTCAAGATTTTATCAATATTATAAGATATTCACCGAAAAAAAACAACTGAAAAATTTACGAAGCCTTCCATATATCACATCTCAATTCATCTGCTTCACAATCCTATAATAAGCCATGGATGTTCTGCGGTAGCTCAAACTGTACACAATGGCAAATATAAGACAGCCTCCCATGGTACAATATGTCAGAAGCGGCTTTTCAAAAAAGCCAATGGCTCCCAAAAGCATGTACACCATCTGCATCCCCACCGCCGTATGGAATATGGCGCCTATAAGCGGAAGGACAAACACCATGCTGATCTGCTTTTTAATGGTACGGCGGATTTCCGCGTCTCCCATGCCCACCTTCTGCATAATCTCAAAATTCTTCCGGTCTTCAAAGCCCTCGGTAATCTGTTTATAATACATGATAATCAGCAGACAAATCAGAAAAATGGAGCCAAAGAAAATGCCGATGAACAAAAGTCCGCCATACATGCTTTCCTTCTCTTTCATTCCTTCCCTATGGTCCGTATATTGGGCAAAACCTGCCAATCCGCCCGCATAGGCTTCCAGTCTCCGAGAAAATTCGTCAATATCCTCTTCCCTGCCCTCCGGCAGAAAACCATACAGATAGGAAATCCCCTGAAAACCATCCACTCCATACACTTGACTGACTCTGTTCAGCTCTTCCCTGTCCGCGAAAACTGCCAGATAAACATCCGCAAAATCGTTCTCCGGCAGTTTTCTCGCGATTCTGCTCTCCGAAAGCTCCCTTTTAACGGAATATTCCACTTCCTCAAACCATATGCTGTCTCCGCCAAAATCCATTCCCTCCGAGTAAAGCAGGATTTCTCCCGGCTGCAGACTCTCGTCCGCATTTTCCAAACGATTATATTCTTCCTGCGTCATCAAAATCAAAGTTTTCCATCCCGCATAATCATACGGCCGGCCTTCCCTGCGAAAAATTTCCCCTTGCTGATAACCTCGAACCTCCACATAGGAATACGCCAGCTCGTCTTGAAGCGTCACCTGATTCTGCGCCGCCAGCTCCGCCGTGCCCCTCTGCAGCACTTCCTCATCCACCCTTTCGTTTCCGTAACAATAAATTTCAAACTCCCTGGAAAATCCGAAAGAAAGAATGGCGTCCATTCCCAGATAAACCGTAACCGTGCATACCACCGTAATAATCGCCATGGTGGAAAAAATACAGATATTGGACAGACTGGCCGCACTTTTCTTCATGCGGTAAAGCATCCCCGAAATGGTGATAAAATTCTCCGACCGGTAATAAATCCCCTTCCTGCCCTTTAAAAATCTCAAAAACGCAATGCTGCCAGAAGTAAAAAGAAAATAGGTTCCAATAATCACCAGAAATACCGCAAAAAAGAAATCTGCGAAAACAGCGTTGTTTAACCTTGCATTCATCGCCTTATGATAGCCGAAAATAAGCGCCGCAGCTCCCGCAATGCTCCAAAGCCAGATCATTTTCGGCTCCTTTTCCCCCCGTCTGGCGTCGCTCATCAGCTCCACAGGATTTGCTTTTCCCACCTGCACCAGATTGACGAAAAGATTCAGCGCCGTAATAAACGCATAGAAAATCAAGGTGTCCGTTACGGCCTGCACGCTGATGCCAAATTCCACTTCCACGGGCAGCTTGGTCAGATTCAGCAGCAGCAGAAAAATCAGCCGAAAGAACACAAGCCCCAGCAGAATGGCCGCAGCCGTAACCAGAACATATATGAACAGACTTTCACACAGCATCATCATACCGATATGTTTCTTTTCCAGCCCCAGAATACTGTACAGACCCAGTTCCCTTTTGCGCCGTTTGATCAGAAAACTATTGGTGTAGTATAAAAAAGGCACCATAATGATCCCCAGCAGCGAAAATCCTATGGTCACAAGTGCATACGCATATGCCGCTCTGGGAAGGGTGTACATGATATCGTTCTTTAAAATCAAATCAAAGACAAAATAAGTAAATATGGCAAAAACACTTACTCCGATATAAGGGAAGTATGCCTGACCGTTTTTGCGGATATTGTTGGCTGCCATCCGAGGCAGAAGCAGGATATGTTGATTCATGATTGACTTCCTCCTTATTCCAATTCCCCTATAGGGGAACTTATTCCGGTTTCTAAACTATAGCGCCCCTGCGCTTTTTGTTTCGGAATTGTTTTGCAGGTTCTTCTTGAATTTATATTGATATTGTCTGTTTCATCTTTCATTCCCATGTGAAAGAAAGCTTATTATGACTGTTCTTCCCCTTCGGGCTGAAATCCTGCCTTTTCCGTCTGCAGTACGGTCAGCGTATCCGAAATTTTGCGGTACATTTCCTCATCTGTGGAATTGCCCCGATAAATCTGATTAAACACACAGCCGTCTTTAATAAAAAGAACCCTGCCCGCACGGCTCGCCGCCTGCGTACTGTGCGTTACCATCAGAATGGTCTGCCCATCCTCATTTACCTCCGCAAAAATGCGAAGCAGCCTGTCGGAAGCCTTGGAATCCAGCGCCCCCGTGGGTTCGTCCGCCAGTACAATCTGAGGCTGGGTAATCAATGCCCTTGCCACTGCCGCCCGCTGTTTCTGGCCTCCTGATACCTCATAGGGATACTTATCCAAAAGCTCCGTAATTCCCAGCTTGGCCGCCAAGGGCACAAGCCTCTCCTCCATAACCTTATACTCGCAGCCCGCCAATACCAGCGGCAGGAAAATATTATCCTTCAACGAAAGCGTATCCAGCAGATTAAAATCCTGAAATACAAATCCCAGATTATCCCGGCGGAAGGCGCATAATTCCTTCTGCTTAATATCCGCCATATTCTTACCCGCCAAGATTACCTGACCGCTGGTAGGTCTGTCCAGAGACGCCATGATATTCAAAAGGGTGGTCTTGCCGGATCCGGATTCTCCCATAATTGCCACATATTCTCCCTGTTCTACCAAAAAATTCACTTGATTCAGCGCCTGTACCTTATTGCCTCCCAGACGTGTACTGTATATCTTCTTCAGATTTTTTACTTCCAAAAGCGCCATTTCTGCTCCTCCTTCAATTCTTGAGACTTGATTACAGGGTTCGCGAAGCGGTTCCTGTAATATAAGCATACTAAAAGAGAAAATGCTGCGCAATAGAATTGCCTTACATTTTCTCTTTTAGTCTTACAGTTTCGTAAGGTATCAAACAAGGTTTGAACTCATGTCTGCCGCCCTTATTGTCAAAAGATATGATATTTCCCCCTTTTATCCGCGGCTGCAAACCTCTAAGCAAAAAAACAGCCGCTATGAATGCGGCTGGTTCTTTGTGCCGCTCACACTTTTTGTCATGTCTTAATAAGCAGCAGCAAATATTTTCTTATCATTACGGTCTCTTGACTTTACTGCGCTATCAGCTTCCTGAACCGTGTTTTTCACAGCTCGTAAGGAGTCATTTGGTAGACGTAGTAATTAAGCCAGTTGCTGTACAGATTATTGCTATGAGACCTCCACTGCAGCAGCGGCCTTTCTTCCGGATTATCCTCCGGATAGTAATTATATGGTATCTGAATGGGCAGTCCTTTGTTTAAATCCCTATGGTATTCGTTATTCAAAGTATACCTGTCATATTCCGGATGTCCGGCTACAAAAATCTTCCTGCCCTCTTCCGCAATCGCCAAATACACCCCCGCTGTGGAAGATTCCGCCAGAACGGTCAGCTCCTTACAGGCGTGGATGGCATCCGCGGGCGTTTCCGTATGGCGGCTGTGGGGCGCGAGAAAAATGTCGTCAAATCCTCTCACCAGCGGAATTTTCCGGTTTTCCACCTTATGTTCATAAATCCCGAAGAGCTTCCTTGGGAGCTGCTTCTTATTGATGCCGTAATAATGGTAGAAACCAGCCTGAGCCGCCCAGCAGATATGCAGGGTGGATGTGACGTGGGTTTTCGCCCAGTCGAAGATTTCACAGATTTCCTGCCAGTAGTCCACTTCTTCAAAGGAAATATCCTCCACCGGCGCGCCCGTCACAATCATTCCGTCAAACTTCTTGTCCCGAACTTCATCCAATGTCACATAAAATTTATTCAGATGGCTTGCGGGCGTATTCACCGACACATGGCTCTTTACATTCATAAAGGTCACATCCACCTGAAGAGGGGTGTTGGACAAGGCGCGCAGCAGCTGAAGCTCGGTATCCTGCTTGATGGGCATATTATTTAAAATCAGTACCTGTAGGGAACGTATATCCTGATGCAATGCTCGAAATTCATCCATAACAAATATATTCTCGTTTTCCAATATTTCTTTTGCGGGTAAATCACTCTGCGTCTTAATCGGCATTTTTCTCCTCCTCATAGCGGCGGCCTATGGCTGCGCCGCCGCTTCTATTCCATACTCCGCCATAAAATCCTCTTCGGTCAAAACCGGCACTCCCAGATCCGCCGCCTTTTTATTCTTAGAAGACGTGGAAGCGGCGTCATTATTAATCAGGCAGGTGGTCTTTGAAGTCACGCTTCCCGTCACTTTTCCGCCTTTCTGCTCAATGATATCCTTCAAATCGCTTCGATTGGCAAAGTGCTTCAGGCTTCCGGTAATCACAAAGTTTAAGCCCGACAGCGTCTGGCTTCCTTCCTCCACCTTGGGAATCTCAATCGCAAGCTCCGCCATCAGCCGCTCCAGCCTGCGGAGATTGTCGGCGTCCTGCATATAGTTCACAAAGGCCGACGCAATCACTTCGCCCACGCCCTCGATTGCGCTCAAAGTCTCCACATCCGCCTCCTGCATCTGCTTCAAATCATGTTCAAAATATTTACAGAGCATTTTGGCGTTTGCGGCGCCGATATTGGCGATGCCAAGTCCGTATATCACTCTGGGCAGGGTGGTATTCCTAGCCCGGTTCACGCTGTCTATAAGCTTTTGATAGGATCTTTCCCCAAAGCCTTCCATTTCCACAATCTGCTCTCTGTATCTGTCCAAGTGAAACAAATCCGCAAATTCATGGATGAAGCCCATATCCACAAATTTTTCCAAGGTGGCCTCGGACAAGCCGTCAATATTCATGGCGTCCCGGCTGACAAACAGGGTAAACGCCTTGATCTGCTTGGCGGCGCATTTTTCGTTGGTGCAGTATAGGGACTGTACCTCGTTCACCTGCCGGATTTCCGTCCTGCCGCCGCATACCGGACAGATATCCGGTATTTCCACCGTGTCGCTGCCCGTTAAATTCTCCGCAATCTGAGGGATGATCATATTGGCCTTATATACGGTAATGCGATCCCCGATTCCTAAGCGCAGACCGCGCAGAATGCTGATATTGTGGACGGAGGCCCGGCTCACCGTCGTTCCCTCCAGCTCCACCGGTTCAAAAATAGCCACCGGATTAATCAATCCCGTCCGGCTGGCGCTCCACTCGATTTCTTTAAGGGTGGTCTCCCTCAGCTCGTCCGCCCATTTAAAGGCAATGGAATGTCTGGGAAATTTCGCGGTGCGTCCGAGAGACTGTCCGTAGGCAATATTTTCATAGGTCAATACCAGCCCGTCGGAAGGGATGTCGTAAGTCTCTATCTTTTTTTCAAAAAGGGCCACCGTGTCCAGAATATTATCCTCCGTCACGGAATAATGCTCCACCACCTCAAATCCCTGTGCGGTCAAAAAGGCAAACTGCTCTTCTCTGGAATTGTGGAAATCCATGCCCTCGGCGTCCACAAGGGTAAAGGCGTAAAACCTCACATTCCGTCCGGCTGTTATCTCGTTATTCAGCTGGCGCACGGAGCCGCTGCAGAGATTCCTGGGATTCTTGTATCTTGCCTCCGCATCCTCGATCTCCTGATTGATTTTCTCAAAATCGGAATAGCTGATCACGGCCTCGCCCCGCAGAATTACCTCCCCCTGAAACGGAATCGCGAGAGGGAGATTGATAAACGTCCTCGCATTATTTGTGATAACTTCGCCGATTTCCCCGTTTCCTCTTGTGACGGCTTTCAAAAGCTTTCCGTCCCGATAGGTGAGCACAATGGTCAGGCCGTCCAGTTTCCAGCTCAAAATCGCCTCATTGCCTTCCAGCCAGTCTCTCAGCGCCTCTCTGTCTTTGGTTTTATCCAGCGAAAGCATGGGACTCTCATGGCGTTCCTTGGGCAGCTCCTCCACCGCCTCATAGCCCACGCTTACGGTAGGGCTGTTTGACAACACCACGCCCGTCTCCTGCTCCAGCGCCTGCAGCTCCTCATAGAGACTGTCATACTCCCGATTGCTCATAATTTCCCGGTTTTGTGCATAATATGCCTTGGACGCCTCGTTTAAGGCTTCCACCAGATATTTGATTCGTTCTACTTTTTCAGACTGCATATTCCGCCTCCATCCATTTCTGCCATTTAAGCCTGTCTCTCATTTCAAATCTCTCTCAAAGTATATCTGAAAACGCAGCAGCTCAGCCAGGCCGCTGAACTGTCACCCGAAAACCGCTTTTCATCGATGTATGCCATAAATTTTCTCTCAGGAATTCGCCCTTTTCGCAATGCCGCAGTCCCTGTAAAGCCGTCTCAGCGCCTCGCCTCCAAGCTCATAATACTCTCCCGGCTTCATATCTCCCAATGTAATATTCATGACTCTGACCCGTTTCAGGCTTCTCACCCGATAGCCGCAGGCGGTACACATTCTCTTAATCTGCCGGTTGACTCCCTGAGTCAGAATTAACCGAAACGTATACCGTCCCAATTTCTCTGCTTTACATTCCCGGGTTGTGATATCCAATTCTTCCAGATAAACGCCTTGGGACATCCTCCGGAGGAAATCCGCAGTCACCTCTCTGTTGACTTCCACTTGATATTCTTTTTCATGGCGGTTCGCGCCCTTCATCATGGCCTGAATCAAATCGCCGTCATTGGTAAGTATCATCAGCCCCTCCGCGTCTTTATCCAAACGTCCCGCATAAGTAAGCCTCGCCGGATAATCCACCAAATCGAATATGATCTTCTCCGCATGGGCGTCCTTTTCCGTACATGTCACTCCCACAGGCTTATAAAAGGCAAGTACCGCCGTTTTTTCCGGCCCCCGAAGCCTTCTGCCCTCCACCTGAATATCATCCTGCTCGTTTACCTGCCGTCCCGGTTCCGGCATCTGTCCGTTCACCAGAACCTTCCCCTGCGCTATCAGCCTGTCCGCCTCCCGTCTGGAGCAGACGCCGCACTCCGCGAGGTATTTATTCAGCCTAATCCTTTCCATCCTCTACTCCCTGTTTCGTCACATCCGCCTCTTTGGGCAGTCTGCATATCTTCGGTATTCCGTTTCCCTCCCGCAGTCCGGTCTTTGCCATTTTATCCGCCAGTTCATTATAATACACATTGGTATGCGCCGCAACCTTGGTAAAACATATCTCAATTTTCTTTCCCCATTCCCGCATGGCCTGAGTGTATTTCTCAGTCAGCTCCGTTTTGGATTTCCATTCTCCTGTTACCCATTTTTCAATTCCCTGATAGTCGTAACGGATTTCCACCCGGCGAAAACCGCTCAGCATGGCGGATTTTACGGCGTACATGGCCCCCAGCATTTCACCGGTTACGTTTCGATGCCGCAGGGACTGTTCGTTGTCCCCATTGCCATATGCCGTCTCCACAGTGCCGTCGGACAAAATGAACACACAGCCAAAGGCATACTTTTTCAGCGAATTGTCATAACTGCCGTCCACATAGGCCAAAAGCATCCCCGGCGGCGGAACTTCTTTCATGGAATTCTCTTCTTCCATGGAATGCTCCTCTTCCATGGAATGCTCCCCTTCCGCGGAATGATTTTCTTCCATGGAATGCTCCCCTTCCATGGAATGTGCCTCCTCCACGTTTTGTCCGCCCGTACCCCGTGATTTCCGCCTGCCCCGCCCCTGCTTTTTCTCATCTGAGGAACATATCCCGAACGCCGCCGTCCCCAGATACGCCTCCGCCTCTTCCAGCAGCGCAAAGCCCTTGTACTCCGCACCCGGATAACCCTCCACGGAAGTCCTGCATTCCTCCCAAGTATGAAAAATACCCGTCGCTTTTCCTTTTTTCACTGCGTAATACTTCTTTGCCGCCATCCTTCCTCTCCCATATGATTGTTATGCCTTTCAAAAAAACATCTCAAGCCTTCTTCGGAAATTTTCTATGCATATGCGCAAGTCTGTTTAGATTATAGCAATTTTTCTTTGGAAATGCAATCCACTTATAAAAAAGTGACCCAAGACAAACAGCCGTTAGTTCATGCCGTCAACTGCCCGCCGCAAAAAAAGCCGCAGCCCTCAAGCTGCAGCCTTTCCCATCCATATCGCATCCCTTGCAATCTTCAAACCATTCTCATAAAAAATAGCAATCTTTTCTATACTGAACTGCTTTCTTCGGCTTTCGGCGGCTGATAAAACGCAAAATCATTCTTTCCGCTTTTCTTCACACGATACATGGCGTCGTCCGCAAATACTACCAGCTGTTCCATATCTTCCGTATCTTTGGGATAGGACGCAATCCCGATGCTGCCGCCCACTTTGGCATTATTTCCTCCCAGCTGAAACGGCCTTGTAAAAATCTGCCTGCATTGATACGCCGTTTTTTCCACGATTTTGCTATTGCTGCTTTTTAAGATAATGATAAATTCATCCCCCGCGAAACGATACGGCGTCAAAAGATCGGTTCCCATCTCCTTCAGTCTTCCCGCTACCTGCTGCAGCGCCTCATCTCCCGCCGTATGCCCCATGGTATCGTTAATGCTCTTAAAATCATCAATATCTATCATCATGATGGTACAGGGTTTTTTTGCGTCAATCTGCTCCTTCAGGTCGGACATAAATTTACTTCGGTTCGGGATGCCTGTAAGAAAATCATGCTGGGAAGCGGATTCCAGAATCTTTCCGGTTTCTTTTAGCTGTCCCATCAGCTTTCTGCGCCTGTAATTATCGAAAGTAACCCATGCAATAATCACAATTAAAGCGCCAATCAACACAAGTCCCGGCAGCAGTATGCTGCGATACTTTTCAAAAAAAGTTTCCCTCGCATTGATAATCACCGTATCCTCCGGCAGAACGGATAATTTGATGTCAAATTTCTCCAAAATCTGCGCATCCACACAATACATCGTAGGACTGCCCAAAATAGCCTCCGCTGCGTCAATCTGTTTATCCGAAATAAACTGATGCGCAAGCTGTGCCGCAAGCTGTCCCGACTGATACATGGACACCACGTTCCCGCCCGCCAAGCCGTCGCCGATACCGCCCTCCACCATGCGCAGAGCCGGCACCTGTGCATTTTCCGCAATCAGCCTGATTGCCTCCAAGCTTGTATATATTTTTCCGTCCGCATCCTCCGTCATAGTGATGTATATCAGAATACTGTCTTTGGTCACATTGCGTAATTCCAGCTTCAGACGCGAAGTGGTAAGCTTGGACGCATTAATTTCGGAATATTCTAGGTCAGGACAGCCTTCCATAAATTGGTTCAAGCTCTTTCGCACCGCTTCTCCAGTAATTGTATCATCCACTATGGCTACCACTTTTTTCGCGGAAGGATTCAACTTCAGGCCAAGTTCAACATTTTTTTCCACAGACAATTCTTCTATAACGCCCGCCGTCAAGGGCTGTGCCGCGGCTTTCTCTGCCAGTTCCCAGCTGTTGATTCCTTCAAATACCAGCGGAATTCCGTTAAACAGCTCCTCCCTGTACTCCAAAGCGAACTGCAGCGCGGCGTCGTCCCCCACAATCACCACGTCATACGGCTCCACCTTAGAAAGCCGGTACGCCAGACCATCATGAAAAAGGCGAAGAGACTCCTCATCGTCCACACGCTTTGTATCCATAAATTCATAATCAAGGACGATATCTCTCCCCAATCCATCGCTGATTCCCTCAATCTGTATCTGTACAGTATCCCATGCATAGGAATAGGAACTGATAAACAGCACTCTGCTTCCGGAAGAACCGTCTGCCTGACAGACAAATCGAGCGCTTACCAGACAATAAACAACAAAAAATCCACAAATCATTTGAAATAAAATATGCTTTCTTAGTCTTGCCATACCTTGTTCCCCTATCATAAAGTGACTTACCTAGTACTATTTTACCACTTTTCAGCATATATTCAAGATAAATTTGTGAAAAATACCATATAAAAAAACAGCTATAAAAAATAAACGCACCAAACAAATGTTTCCTCTCATGCAAAAACGCTGCGGATTCACATCTTTTCCCGCGCTTAAAGGCTGATTCGCAGGCTTTCATGCCGCTTCCAGCTTTTTTATTGCGTAAAAAGGCCGCCGCAGTTATGCGGCAGCCTTTTATTTCTCCAAAACGCCTAGAATACAAATACGATTGCCAGTTCAATTTGACTTACTCAGTCAAGGAAAAATGCTTAAACGATTCCCTGCGCTGTCATGGCTTCGGCAACCTTCAAAAAGCCCGCGATATTGGCGCCGGCCACATAATTGCCCTTCATGCCATATTTCTTTGCCGCATCATCGAGATTATGGAAGATATTTACCATAATATCCTTCAGCTTGGAATCCACTTCCTTAAATGTCCAGCTTAAGCGCTCGCTGTTCTGGCTCATCTCCAGTGCCGAAGTAGCTACGCCGCCTGCATTGGACGCTTTTCCGGGGCAGAAAAGAACATGGTTTCGCTGGAAATACTCGGTAGCTTCCATCGTAGTAGGCATATTAGCGCCTTCTGCCACAGCAAAACAGCCGTTGGAAACCAGCGTCTTTGCATCATCCAAATCCAGTTCATTCTGAGTAGCGCAGGGAAGAGCAATATCACATTTCACCGTCCATACGCCCTTTCCTTCATGATACTGAGCCTCAGGTCTTGCCGCCGCATATTCGGTCAGACGCGCGCGTTTTACTTCCTTCACCTCTTTTAACAGCTCCACATCGATTCCCTTGGGATCATAAATCCAGCCGGTGGAATCGGAACAGGTCACAGGTTTGGCCCCCAGCTGCCAAGCCTTCTGAATCGCGTAAATGGCCACATTGCCCGCGCCGGACACCGCCGCTATTTTATTCTTGATATCCCTTCCGTTGCATTTGAGCATTTCCTCTGTCAAGTACAGCAGACCGTAGCCGGTCGCCTCCGTCCTTGCCAGAGAACCGCCGTAAGAAAGGCCCTTGCCCGTGAGCACGCCTTCATACAAGCCTGTCAGTCTCTTATACTGACCGTACATATAACCGATTTCTCTTGCGCCTGTTCCGATATCGCCCGCCGGCACATCGGTATCCGCGCCAATATATTTATACAGTTCATTGATGAAGCTCTGGCAGAACGCCATTACCTCTCTGTCAGATTTTCCCTTGGGATCAAAATCAGAGCCGCCCTTGCCGCCGCCGATAGGAAGACCCGTCAAAGAATTCTTGAAAATCTGCTCAAAGCCTAGGAATTTAATAATGCCAAGGTTTACGCTGGGATGCAGCCTCAATCCTCCCTTGTAAGGCCCGATTGCGGAATTAAACTGTACGCGGAACCCATTGTTTACTTGTACCTGTCCCTTGTCATCCACCCATGGAACACGGAAGAGCAGCTGTCTCTCGGGCGTCACAAGTCTTTCCAGCAGAGCATCTCTGCGATACTTCTCCTCCTCGGCTTCAATCACCACCCGAAGGGACTCCAATACCTCCTTAACCGCCTGATGGAATTCAGGCTGAGCAGGATTCTTGGCCACTACCAAATCAAATACCTCGTCAACATATGACATTATCATTTCCTCCTTGTATTTTCGATACAAATGCCCGCAGTATTCTATGGAAATTATAAAAGCAAAAAAGGCATAGGACCTTTCCTATGCCCTGCATGGCACTGTTGTCCACAAGTAATTATAACCTGTGTTCCTCATTTTCTCAACTCACTTTAATTCACTAAACTGTAAAAGTTTTCAACATTTTTTTATACATTTTGCACAATATAATGGTACTTTTCCTGCTCCCTATAAATATTCTTTTAAGCAGGCAATGTTTTTTTCCTCAAAATCTATCAGCTGCTTCGCCAGCGCCACGGGACGCTCTCCTGCGTTTTCGTTATGTTTCAGCACTTTTTCCATTTCAAGAATACCATTATTATTTTCTTTAATCATCAGCTCCGCAAGATGTCCCGTGCTGGTGTTGAGTATGGTATTATAGTGAATCCCCGTTTTCAGCAGGGCGTTTGACAATGCGCTGCTCTGATAATTCTCTGCTTTTGCCGCCATCAGCTGCTTGGAGGCCTCGTTGTGAATCTCGGAATATTTTATGGACTGCTTGGAAATCTGCAGTGCAAGGTTATCATCATATACCTTTCCTGAGATTGTGTCAATCGCCTTCATGGCCATATCCGTATTACGCTGTATCTCTCTGTAAACAGCCGCCTCATGTGCCGTCATATATTATGCTCCTTTCTTATTCCAGTTTTGCAGCACCCATTCCGGTACTATTTTGTACGGGCGCCGCTGTTTGTATGCCTGTTTCGCATGGCGCAGAAAAAGCCTTTTACAATCATTCTTTGTAAAAGGCTTTCCACATTCCTCTGTTTTTATTCAATTCCGGCTGACATATTCAGCTTTTACATATGCGGTCGTTCCGTTATAATTCACTTTGCACCAGCCGTCCTCAGTGCCATAATACTCCAAAGAAGCTCCTGCTTCCAAAAGTCCCAAGCTTTCCGCTTCCAAGCTGGCCGCCGCACGAATCCTGACATTCTGGAGCGCAGTCACCGTTCCGCCCGCCTCCGCGTCGCCTGTCGATTCTTCTATTTGCAGATACTCCGATTTAATATAGCCATCATTTCCCTCAAATACCACCTTCGTCCAGCCGTTCACCTGAATATCCTGAACCTGTACCCTGGTGCCTGCGGATATTTTCCCCAGTTTATCAGCCTGCTCGCTGTCGGAGCTTCTCACATTAACCGTTGTTACGGCCGACGCATACTGAGGTCCCAAATTCTCAGGAGGCACAGCAGGCTCTCCTTCCTGATTGTCCGTGCCTTCCTGCGGTTCGTCCCCCTGACCACCCTCCACAGCCGGTCCCTGTGCCGCCGCTATGGCGTTCTGTTCCGCCAGCGCCGCTCCAATGGCCACATCTACCTGATACTCAAGTTCATTGAGATACTCCGCCAATGAGGGATTCCCCTCAACCATATCATTAAACTCAGTATCTACACGGTTATAGAACTCCACCGCATCATCCTGAAGCGTAACTGTCTGGATATATTCCTTTTCCTCTTCCGTAAAATTATCTTCATTTGTCTTAATATATAACCCGCCCTGCCCGTCGTCACATATATATAATACCTCATAACCCGGGAACTCTTCCTCATGATTCTCAAAACGAACCCTGTAATACACATAGGCAAGAGTACTTCCCTCCACAGGCCCGTGCTTGGTATAAATTTCAACGCTCGGATACTCGTTCAAATACTTGGACATCTCAACATAATGCAGCAGCGAATTTGCGGAAAGCTCATCACAGATACCCGCCAGCGTTTCATAATCCCCTGCGGCGCGGGCGGTATAGTAAGCCGTCACAAGGCTGTAAATCCTCTCGTCTTCATTCAGCATCAGGGGAACTTCCTCCGACACAACCTGCAGGGATTCCATCGTTTCCGCCCGCGATCCCGCTTCCGGATTCTGCTCCGGCGCCGCTGTCGGCGTCTCCTGCGGCTCTTCCGGCGCAGGAGATACAGCCGCCATAAGAACCGGCTGTCCGGACACATCGTCCGCTTCCAATTCCGCCCTTGCCCTGTTCGCGCTCAGCCCGATGGATACTGTTGCAGCTACTGCGGCGATCACGACAACAGGAAATATAACTTTAGAGTGCTTCAAAATAGAATCAATAAATGCGTCTACTTTCTCCTTCCGCATAACTACGCCCTTTCCTAATCATACCTCAAAATACCAACATTATTATACAGCAAAGGGTGATGCAAATGCATCCGACAGGAATCGAACCTGCATTAAAGGCGTCGGAGGCCTTCGTTCTATCCATTAGACTACGGATGCAAATATTACAAAATTGTTACATCACCCTTAACTATATTAACACAAAAAACTTAATATGTCTATATCGAATTTTAGGAATTTCTTAGAAAATTATTTTGACCCTTTTATCAGCAAAATCATAATAGTAAAGACTGTTAGAAAGAACCTCCTCCGGCGCAACCTGAGTACTGTTTACCTCTAATATCATCTCTTTGAGTTCTTCTGCCTTCCCCTCGCCCAAATCTGTCAGAAGGATCACTTCATGAATGGAACTGGGCAGTATATAGAGGCTCTTCTGTACCTTTGCCGCTATCTCTTCCAATACCCCGGGATAAATCATGCATACGGCGCCATACGCTCTCTTTCCATTGCTCAACACCTGCAGCATTCCCTCCGAGCCGCTCCCGGCAGATAAGCTTTCCGCCTCTCCCGAAGCTTCCAAGCCCGTCATATCCATCAGCACCTCTTCCAAGGAGCTGCACTCCCATGGAAAAAGCCTCGGCGTATTGCTCTGGGCATATTTTAACAGCTCCGCAATCGAAGTATTCCACATCTCCAAGTGAGAATGGTACACAAGAATGGTTCCTTCTCCCAAAATTTCTCCCTGATATGCATAATAAAAACACAACGCCAAATCCAGAAATTCAATATAAGGCACGTCCTCCAGCAGCTCTTCATTTCCGTTTCTGCTGATCAGCCGATAACAGATTCTGTCCTTCACTTCGTCGAAGGATTTAAAAAATTCCATATCCACCCGGCCCTTCGGCGTATCGTTTTGATAAATTTCCACAAGCCTGCGGATAATCTCGGCAAAGGATATACCTCCTTTATATGCCTCCAAGAATGTATCCAGATATATGGTCGGCACCACATTTCTTCCCCGGGACCGAACCAATATTCCATGAAGGATAACCCCGTTGTTTTTTTTCACTTCCTTGAGTTCTACTTTGTATTCTTTTCCAAGTTCGCACGCCACGGCTTCACGAACTTTTGTTGCAAATTCTTTTATTTCCACAGATTCCTCTTTCTGCGCCGTCTATATTTTTACACAACACACGCAACAGCGCCTGCGCTCTCTCGGGCAAAACGACGCCTGACTCCTGCGCGCAGGAAGGCGCCGCTTTCCCATTACAATAGGGAAACATGACCGCCTCACAAGCAGTAACCCTATATGAAATAAAAGCATCACGCAGTTCTTAGAGAAATCAGTA
The DNA here is from genome assembly GCA_948467735.1 of uncultured bacterium. Taxonomy (GTDB): domain Bacteria; phylum Bacillota; class Clostridia; order Lachnospirales; family Lachnospiraceae; genus Acetatifactor. Next base: position 48,026 of record CAOKFN010000011.1, read on the forward strand.
ATGACCGTCCGCTTTTATACGCGGGAAAGATACTCTCCTGTTCTGGTATCAATCTTAATCTTATCTCCCTGTTCCACGAACAAAGGCACCGAAACCTGTGCTCCCGTTTCCACAGTGGCAGGCTTGGAAGCGCCCGTGGCGGTGTCGCCCTTAAAGCCGGGTTCCGTCTCCGTAATCACCAGCTCGACGAAAAGGGGCGGTTCCACGGAAAATACACTGCCGTTGTGAGAGCAGATCTTGCACATTTCATTCTCTTTAACAAACTTCAGGGCATCGCCTACATTCTCGGAATTGAGCGCAATCTGCTCATAATTTTCCGTGTCCATAAAGTAAAACAAATCCCCGTCGGAATACAGATACTGCATATCTTTTCTATCAATACGGGCCTGAGGGCATTTCTCGGTGGGGCGGAACGTTTTCTCTACCACTCCGCCGCTCTTGATATTTTTCAGCTTTGTTCTGACGAACGCAGCACCTTTGCCCGGCTTTACATGCTGGAATTCAATAATCTGGTACACATTATTATCGTACTCAATCGTAATACCATTTCTGAAATCACCTGCAGAAATCATATTATTTTCCTCCTAATTTTTTTCACAATATAATTCCTTACTAGTTTAATATAAATGGACGCCGATTTCAACTGTTTTTTTCAAAAAATTCCATTACAGTCATATTTTATTGTTTTTTTATCTTTTGAATCAGATAATTCACGGCCTGCAGGTATCCGTTCAGCCCCTGCCCGTAAATCTGCTTGTCACACACTTCCGCCGTCACCGATACCTTCCGGAATTCCTCTCTCTGCGTGATATCCGAAATATGGATTTCCACCTTGGGCACCGTGATACTGGCAAGAGCGTCCCGAATCGCATAGCTATAATGAGTAAACGCGCCCGGATTAATCACAATCCCCTCCGTACCGTCAAAATATGCCTCCTGAATCCTGTCGATAATGGCTCCCTCATGATTGCTCTGAAACACCGTAATCTCATTTCCGGTTTCCTCCGCCTTTTTCTGAATCATATCCAGAAGATACTGGTAATCCTGTGTCCCGTACACGCTTTTTTCCCGAATTCCCAAAAAATTAATGTTCGGCCCGTTTATGACCAAAAACTTCATTTTATTTATCTCCTTCACGATTATTTCCTGAATCTCATCTATCCCCTTGTCGTCCACATCCACAGTAATATCCGCGCAGGAAGCATATGCCTCCCTGCGGCTCTCCAAAAGCGTCTTAATACGTTCCAGCGGATCGCTACATGCAAGAAGCGGTCTTGTGTTATCCCATTTCAGGCGCTCATACACGGTTTCCGGCCGCACCCGCAGATACACTACCGTTCCCAGCCGTTTTAACAGCGCCTGATTCCAAGGCCTCAAGGACGTGCCGCCCCCCGTGGAGAAAATCCCCTGACGCTTCTTATCCACCAATTCCTGAAGGAGCTCCGTCTCCTTTTCCCGAAAATATTCCTCGCCCTTTTCGGCAAATATCTCGCCGACGGTACATCCTTCCCGCCGCTCTATCAGCTTGTCCGTATCTTCCACAGGCCTGCGCAGCTTATAGGAAAGCCGCAGTCCCACCGAAGTCTTTCCGCTCCCCATAAACCCAATCAGTATGATCGTTTCCCGTTTCATCTTCCGCCTCCATTTTATGTCATGGTAAAAATCATACCATTTTATAAGATTATGCCATTGGTAAATTCATTGCCCGCCTCATCTCCGCGTAAGCCGTCTGAACCAGCGGCTCGTCCACCTGCCTGCCGGTCCAGAGCTCATAGGCGATAATTCCCTGATATAAAAGCATCTTCAGCCCGTTATAGGCCCTTCCGCCATTTTCCTTTACCAGCTTCATAAATTTAGTCTCGGCCGGATTGAAAATCAAATCATAGCCCGTATGCGCCTTTTCATAAAATGCCGCTTCCTCTATCACGGCTTCGTCCGTATTGGGATACATCCCCACGTTGGTCGCCTGAATCACAAGGTATTTGTCCTCCTTTGGAAGCAGGGCATAATCCGCAGGGGACAGGGCTTTCGCAATATTCCCGCCCTTTGCGGCGTTCACTTCCTCCGCCGCCCTCGCCGCCCTTTCCACGGTGCGGTTTAAAAAAATAATCTCCGCCGCATTCTTTTGGGCGGCCAGAATACCGACCGCCCTAGCCACGCCGCCCGCTCCCAGAATCAATACCTTCTCCCCTTCCAAGGGCACTCCGTCCTCACACATGGCCCGATACAGCCCGGGCATATCCGTATTATATCCTTTGTAACCGCCTTCTGCCCGCACCAGAGTATTGACCGCTCCAATGGTCTCTGCGAGAGGGTCCAGCTCCTTCAGAAAGGGAATTACCTGACTCTTGTAGGGTACCGTCACATTCAGCCCCAGCAGATTCAACCCATACGCTCCCTCCACCGCCGCCCCAAGGCAGCCCTCCGGCACATGGAAAGGAACATATACCAGATTTTCTCCCATGGCTTTTGCAAGGGTATTGTGTATGGCGGGGGACATGGTGTGCTCCACCGGATTTCCAATCAGTCCGCAGGTCCGCGTATGACCGTCAATATTCATCATTTTGTTCTCCTATTATAGTTCCCACATATGGGAACTTGTTCCGCCTCTGGGTTTCAGCGCCGCGCTTTTTTTATTTTTTTGTGATAAAAAAATAGGACTATCCGCTCCAAACGGCGTTTCAAGACTATCTGAATTTCTTCTTTGGGGTGAATCGGCTTTACAAGCCAAGTGACGATGCCTGCCTTTTTAGCCCCCCAGATATCCGTAAACAGCTGATCTCCCACGAATAAAGTATTTTTCGGGTTCGTCCCCATGAGCTTCATGGCGTCCTCGTAGCCTTTCCGCCCCGGCTTGCCCGCTTTGAATATATATTCGGAGCCAACCCCGTCATTGAACATTTTCACCCGTGGTTCCTTATTGTTGGACAAAAGCACCGTCCGAAACCCCGCCTTGTGAAGTCTGGCAAACAGCGCCGCCGCCCTCTCGTCCGCCGGGGCGCCATGGGGCACCAAGGTATTATCAATATCAAAAATCACTCCCCGCCACCCTTTTTCATACAGCTTTTCATAGTCAATCGCGTAAGCGCTGTCTACTTCATTGTCGGGATAAAAAATCTCCAGCATACCGACCTCCTAATATTTGAAAATACTCTGCCGCCCCTATGCTTCCAAGCCGATCAATTCAACCGCTTCTTTAATATAGTCGCTCAATTTCCTGCTCTCCACTCCCATCACCCGGACATGACAGCGGTTCATGGGAATCAAAAGGATTTTCGCGCTGCTGGAAGCCACCGCCTCCGCCATCTTCGGGGTAATCTCCCCCATCATGGCGTTTGCCGCCACAATGCCCACAGGCCCCACGATCACATCCGCCCGGCTGCTGTTGTAAATCACGGCGTTCTCTCCCGTAGCGCCCAGCGCCGTGCCGCCCTTCATCATGTTGGAGGTCGCCGCCGCATTCGTCCCCACCGCAATCAGCTCCGCTTCCGGATATCGCAGATGCAGCTCTTCCACAAGGCTTCGGCCCACGCCGCCCCCCTGTCCATCCATAACCATAATTTTCATCCTAACCTCCCCGACGCTGCTGCCGCGGCATCTCAAATCCGAGCAGACAGAAGATGCGCCATATTTCATGACCTCATATCTGTCCCGCCTCCATACGAATTTGGACTTTCTTATCAATATATCACGGTCCGTCCATAAAATGCAAGCTCCTTTCTAAAAAAATTCCAAATTTAAGCAGAGCAGTTCGCCCCTTCCTCCCGCGGCCAATCCGTTTCCCTGCCCACGCTCCACACCGCCCTTCCTGTGTCCGTTCAACCCCCGGCCTCCACAACATTCTCTGAAAGTTTGGCAGGAAAAATTTTAAATATTTGCTTCTTTCAACAAATTATGACATAATGGCGTCATAGTTCGTTTGTTATAAAAGGAACTTTTCCAGCCGCCGCTTGACAATCCTGCTGTTTTCAGTATAATAATAAATGATTATCTGTCCCCAAAAAGAAAAATTGTTCTAGGAAAGAACAACCGCATTTAGAAAAATGCGATTCTGACAGGAATCCCGGGGGCCGCCGAATAATCACAGTCAAAATACGGAATGAAAAAATCGCCATGAAGGCTGACAGCCCTTTGGAAAAGGGTTCTGCTTTCATGGCTTTCTTTTGGTTTGTCCGCATTTTTACGGAAAATAAAATATAAGCGGCGTACCCTGACAAAAAAAGAAAAGAGAGGCAGCAGCAATGATGAACAAACTATCCAGCATAACAAAATGCGCAGTCACCGCCGTGTGCATGGCGCTCTGCGTCGTGCTTCCCATGGCGCTCCACTCCATCCCCAACGCAGGAACCCTGCTCTCCCCCATGCATCTCCCCGTGCTCTTATGCGGCTTGGTGTGCGGCTGGCCCTTCGGCCTGCTCTGCGGGCTGGCAGGCCCCGCCCTTTCCTGTTTTATCACAGGCATGCCGGGAATGGGCTACCTTCCCACCATGATGGTGGAGCTGGCCCTGTACGGGCTGATCAGCGGTTTATTGATGCGCCTTGTCCGCACCGGACGGCTGACGGCCGATTTGTATATCAGCCTTATATCCGCCATGCTGGCAGGCCGCATTCTCACGGGTGCCGCCAGAGCCTTGATATTCACGGCGGACAGTTATTCATGGAAGATTTGGGCGACGGGTTATTTCGTGTCCAGCTTCCCCGGAATCGTCCTCCAGCTTCTGCTGATCCCCGCCCTGTATCTGGCGCTCCAGCGGGCCCGCCTGATTCCCGCCCGGTATGAGAAATCTTCCAAAGCCTGCGGCGCGGCAGAATCCGGCAGACAAAACGCTGCCCTGTAAACAGGCGCACAAACCCAAAATACCGACCAAGAACCCAGATACGCAGCCACCCATCACTTCCGGAAATTCGCCCCAACATCTCTGCACGAAGCAGGCATCGGGAAATTCCCCTCTTATGAGCCCTGCCTTACATGATCATCCTACAAAAAACATCGGCTTATCCTTTCACGGACAGCCGATGTTTTTGATTCACAGCAATATAATTCTATCAGAATACTATCCAGCCTCGCTGCGGCTTACATCATTCCGCCCATTCCGCCTGCACCTCCGGGCATTGCGGGGGTTTCCTCCTTGATGTTTGCAACGACGCTCTCCGTGGTCAGCAGAGTGCTTGCCACGCTGGTAGCGTTCTGCAGAGCGCTCCTTGTCACCTTCGCAGGGTCAAGGATGCCTGCCTTCACCATATCCACATACTCCTCTTTCAGTACGTCGAAGCCCACGCCTGCCTCGGACTCCCTCACCTTATTGATGATGACGCTGCCTTCCAGACCTGCGTTAGCGGCGATATGGAACAGAGGAGCCTCCAATGCCTTCAGCACAATGCTCGCGCCCGTCTTCTCGTCGCCTTCCAGAGTCTCAGCCAGCTTCACCACATCCTTTGCAGCATGGATATACGCGGAACCGCCGCCGCAGATAATGCCTTCCTCCACAGCCGCACGGGTTGCAGCCAGAGCGTCCTCCAGACGAAGCTTTGCCTCCTTCATCTCGGTCTCGGTTGCCGCGCCCACACGGATCACTGCCACGCCGCCTGCCAGCTTTGCAAGCCTCTCCTGAAGCTTCTCCCTGTCGAAATCGGAAGTGGTCTCCTCGATCTGCTTCTTAATCTGTGCAATGCGGGCCTGAATCTCATCCTTCTGGCCCTCGCCGTCCACGATAACGGTGTTCTCCTTCTGAACCTTTACGGACTTTGCATGGCCCAGCATATCCATGGTCACATCCTTCAACTCATAGCCAAGCTCGGAGCTGATGACGGTGCCGCCGGTCAGAATTGCGATATCCTGCAGCATATCCTTTCTTCTGTCGCCGTAGCCGGGAGCCTTGACAGCCACCACATTGAAGGTGCCGCGAAGCTTGTTCACAATCAGAGTGGTCAGGGCCTCGCCCTCCACATCCTCGGCAATGATCAAAAGCTTTGCGCCGGACTGTACAATCTGCTCCAGAAGCGGCAGGATTTCCTGAATATTGGAAATCTTCTTGTCGGTAATCAGGATGCAGGGATTCTCCAGAACCGCTTCCATCTTGTCCATGTCCGTAGCCATATAAGCGGAAATATAGCCTCTGTCAAACTGCATTCCTTCCACCAGATCCAGCTCGGTCTGCATGGTCTTGGATTCCTCGATGGTGATAACGCCGTCTCCGCTGACCTTCTCCATTGCGTCCGCCACCAGCTGTCCCACTTCCTCGTCGCCTGCGGAAATAGCGGCAACCCTTGCGATATGCTCCTTGCCGTTTACCTTCTGGCTCATCTTGGAAATTGCTTCCACTGCGCACTCGGTTGCCTTCTTCATTCCTTTTCTAAGAATGATGGGATTTGCGCCTGCGGCCAGATTCTTCATGCCCGCGTTCACCATTGCCTGTGCCAGCACGGTTGCGGTGGTGGTGCCGTCGCCTGCCACGTCGTTGGTCTTGGTAGCCACCTCTTTTACCAGCTGCGCGCCCATATTCTCAAAAGCGTCTTCCAGTTCGATTTCCTTTGCAATCGTAACGCCGTCGTTGGTAATCAAAGGCGCCCCGAAAGACTTATCCAGTACTACGTTTCTTCCTTTGGGTCCAAGGGTCACTCTCACGGTGTCTGTCAGCTGATTGACGCCGGACTCTAATGCTGCACGGGCTTCTGCGCCGTATTTAATTTCTTTTGCCATGTTTCATTGCCTCCATTATATTATAATATTCATTGAAACGTCTGTGAATTTAAAACATCTGCGGTTTTCCCGCCAAATTCCTTGATTCTTTGCCCTTAGCTCATGATTTCTAATTCTTGATCCCTAGTCCTTGATCCTTCACTCTTGAGCTTCAGCCTTTGATCCTTCTTGACCTCTAGTCCTTGACCCTTCACTCTTGCTCTCTGATCCTTGAGCTTTCTTGGCCTCTAGTCCTTGAGCTTCAGCCCTTGAGCTTTCTCGGTCTTAAGTCCTAGTTTCTTAGTTCTCAATCACGGCCAAAATATCGTTCTGCTTTACGACAATATATTCTTCCTCGTCAAGCTTCACTTCGGTTCCGGCATATTTGGAATAAATGACCTGATCTCCGGCTTTTACCTCCATCTTAATCTCCTTGCCGTCAACCACTCCGCCGGGGCCTACCGCCACAACCTCTGCCTGCTGAGGCTTTTCTTTGCTCTGTCCGGGAAGGACGATGCCCGATTTCGTGGTTTCTTCCGCGACTAACTGCTTTAATACAACTCTGTCACCTAAAGGTACTAATTTCATGATAATTGCCTCCTATGATTACTTTTATATTCTGTTAGCACTCTTTTAATTCGAGTGCTAATTACTAGAACATATAATAGTTTCATATGGAAGTCTTTGCAACCATATCCACATCAATTTATAAGTAAAAATATCTTGTTTTCTCTTTATTGCTCATTTTATCTCCTTTTTTCTCAATTTGTCGCTCATAAAGTGATTTTATATTTATTTTAGAAACGCGCAGGCAGTCAAAAACTTGTGCGAGGCCGGAAAGTACGCCTGCTCAAAACAGGCCTGTTCACTTGGCGTTCTTCCGGAAATGAAGAGTTTCCTCACGTTTTCCCTAATTTTTTCCGGTAAATTATCCGATATTCTTAATAGAACTTAACTGAATGACACTATTGAAATACGCATCCAAGGAGGGATTAACGCAGCAAACGGATTTAACAGCAGTTTCAAAGTGTATCCGGTTCAGACGATTGCCAGAACGCCAGAGTTGAAAAGGGAAAACAGCCGATCAGGACAGCAGCAGTCTCCGGCTCACAAGCCTGTTTCCTTTGGTGCCGTATTGGAAAAATCAATGGAAAAGGAGTCTCCGGCTGACTGCTATATTGTGACTTACAATATAAAAAGCCAGCTCCAGACCTATTATTATCACCAATCCAGAGAATATACCTTCTGAGCCGACCGTAAAAGGAGCAGGCATGTGCGAAGCATATGCCGCTCCTTTTATGATGCTTTCTTTTAGGCCTTGGGCACTCTCACCCATGACTGCCAGACGGATCCGGCACGTTGATTTCTTCAAAACACATAAAAAATACCCGGTTACATATACTATAATCGAGGTATATTCTATGAAACAATTAAAACGCTGTACAGTTATCGGAATCATTTTTGTCATAATAACAGGCTCTTTGGCTCATTTCCTATATGGCTGGTCTAATCATAATCATATCGCAGGCCTCTTTACGCCGGTCAATGAATCAATTTGGGAACATATGAAATTATTATTCTTTCCCATGCTGCTATACTCTCTTTTCATGATGATCAGATTGAAGCAGGAGTATCCCTGTATTACTTCCGCGCTGTGCTTTGGCATTTTAGCAGGCACTTTTCTGATTCCGTTTTTTTACTACGCTTACACTTTTGTACTTGGGAAACACATTTTTATTTTGGATATCGGCACATTTATTCTGAGCGTTATCATTGCCTTTTGGCTTTCTTACAAGCTTACGCTGTCATGCAGGCTGAAAGAATATACGATTTTATTATGTATTTTAGTATGCATCCTTTTTGCCTGTTTTATGGTATTTACTTACCATGCTCCCAATTTTGCCATCTTTCAGGATCCTTCCACTGCCAAAGGTTGACGAAACCTAGTTTCTGCCTGACGGCACTGCCATCTTTCCACTAAAGCCAGCACCCCTCGCGGTATCGCCGCGCCAATTTTAAATCGGCTTTGACATGGCTCTGCACGGGGATGTGCATAAAAAAAGAATGCCGAAAATATCACATCTTCAAGCATTCTCTCCCATGGAGCAGACGGGAGTCGAACCCGTGTCCAAAAGCCCATTCCCTGTCCTTCTACTATCATAGTCCGTTATCTTGGCCGGACTTTCTCCAGCCTGTTCCCTCCTCGGGCAGGAAACGAACAGCCTGCTCGATTCGGTAGCTTCATCATACGCCCATGCGCGCAAAGCTTAACGCATGTCGTTTCTCACATCGTCGATGCCCGGATTCCGAAGTGTGAGTGCCCCGGAGCGGACAAGCCGCCTAAAGACGGCATCACCCACAGCTTAGATTAACTAAGCTGCAAGTGCATACTGAGTATTATCTTCAGCGTTTAGTTTAATCGCGGACAAAGTCCGCATCGCGATTAACGTGTCGCAACGGATAGCTTCTCCAGCTGCAGAACCCCTGTCGAAACCTTTACTACCCCTGATAACTTTGTAAAATTAGTATATCCGTTTTCCTCTTCGATGTCAACGACTTTATAAATATTTTAGGAGCTTTACAGGTTTTTAATCTTAAACTCTCTCTGGGTCTCTCTCCTCTGATCTTTTCTGGCAATATCCTGACGCTTATCATACAGCTTCTTGCCTCGGGCCAGACCGATTTCCACCTTCACCCTGCCGTTTTTAAAGTACACCTGCAGGGGCACAAGGGTATAGCCCTTTTCCGCAATCTTTCCCGCCAGCTTATTGATTTCATATTTATGCATCAACAGCTTTTTCACCCGCAGCGGGTCCTTGTTAAAGATATTTCCCTTTTCATAGGGACTGATATGCATGCCATAGACGAATACTTCGCCGTTTTCGATGCGGATAAACGACTCTTTGACGCTGCATTTTCCCATGCGCATGGACTTTACCTCCGTGCCGTGCAGCGCCACGCCCGCCTCATAAGTCTCGTCTATAAAATAATCATGAAACGCTTTTTTATTATTGGCAATCAGCTTCTGTGCCTCTTTCTGTTGTGCCATGGAAACCTCCCCCTCTCAATCCGCAATATCAAAATCAATCGTTCTGTTAAACCGATCGCATCCGGCCACAACGATTCTTACCGGCATTCCCAGCTTATAGCTTTTTCCGGTTTTCTCCCCTGTCATTTCGCAGGTTTCTTCATTATAGTAAAAATAGTCTCCGGGCAGTCTGGACACATGTACCAGCCCCTCCACGGTATTGGGCAGTTCCACATAAATCCCCCAGCCTGTCACGCCTGAAATCACCCCGTCAAAGGCCTCTCCCACCCGCTTCTCCATGTATTCCACTTTTTTCAGCTTGTCGGTTTCCCTCTCCGCCTCATCCGCACGGCGTTCCGTCTCGGAAGAATGCTTCGCGACCTCCGGCAGTATGCTTCGGTAGTGCTCCATACGCTCTTCCCCAAGCCTCCCCCGCAGCTGTTCCTTTATGATTCTATGAATCTGCAGGTCCGGATATCTGCGGATGGGAGAGGTAAAATGGCAGTAATACCCGCAGGCCAGCCCAAAATGGCCGGTACATTCCATACTGTACTTCGCCTGCTTCATGCTCCGCAGAGCCATACGACTGATCATGGGTTCCTCCGGGGTGCCCGCAATTTTCGCCAGCAGCTTCTGGAATTCTTTCGGATGAATCTCCCCGGGCTGCTTTGGGGCTTTCTTTTTCTGTCCGGCGGCCCCTCCCATATGCTGGGCCTTCATATAGTATCCGAAATTATTGATAAACGCGGAGAGCTTCTGAATGCGCTCCCCGTCGGGCACGTCATGGACACGATATACAAAGGGCGCCTCCATCCAATAAAAATGCTGGGCCACCGTCTCGTTTGCCGCCAGCATGAAATCCTCAATGATATCCGTGGCAGTATTGCGCTCATAAGGCCTGATGTCAATGGGATGTCCTTCCTTATCCAAATATATCCTGCATTCCGGGAAATCAAAATCTATGGAGCCGCGCCTGCGCCTCTTGGCGCGAAGAACCGCCGCCAGCTTTTCCATCTCCTGAAACATGGGCAGGAGCTCCCGATACCGCTCATAATTTTCATCCCGCTCCACAAGATTTTCCGTGGAGGGTTTCTCTGCCACGGAACGGTCTTCTTTTATAGAACACTCCTCTTCCATGGAACGCTTTCCTTCATTAGAATGCTCTTCTTCCATAGAATACCCTTCTTCCATGGAATGCTCCTCTTCCATGGAATGCTCTTCTTCCATAGAATGCTCCTCTTCCATGGAATGCTCCTCTTCCATAGAATGCTCCTCTTCCATAGAATGCTCCTCTTCCATAGAATGCTCCTCTTCCATGGAATGCTCTTTTTCCACAAAAGGCTTTTCTTCCACGGAATGTTCCTTTCCCAATTCCAGCAGCTCTTTCACCACGGTATAAGACATCCGCTTGTCAACCCGAATCACAGATTCGCAGATTTCATAATCGGTAATTTCCCCGTTTAAATCCACCGTCATAAGGCAGCTCAAAGCCAGCCTGTCCTCCCCTTCATTCAGGGAACAGATGCCGTTTGAAAGCGCGTGGGGCAGCATGGGAATCACTCTGTCCACCAGATATACGCTGGTGCCCCGCTTATACGCCTCCCTGTCCAAAGCGGAATTCTCCTGTACATAATTGGTCACATCCGCAATGTGGACTCCCAGATGATACTTCTGCCCGTCGAAAGAAACGCTGACCGCGTCGTCCAAATCCTTGGCGTCCTCTCCGTCAATCGTCACCATGGTCATATCCCGCAGATCCTTTCGCCCCGCCCTGTCGGCTTCGGACACCGTCTGAGCGGTTCTCCGGGCCTGATTCATGACCTTATCCGGGAATTCCACAGGCAGATCATACCCCCGCACAATGGACATAATGTCCACCCCCGGATCATTCACATGCCCCAGAATCTCCACCACCTTACCCTCGGGGCTTCTTTTATCCGTGCCGTAATCCGTGATTTCCACCACCACCTTGTGACCGCTCACGGCGCCCTTGGAGCGCTCCTTCGGCACAAAAATATCCTGCGGCAGTTTACCATTATCGGGAATCACAAAACCGTAATTGTCCCGGGACCGCTCGTAAGTTCCCACCACATGGGTTATCCCTCTGGCTATAATCCGTATGATCTGGGCTTCCTGCCGTTTCCCCGTATTTTCCGGCAGAAGCGCCGCCTCCACAATGTCTTTGTGAAACGCTCCGCCCAGCTTATCTTCCGGGATAAACAAATCCTCTTCCCGTCCCTCGATTTCCACAAAGCCAAACCCCTTTGCATTGCTGATAAAGGTCCCTGTCAGCAGCTGTCCGTTGGATTTCTGGTATTTTCCTTTGACCGTGAGCATCAGCTGGCCCTCTGCCAAAAGCTCCCGCAGAATCTCCCGGAATTCCTCCCTATCCTCCTTGGATACCTGCATAAAAGCCGCCAATTCCTTCTCCTTCATCGGCACATATATGGGATCATGCACCAAATCGCAGATCACCTTTTTTCTGGCGGCTCTGGAACGCGGTTCTTCCTGCCGCTCCTCTTTCATGGAGCACTCTTTTTCCATGGAATATTCTTTTTCCATGGAATGCTCTTCTTCCATGGAATACTCTTCTTTCATGAATCGCTCTTTTTTCTTGGAATATTCATCTTCCGCGAATCGCTCCTTTTTCTTGGGATATTCATCTTCCGCGAATCGCTCCTTTTTTTTAGGATATTCATCTTCCGCGAATCGCTCTTTTTTCTTGGAATACTTTTCTTTCGTGAAACGCTCTTTTTTCTTAGAATACTTTTCTTTCGTAAAATGCTTTTCTTTCATCGTCATATCTATCTGCAGACTCCTCTTTTTCCATGCACATAAAAACCAAAGCGCTTTTCCCGTCTCCGGAACCTGACACGGGAAATCATTCGACAGCGGACTATATTCGACAATACACGGTTATCGGCTGTAGAATGCATTTGATAACAAAAAACACTCTTGCAATCCTACAAGAGTGTCTCCCCAAAATGTATTTATAATACATTCAGATTCAGTATTACCGCAAGAACCATAAACAAGACCGCCAAAACCTTGGTGAGCTTCACCAGAAGCCCCTCCATGGAACGTCCTTTATTCTTGCCCCAATAGGTCTCCGTCGTTCCGCTGATTGCTCCCAAGCCCGCGGACTTGCCCTCCTGCATCAATACCAACACTACAAGTGCGATACAAACCACTATAAAAAGAATTGTGAGTATTATCCTTACCGCTCCCATTTCCACACCTCCTAATGTCAAGCACGTCCTATTTTACCACATATTTGCAGGAAATGCAATAAAATTTTATTTTTGCGCGGCGTTTTCCGAAACATTTCCGCAGGGGCAGGAACGGCGGCGTCTCATCTTCACCGCCAAGCTTCCCATCCTCGAATGCGAAACCGCTGACCTTTCGATTAACGCAGCAGTATCGATTCGGACAGCCCCTCAGTTCCGTGCCCTGTCCGGACCGTTCCATGCCGCGGCACGGCCTCTTTTGCCTGCGCTTTGAATTTTGCCGTCTCTTTTGCCGCCTGAGGAATGGCGATATTGGTGCCCGCCCCCGCCACGCAGCCTCCCGGGCATGCCATTCCTTCTATCAGACATCCGTTCTTCTTCCCCGCCTTGGCCAGAAGAAGCATTTTCCTGCACTCCGCCAGCCCTTCCGCATGCTCGATCTTTACCTCCGTGCCGGGATAATATGCCTTGACGCAGTCCTCTATGGCGCTGGCCACGCCCCCCGCCACGCCGTAGCCGCGCCCTGCGCCGGACGCGTCCTCCATCTTATCCATGGCCTTGATTTCCTCCAGCAGAATGCCCTTTGCCTCAAACATTCCCGCCAGCTCCTCAAAGGTAATGACAAAATCCACATCCGAACGCACCGTCCTGCGGCTGGCTTCCAGCTTTTTGGAGGCGCAGGGCCCGATAAACACCACCAAGGCCTCCGGATGCTCCCGCTTAATAATTCTGGCCGTCGCCACCATGGGCGTCAGTTCATTGCTGATTTTGTCAATGGTTTCCGGAAAAAGGTGCTTGGCCATAACGGCCCATGAAGGACAGCAGGAAGTCAGGGCGAACGCCTGCTTTCCCGAGGCGACCTCCTCCACATAATGAGCCGCCTCCGCCATACAGCCCAGATCCGCCCCCATGGCCGTCTCATACACATCCGCAAATCCCAGCTCCTTCAAGGCGGTTTTAAACATTTCCGGCGTCACCTTCGGCCCAAACTGCCCCGCGAAAGCCGGCGCCGCCTGCGCAATGACTGTCCTGCCGGACTGCATGGCGCGAATCAGCTGAAATATCTGGGATTTATCCGCAATCGCCCCAAAAGGACAGCTCACCATGCACTGGCCGCAGGAGACGCAGATTTCGCTGTCAATATAGGCCCGCCCGAATCTATCGGACTTGATAGCGTTGACGCCGCAGGCCGTCTTACAGGGACGCTGCTTGTGGCAGATGGCGTCATAGGGACATACCTCTCTGCATTTCCCGCACTTCACACATTTTTCCTGATCAATCACGGATTTCCCGTCCTTCATGGAAATCGCGCCCTTGGGACATACGCTGTGACAGGGATGGGCCGCGCAGCCCATGCAGGAATTCGTGACCTCATAGCGGTTTTCAGGACATGCGTTGCAGGCGGAGGGAATCACCTGCATCAAAGGCGGCTCATAATATTTCTCATCAATATTGCTTTCCTCCAGCCCCTGCGTCAGATGGCCCGGCCGCTCCCTGTTTTCCGGCCGCAGGCTCATGCCCATGGCCAGACGGATGCGCTCCCGGATAATCGCCCGATCCCGATATACGCTCTCCCAGTGGAGGGGCTCTTCATAATCCACGATTTTGTAGGGAAGCGCCTCCATATCATCCTTTAGGTTCTCCGAAGTGTAGGCAAGGTTCGCAACCTCCCGAAACACCCGCCTCCTGCGCTCCCTGACCGGAGTATCGATTCCTCTCATATTGCTCATGGCTCTGCTCATCTCCCTGCTCAATGATAATTTGTATCACACCCTGCCCATATGGCGGCTTACCAAATCATAAAATCCCGATCCAGCAGCCGAAGCACCGCCTCCAGAAGAAAATAATCGCCGTAAATAATCGGCACCTCCCGATCCTCCGCCCTGTGATATCTGGCGGAACCGGCCGTGGTAATGCCGTCCTCCTCCACATTCCAGTTGCAGAAGCCCTCCGTAATCTTATGCAGCAGCCGAAGCGCCGGGTTCACATAAAGCTTCTTCTCATATTCCCCCACATGCTCCGACAGCTCCAAAAGCCCGCAGGCCGCGCACACCGCCGCCGTATTGTCGTAATAGACCGGCTCCGCAGGCGCACGGAAATCTATCACCACCTGATAATCATCCGCCGCGGCATTGGCAATAAAATAATGGGCGGTGCGCTTTGCCGCGTCCAGATACTCCTGCCTGCCCGTATAACGGTAGGACAGGCTCATGCCGTAAATGGCCCATGCCAGTCCCCTTGTCCATGAGGAGCCTTCCCCATATCCCTGTCCGCCGGGCTTTTCCAAAACCTCCCCCGTCTCAGGGTCAAACTTCACAATATGATTGCTGGATCCGTCGGGCCGCAGAATTTCCTTCAATGCCGTATCCGCATGGGCCATGGCAAGCTGCTTCCACGCGGGACTGCCGCCCTCCTCGCTGCCCCAGTACAAGAGCGGCAGATTCATCAGGCAGTCCACAATGGCAGCGCTCTCGCCGGGAGTGTTCCACGCCCGGAAATAATTTCCCGCAGGCTGAAAACGGCTCGCCAGAAGCGCCGCCGCATGAAGCCCCCTCCTCTTTGCCTCCTCGTCCTTCTTCAATCGATAATGGGCGGCCGACGTATGCAGCCACATAAATCCCAAATCGTGATCCACATGCTGATACTCCTCCAGCGCCTTATCCAGACGCTTTTCCAGCCCCTCGGCGCTTTCCGCATATTTCTCCTCCCCCGTGGCATGATACATCTGCCACAGCATCCCCGCCCAGAAGCTGTTGGTCCACCACGTCAAATGCTCCTCCCCCATGTCCTGATACCGTCCCTCCACGGGGATATAGGGCATCTTGGAGCCGATTCTGTCGCACTCTGCGGAAAGCTTCTTCTCTATCAGAGCAAAAATTTCCTCCGCCCACTTTACTTCCTTTTCAGCTATATGATACCTCATTTCCTTCCTCCCTGTCACCATCCAATCAAATATCTCGCAGCTCTCCTTCGCCGCATTCGCCAAGCCTATTTATAATTCATGACAATCCACATCCTATTTCGTAATCACCGCCCCGAGCACCCTTCCTGTCCTGATGCATAATTCATACCGGACGCCCGCCCATGCCGTAGCAAAAACCGAATTTTCCCGGCCCTCCCTCAACGATACAAACACGGCGCCGTCTCTGTTCTTCACGTCTATTGTCTCTCGCGACGACCACAGAAGCCTGCCCTTCAAATCAAAGGCGGCAACATTGTCCTGAAAATATTCACTGCCGTCCTTCAACAGAAAAATAAAAATATCGTCCCTTCGTATCCATCCGGCCGCATCGGAAAATACATGATAGCTTTTATCATGATAGCATATTTCAGATAAGGGCATTTTTATCATAGTATCTTCCAGCTCCGACAAATGTATCCTGAACATGTCCGCCGTATCGGACAAAAAGCTCAGCCATTCGCCCCATAAGACGTCCGGTATGTATAAATCACCGTAAGCCCTGACGCAGCACAACGCTGCAAGCCGTTTCAAATATTGCCTTTTCACCGTAACACTGCTGCCATCGTACTGACAGAGCAGGCGGTCTATTTCCTTTTCCTCTTTCAAATGGCCGCCGGAACGCAGATAGCCTTTTAACAAAATCAATCTATCCGCCTGTTTCGCGCTTAAATACATCAACCGCCTCCATACGCTTGAAACACGCTCCAAGAGCTAAAACACGCTCCGATAGCTTGAAGCTCGCCCCAAGAACTTAAAACACGCTCCAATAGCTTAAAGCACGCCCCAAAAGCTTAGAACATCCCCCAAGAGCTTGAAACATCCCCTAGGAAATTACCTGCATATGCTTCAAAACAAATCCGCCAGCTGCCTGTATTCATGTTCGGGAGCACGGCCCAGAAAAAGATTCTTTCCGCACTCCCGATTCCGAAGATTGCAGAGATTGACGATATGAAGCATATAATACCATTCCCCGGTATCAAAATCCAATTTCCGCTCATTCCAAAGTATCCTGCCATACTCCCCCGGTTTCAGGACAAAGGCCGTCTCGTTCAGGCAGTCCTTCCGGTAAAGGGGCGAATCCACATTATGATAATCCTTATTGTGCCCCCTCCTCAGAGGCTTTTCACTGCGATGCTCGTCATAGAAAAAAGTCACCTCATACAAGGCATTCCCTTCCACGGCTTCCTGCGCTTCTAAAACGGACGGACGAATGGACAAATTCACCAGCTTTAGTTTTTCCACACAGGAACAGTTGTCCCGAAAGGATTCCGTCCGGCCATATCTCTCAAACCGAATGCCTCTCTGGTGAAAGTAAAGGCTCTGCACTGCGGCCTCTCCGGAAAGCAGAATTTTCTCCGACGGATACGCCCGCCCAAACCGCTCCCGCGCTTCCGCAGGCCGCCCTCCCCGCTCCGCCTTCCCCCATGAAAGAGTTATCTCCTGAACCGCCAGCAAACAATACCCCCCTTTCTATCCATTCTATGCCGCCATCCTATCAGCCGATTTCCCAGCCGACGAAGAATCACCGCGCGATTCTTCCGGCTGACCAGCTCCCGCATAGCTCTTCCGCCTCACGCGCCCCGCTCTGCGGGAGCCTGTCAGCCTACGCCCTGCGGAAATGCTCCTCGCCGCCTCCAATCAGCTTCGCCGCCTCTTCCATGGTCTTGGGGATACTGTCCCTGATAAAATCCAGCGCCATAATCACATTCAGGCAAAACTGCGCGGAAAAATTCGTGCTGATCCAAGGAATCTCCGTCAAGCTCTCCTGATTCCCCTGATTTTCTGCTGTGACGCAGGCGAAACCGTCCTGATTATGCTCGCTGAGAATAGCGCTCAAAAGCTCCTTCCACACGCGCCCGGCCAGCACCTCGTCCTTCAAATAAGCCGAAGCATAAGCCCCAAGCCCCGTGGCCATAATCGGATAGGTAAACTGCCTCCTTCCCATAAGGCCGCCCGTGGCTTTGTTTCTTTCCTCATTGGTCATAAAGTAAATCCGCCCCAAATCGGCAATCATCCGCTTCCATTCCTCGTCTCCCAAAAGCTCCCCCAGCTCCGTCCAAATCTGCGGCGCTCCCATGCAGATCTGCAGGTGGCACCCTCCCGTGGTGCGCTCGCCGATATAGCGGAGATGACAGTCTGCGGGATTAAATTCAAAATCCGGCCCTGAGACCAATTTTAACGGCGTATTTTTGATATCCCCAATTCCCGTTAGAATCTTATCCTTATACCGTTCATCCCTAAATCTCTCCCATCTCGTCATCCAGTTGGAGCAAAGGGAGGACCAGTCCGGCCCGCTTCTGGCATGGCTGGGATAAACCATATCCTTCTTGTCAAAAAAGTCTCCCAGCGGGTCTTTGTTCAAAAAGCTCATCTCATTGTCCTTAAGCTCTTCAAAAATATCCTCCAACCGCCTGTCCCCGGTCAAATAGTACAGCACCCTGTGATGCCCTGCCATGGCGATCCGGGCCTCCTTGCAGGGACATCCCCAATGCCGCACATTATGTCTGGAACCCAGCCCCTTATACTTACCCATATGGTACACATCCACTTCGGACGCATGACGGGAAAGCTTCTCCGCCATCCGATACACATCCTCCCTGCCAGTGCGCAGGAAGTAAAGCCACAGCCAGAGAGTCGGCACCAGCTCCGTGTTATCCCATGCATACCCGCCGATATCGTATTTCCACTGATGGCGCACGGAATCATAGGTATGCATCACGTCCCCGTAATTGAACATCCCGTACCAATTCCTCTGCCCGACCTCCTTCTTATAAAATTCAAAGACCTTCTCCAGCTGGTCTTCCAGCCATCTCTCGGTCTCACCGGCTTCCCCCTCCTTAGAAGGCAGGGACCAGTATCCGAAGGCCCTCATCTCATGATAAAATTCCGGAGTTCCCACATAGACCACCGGATCGTTACCCAAGGCGGCAAATTCCTCCACCTCCCCGTCCGTGGGAATCATTTCCTCGGAAAAGGTAATCATGCACTCGTTGGTGCAGGCAATGCCGTCCGGCGACGCCCCCTTATAATCATACCCCTCATAGCAGACCTGATTGTAGCCTCTGGAAGCATAATGCCTGAAATCCATGGCGGGCGCCTGCGGAGACCAGAACCACAGCGTACACTCCGCCCTCTCCCCGTCCAGCCCTTTCACGGAAAGCCCCGAGGGATATTTCTCCCAGAAATCCCTCACTGCCACAGTCACGCTGCCATACTCAGATCCAAAGGCGCCGCCCCCGGCGGTACGGCTTCCGTGCATACAGTCTATGTAACACAGATTTTCGCCTTCCAGCTTCTTTTGAATGCCGAAATGACTCACGCTGTCCTGATATAACACATATTCGCTCCAAACGGGCACATCCTTCAGCATGATGTCCACCGGCTCCCGCTCCTTGTCCGTAAGAAGCAGCTTTTCTCCCCCCATCTGACGGCGGTACAGCTCCTCCGGCAGCCTTGGCCGCCATGCCATCAGCGGCACCAGCGTCTCATGGAACACCCCGTGATCCCCGGTGAATTTCACATGGCGGTTATAGAATTCCCCTTCCAGCGGCGAAGAAAAACGGATTCCCAGCCCCTTCAGAAAATCCTTGTCCTCGTCCCCGTCGTAGAGAAACGTATGGGTGAATTTCAGGTTCGGATTGTTATATCCCGCCTCCATCCGAATGATAAAGGGCAGCTTTTCCTCTCCGGAGGCGGATTGATGAATGCCGTCATAGCGGATAATGGTTTTCAGTTTCCCGCTTTCTTCTATGGAGACGCTCTCAATATGGCTCACATAGCTTTTCTCCATCCTTGCGGGATTCCCCTGCACGCAGACGGGCTCTTCCAGAATCAGCACCGCCTCCCCGTCGCAGAGATAGGGCCTGCCGTTTCTCTCCGCCGTCCGGAACAGATGTCTCCCGTCCTTTTCAATGGTGATGGCGATCACCCCTGCCTGCAGGACGATTCTGCCCTCTTCCTCCACGCAGCGCATGCCCGCACAGGTTTCCTCGCGCATACTCTCCGATTTACCTGCCGCATTCCCATTTTCAGAGACTTCTGAGCTTTCCATACTGCCCGGCCGTCCGGGCAGAACCTCTATTTCTTCCCCCAATAGCGCCGCGTCCGCCGTATGGGCCGTCCATTTCACGCTGCCGTCCGGCCAGTATGCCGTCACCCGGGACTGCAGCGGTATCTCCCCCTGCGCCTTTTTGTCCGTTCTCCTGCACACATACTCTGTGCTGCCGCTGCATTCCCCCTGCTTCCACATACACCCGAAGGTGGTGTAGCCGAATGCCTTTGTGCTTCTAAGTGGATGTAACTTCATTTTTCTACCTCCCTGTTTTTTTCCTTATTCCCGCAGGCAGACATTGCCCGCTGAACAGACACCGCCCATTGAGTACACACTGCCCGTTGAGTACACACTGCCCATTGAGTACACACTGCCCGCTGAGTACACATTGCCTAAGTACACATTACCCGCCGGACAATGTGCCATGCCTGCAGGATCGTCCAAAATCCGGCTTGGACATATGGCCCTGTTACTTAAACATAAAGCCATATTCCATGCCAGAACCAATTTGAATTTGGCTCAGCGAATGCCGCCATGGCCATAAGCCTGCTGGAAATCAAGCCTGATATCCCTCCATTACACTTCGGAAATATCAGCCTCTTCAATCCTGCATTGATGTACTTTCTTTATCGTATCATAATTAATCCCAACGAAAAGAATCTCTTCCACATTTTCCTTTTTCAGCTTTTCACAATATTCCCGCTCTTTTATCTGCCGGACGGCGGCTTCCGGCGTACTGTCAGCCTTTAATTCTATCAGGATTCCCGGCTGTTTTTTTCTTCTGGGATAAAAGATAAAATCCACAAATCCTTTCCCGCTTTTCTCTTCCCGTTCCACCCTATATCTGTTTCTCGCCGAAAGATAAGCCAGCGTAACCACGCAGGACAGGCTGTTCTCATCATTATACTGCAATATGGGAATTTCGCTGTTATGGATATTGTGAAGATATGATGCCACAACATCCCCTTTCTTTTCCAGCGTGGCGTTCAACACTTCTTCGGAGTTCCGCACAAGCTCAGCCACATACCCGAAATCATCGTCCTCCAGCACGTTTTCAAACTCAATCATCAGCTCTTTATTGGGAATGCGAAGCGTCCCTTCATGATAGGACAGCATCCCGTAAATGATCATGGCAGAATATATTTCTTTCCTATTGACAGGCTTTCCCTGCCCTGCCGCATACTCGCTTTTTATCTCCACTCTGACAGGCATATGATTGACCATTTTTACCACGTCATCCCTGACCTCGCCGATATTATGTTTCAGGAAAAACAGCACCTCATCCATCTTCCCGGTTCTGGTCCAGCAGCTTTGACATTTCCCATTCATCAAAGCCTGCACCACCGAACGGGGATTATAAATCTTCCCCCCATGATCCGTTAGATACCCGTTATACCATTCCGCAATCTCGTCCAATGTCAATCGGGACTGCCTGCCGCAAAGCATTGCCGCCTCCTCTTCCGTAAAACCGAAAAACTCGTCGAATACGGAATCATTGAGCATGGTATACTCGTCAAACATATTTAACGCGGAGCCCGCGCTGTACTTCTTAATCGGCAGCACCCCCGTCATATACACAAGCGCGGCATAAGGCTTATCTTTCAGCAGGTCCCTCAAAAATTCGAGAAAATTATCTTGATTTTCCGGATATAAATCATGGCTGAAAATATAATCCCATTCGTCGATGATAAAAATAAATTCATCCCCCGCGGCGGTCAAAAGATCGGACAGACTGTCAAATTTCCTGCCGCCCAGCTTTGGATACGCCGCCCTGATATCATTTTCCAGAATCGTTTTAAAACGCCCGATATAATCCTGATAGCTGTCCCCCGCCCCCGACAATTCATTCAAAGAAAATTTGATAATATTATATCGGTTCAAATGCGCCTCATATCCTGCGCTTCTTCCGATATTCAGAGGATCAAATAATTCTTTGGCGGGATATGCCTTCCCATAATACGCCCCCAGCATATTCAGCACAGAAGTTTTGCCAAAGCGGCGCGGCTTTGTAACGCACAGATATCTGTTCTTGGTATTCACCCGCTCGTTTACCTTCTCGATCATGGCGGATTTATCGACAAAATACTTATCGCCGCTCAGCATCCTGAAATCCTTGTACGCCCCGTCCGTATTCAAATACAGCCGCCCGTTTTCTTTCATGTACGCCTCGTTTTCGTACCCCATCGCTGCCACCTCCCCTCAGATACCTCTTACTTCTTTCAGCCATATTCCTTCCTGCCCGTTTTGGCGCATACCCTTCTAATAGCGAGGAAATCTAATCAAAATCCTACAGACCGGCTTCTTTCAATCCCTCCACGGCCAGTCTTCAACCCCTTGCAGGCCGGCCTCCTTCAAGCCCTTCCCATTACGCCGACAACGGCAGACCCAATCAAATATCTATCCTCGCAATCACTAAAGTCTGCCAAGTCACCCGGCTCAAAGGCATAAAACATCGTGAATAAGCGACAAATTTGACCGCTCATAAGTATACGCTGAAACGCGCATACGTTTTCTTGTTTCAGCTGGCTCCTCAAAGCAGAATCGCAAGAAATCCGCATAGAAACTCCATGCCTCAGGCGTTTCATCATCCGCTTACACGGCCCCCATCAAAACATATATAATTGTCCCCACAACCCCGCTGCCTAAAATAATCGATATAGCGTTCATTTTAAACTTCCGGAGCAGAAATAACGCGACGACAAATATCCCCAGCTCCACCCCCCGAATATCGCTTAATACAATATCGTAAAGCTCCGCCTGAAACAGCCCCAGAACTAGAATGGAAGCCCCCGCCGAGGCGATCAGCGCCACCACCGCAGGCCGCATGGCGCCCAGAACCACCTGCACGCCGCTGACCGAACGATATTTATAATAAAAATGCGCCAGAATAAAGCAGATGCAGAAGGACGGAAGGATGCATCCGATGGTGCAGATCAATACCCCCGGTATTCCCGCAATCCTCATTCCCACAAAGGTAGCCGAATTGATGGAAATGGGCCCGGGCGTCATTTCCGCCACCGTAATCAAATCCGAGAACTCTTCCAAGGTCATCAAACCATAGATATTGACAATCTGCTCCTGAATTAAGGGAATCGCCGCATACCCCCCGCCTACGCTGAATAACCCCACCTGAATAAACGCAAAAAATAATTTTAACAGTAACATTTACTCCGCCGTTCCTTTCTTTTTTTTCTGCGTGACCGCCAAATCCGCCAGCCCGATTCCAAGACAGGCCAAAATCACAACCATGGCGCTGACGTCTAGGAAATAAACCGCGATAAAAGCCGTGATCATCATCACAATATACAAAATTCTTTTCGTTTTCAGCACATTGCCCGCTAAATTAATCACAACGTCAAATATCACCGCCGCCACCCCCGCCCGCATCACCTGCAATGCCGTGGCAATATAAGGATTGGTGCGGAACTGCTCGTAAAAAAGCGAAATAACGGAAATAATAATCATGGGCGGAAGAATGGTGCCAAAGATTGCCGTCAAAGAGCCCACAACGCCGGAGATTCGATAGCCGATAATAACGGAAGCGTTTACCGGAAGCGGCCCGGGGGACGACTGCGTAATTGCCGTCACATCCAGCATTTCATCCTCCTCCAGCCACTTCAGTTCCTCCACATATCTCTTTTTCATCAAGGAAACAATGACAAACCCTCCGCCAAAGGTACACGCGCTCAGAATAAACATGGACTTAAACAGCGTCCATAATTTACTGTAATCTTTTTTCATAACCGCCTCCATAAAACAAATTTTCCTTTAAGAAAGAATGTACCATAACTATTCCCATTTGTAAAACATATATGTATTATTTTTTCCCTTTGGCCCGCCTATGTTTTGCCGCCTCGTACAGCTCTTCTCTTCCGAAGCAGTACCGCCGCCCAATGGGCATACTGCTGTATGCCGCAGACCGCCATCGCCAGAATCAGCGGCAGGAATACGAAAAGGTATCTGGCTCTCGCCTCAAAGAGCATCTGATAAAAGAAAATACCTAAAAAACAAATCACCAAAACCCCATATTTCTCCTTTTCCCCGCCTGTACACAGGCAGATTCCCGGTATCCCGAGAATGCAGAAAATCCAGACCAGCTGACAGAGCGTGTTATAGCCTCCCACATCATACTGCGTCTCATCCCCCCAGAAAATACTTCTAAGCCTCTGCGTCAGCGGAGTGTTATCCGCTATTTCCTCAGGATACGGCTCATCCATCCAGACCTCCGTTTTCCAGCCGAACACTCCGTCGTTAAACGTCATCACCATTTTCCTGAGATAAAAATAAATACTCCCGAAAAAGCCCCTGCTCTTCATTCTCTCAGCCGCTCTTTCCAGTTCCGCTTCAATCCGCTCGCTTCTGCTGTTCTGGAATTCCCCGAACATGGCCACATCCTCCGAATTATAAGAGCCTGTGGCGGCCTCATTCAGACCCATCAGAAAATAATGCTGCCAGCCCGCCGATATCTCTTCATTATATTCCAGACCGATTTCCTCTATTAAATGATTGGTGTATATCTTACTCCCTGCCGCCAGTATCACAGTCAGCAGAATTTCCGCCAGCAAATACCCCCATCTTTTTTTATCGCCCATGAAAAAGCGAAGAATCTCCGTCCCAAGAAGAGCAATCACCACCAGATATAGATTGGGCTTCACAAATCCCCCCGCCATTCCCGCCGTTATGGACAGCAGAATCCACAAATATCCCCTCCACTCTTGACGCGCTTCCCTATAACATAAATAGAAATAAACGCACATGATAGGAAAAATCAATCCATAAGTATCCGTATAGGGCGCTATTTTCCACGGAGAAATCCCGACCAGCACCAAATATGCTCCAAATACCACAGCCACAGGCGTCGGCTTTTGGGTCAGCTTCTTCACCGTAAGACAGCTGAGAAAACCTGCCAGCGAGATAAATACGCAGTTCGCCTGTATCCATATGAAATCGTATATATACGGATAATCCTTCAGCTCCATTGCCTTTCGATACAGCCTCCCCAGAATATATCCTATGGGAATGTTGTTGGGATAGATGGAAAGGTAATAATAATATCCCAGGGGCCGTTCATTGGCGATTTCATACGCCACCCCTCTTGCAATCATGATATCCCACGGAAGATGGAAGGCAATCTGCCTCGCCAGCCATACATTGACGAAATAAAGACCAAGAAATAAAAACGCCAGCACGCCGTTTACCGCCCAGTTTACCCTTCGGGAAAGTTTTATTCCGCCCCATTTCCGGAAAAGAAACATACAGAAGAACACCCCAATCAGCGCTATGAGAAACAGCAGCTGATTGGGAATTCTGACCGTTAGCTTCATGCCGTCATTATAATCCATATGATTGCCTATGATCACGACGCAGAACAGCACCGGCAGAAACACCGCCAGCATAAGGAGGCTGAAAGCGCCGAATATCTTAGGAACCAGTTTCTTTGATGAAAGGCCGTTTTCCCTTACGGCATCGTTTGGCCTTAACATTTCATTCTCCTTTGGAAGCCCGTTTCTCCGTCTCATCATCTTCATACCTACAGCTCCGCCATACCTGTCGTCATAATTTCATACCCGCCGCTCCGCCCCTGCCTGTGGCCGCAAGTTCATACCCGCCGCTTCGCCTGCCTGTCGCCGCAGTTCCATACCCGCCGCTTCGCCCTGCCTGTCGCCGCAGTTTCATATCCGCCGCTTCGCCTGCCTGTCGCCGCAAGTTCCATACCCGCCGCTTCGCCTGCCTGTCGTTACAATTCAATTTCATTGGTACGGGTTTTCTGGCTCTTAGCCAATGTATACACATCCCCATGGGGCGCGTCTTCATCGCAGATCACATGGATTCCCGCAATCTGCACCACCGCCGTCTTAGGCATAAAACGACGCTCCCACCCCCTTCGATCGGCCTCCCATACATATTTATCCACACAGCCGTATGCGGACAGCACGGTAAGGCGTATGGTATCCGTCAACACTTCCCTGTCAAACAAAACCTTCTGAGATCGGCAGGTATTCAGGAAGGTTCCCTCCGCGGCGGTCTCCCACCGTCCAAGCTCGCCGTTTCTGATTTCAAGACGGTATTCTCTGGCAAAGCCCTCATGCTCCCTGTCCCGCTGTTCCGGCACATATAAAAATCCCTTCATGGAAACCTTTTTGCACAGAGCGATGGTAACGGTAACGGGGAAATCCTTCTTCATGACTCTCACCGACGTGCCCGGATCCGCCTCCACAATCGCCGTCCCGTCCTTCACCTTCTCTTCTTCTCCCATGCTGCCATACGAAATTTCCTTCGTAAGCTGGCTCATTCTCAGCATGGGGAAGAATTTCTCCTCTATCTTCTCCGGATTCACCGCAGGAACGGCAACGGACAAGAATTCCTCCGAGGCGGCATATTTTAAAATCGCCTGCTTTAAGCTGTAAGCCTCGGGACGTTTTTCAAAAGTTCCCTCTAAATTTGCCGACACAAACAATAATTTCCCGTTCCACACCTTCGCCTCAAAAATCATCCCTTGCAGCAGATTCCTGTTCCAGTCGTCGATGGGCTGCACAATTGATTTTACCTGCTCCAAGCCTTCCATGTGGAAGCCCCTGCCGTTCTTTAAGATATCCTCCCACTGCCAGCCGCCGGACTGCCTTGTGGGAAAGTCTTTGAAAATAGGATGCTCTTTTTCTATCACCACGCCCATGGTACGGCACCAAGTAGGCCCCATCTGGCTGTTCCAGCCCACGCTGGCCCCGGAAAGGGGCGGGCATTCATAGTCCAAATCCGACAAATACGGTGAAAATACCACGTTTCTGCCCGCTTTTAACGCAGACTCCGCTTCACGCCAATCCCTTGTATAGAGCACCTCGTCGGTCTCCTCGGGCGCCTCACTCTCCGGCTTTGTAAATACATACAAGTTCCAGCTGTTATGAATCAAAATCTCTTGGCCGTCCCCGGAAGGAAGCGGCAGCTCTAAGGTCAAAGTCAGCTCCACGTTCCGCGGCGCCGCCTGCGCGGAAGCTCCTCCTCCCACGGATTTCCCGCCTTCCACGGCCTCACTGGCCTCCGCGCTTTTCCCGACTTTCACGGCCTCACTGGCATTCGCGCTTTTCCCGTCTCCCACGAATTTTCCATCCCTGCCCGCATTCTCTTCCTGCGCGGACTGCCGCCTGCGACAGCTCTCCATGATTTCTTCAAAGCAAAGCGTCACCTCGCCCGCCTTCGTATTGCCCCCCTTGGGAACCTCCCCCGCCGCAAGCTCGCCCGACTGCAGAACTTCATTCCCATAGCTTACATGCCACCGCACGATGCCGTTTGGAATCCTCTGTTTTCCATAATGGCAGATTTCCACAGGGATCACTGCCGTATCGGTACTTTTCCAGATATAACTGCTGCATCTGGCAAGCAGCACCGTATCCCCGCAGAAATTCCGAAATTCCTCGGGACTGCCATATCCCTTATTCTCCCAAAAAGCGTCCAGAATCCCCACCAAGGCGGTTCCCTGTCCCAGATAGTCATGCAGGTCAAGAAGCTCAAAGCCCTGCAGCTCCGGCGTCCTGAAATTCGCCTCCAAATCCTCTTTGTAGAGCCGAATCTGATTCTCGCCGGAACATTTTACAAAGATGTCCCCATAGGGCAGGACGCCGTTTGCCCGAGCATTCTCCCGAAATACCTTATAATTGCCCGGCTGCATAAATCCCGTATATTTCTCCACAATCCCATAGTCAGGATACGCGCATATCTGTCCCAGCTCATGGCAGACCACCGGCTTTTTCGCCCCCGGCAGCACGCAGCTGTAGTCCCCGCCCTTCCATCCTATAGCGCCGCGGATCATGCCTCCCTTGCGGAAACCGTTCCCGGAACGATGGAAATAAATAAAATCCGTACCCTCCACTTCCGCAGGAGGCACCTCATAAGGCCATCCGGACTGAGCCGTATAGATTCTCCTGCCCTCATAGCCAAGCTCTTTATCATACTCTCTCGTCTCGCCGACCCATCTTTTCAGCGGCCCAAACCACAAGCCGCTGGGTTCATTGGAAGGCGAGAAAAACACAAAGGAAGGGTGATGGCCGAAATTCTCCAGAATCCGCCTCGTTTCCTGCCGCAGTATTTCATACATTTTCTCCCCTTCCGGATCCTCCCCAAAACGATTCCACATGCCGCATTCTACCAGAAGGCTCACGCCCTCCTCGTCCGCCGCCGCAAACGCCGCCTCGGGAGGGCAGTAAGAGTGGAACCGAATTCCGTTCAGCCCCCACTCCTTAACGATCCCCATGATTCTGCGCCACCATTCCTTATCAGTGACGGGACAGCCGGTCAAAGGATACTCGCCGCCAAAATGCGTCGCCCGGAAATAAAACGGCTCTCCGTCTATCCAAAAACGGCCGTCCTTGGCCTCCACGGTTCTGGGATGCGCCTTGGCATACGCCCGCCGCTCCTCCCTGCGCCGCCTGCGCTCCTCGTCGGTAAACAGGGCAATCTCCCCCACCATGCCGTTCCATGTGGCTCCCAATGCATCCGACACCCCATGGGCGTCCGGCCGATAGGGATAAATCATGGAATTATCCATGACGACCCGCAGGGTATGCTCTCCGGGCGCAAGCTTTCCCAATTTGACGTCGTGGGGGCCGCACACCGAACAATCCCCGCCCTTCTTCTCTCCGTCCACCCATACCTGACTGCGCCATCTGGCCGCCTCCACATGGAAATGCCACTCCTCTTCTTCACAGGACGCCCCGCTCTCAGGAACGGTAAAGGTTCTTTCATACACGGCCTGTCCCAGAAAATGCCTCGGCGGCTGGGATAAAAACGGCACGTTCACCCCTTCCTCCTGCGCAAATTTATACTCCTCCTGCTCATACCAAAAAGCATCATGCAGCCCGCTGACCCAAGGCGTCTGCCTTGTAATGGGATTCCCATACCCTGCCGCCTGTAAAATTCCGGGCAGGCGGATAAAGCCCTCCTGCTTTCCCTCGTCTGCCTCCAATGAAATGCTCCATTCTCCTGATAAGTCTATATACATCTCTTCCTCCATTCCAGTTCCGTCTCTGCGATTCAGCGCCCTTAAAGGGAAGAAAATTTCATCTGCTAAGGGCAGCAGCTGAAATTTCCTTCCGGGCGCTTCCTCTCCGAGACTGTTTTTAGCTTCCGCTTCGAGACTGTTTTTATTATAGTTCCCACTTGTGGGAACTTGTTCCGCTCTCTGCGATACTGCGCCCCCACGCTGCTGTCTTACGTTTATGAAAAAGCCCCCAGAATCAGGCTGCCCGTCTGGTACACAAGCACCGAGACGCCCCATGCCAGAATCAGCTGAAACAAAAGCATCCCCATCGTAAATTTCCAAGAGCCGCTTTCCTTTTTCACCGTTGCCACCGTTGCCACGCAGGGCACATACAGCAGGCAGAACAGCATCAGGCAGTAGGCGTTCAGCGGCCCGAAGCCCGGATTTATGCTGTGGATATTTTCCACAATCGCCGCCATTCCGGCGTCGGAATTGGCATTTGCAACCCCGAACAGCACGGCGAAGCTTGCCACCACCACTTCCTTGGCGGAGATTCCGGAGAGCAGCGCCACCCCAATCTGCCACATTCCCAGCCCCGCGGGCGCCAGCACGGGCACGAGCATATGCCCCACAATGGCCCCGAAGCTGTCCGCCGGATTCTCCACCTTTCCCGATATGCCGAAGTTCAGCACAAACCAAATGAGAATGGATGCGATAAAAATTGTGGTTCCGGCCTTTGACAGATAATCCTTCAGCTTATTCCACACATAGATGCGGATGGTCCTGCCATTGGGTCTTTTGTATTCCGGAAGCTCAATCAGCAGGGACTCGTTCATCCTGCCCCCGCCTTTTCCCTTTTCCAGAAAATTTATGACGAGGGCGGAAAGAATCGCAATCAGCATTCCTATCACATACATGGAAAACGCCGCGACAACCGCGTATTCCCCGAAAAACATATCGGAAAACAACACATACACCGGCAGTCTGGCGGAGCAGGACATAAAAGGCGTCACCAGCATGGTCTTTCGCCTGTCATGCTCCGTTTCCAAGGCCCTTGTGGCCATAATCGCGGGCACCGTGCATCCAAATCCCAGAATCATGGGCAGAAAGGCCTTCCCCGAAAGACCCACCCTGCCCATGACCGAATCCATCACATAAGCCACCCTTGCCATATAGCCGCTGTCTTCCAATATGGCCAATGCCAGAAACAGAATAAAAATATTGGGCAGAAACGTAAGAATCCCCCCCACCCCGGCTATGATGCCGTCCACCAGCAGAGATTTAAGCCACGGAGCAGTTCCCAGCCCTTCCAAGGCGGCCAAGGCGGCGTCGGAAACAAACGAAAGCCCTGTCTCAAATACCCCTTTCAGGGCGTCCCCCACCGTAAATGTCAGGAAAAACACAAGGCACATCACCGCTAGGAAAATAGGAATTCCCCAGACGGAATGGGTCAGCAGTCTGTCGATTTTATCCGTGGACGCGGCCTTCCTGCCCTTATGAAACAGGGTTTCTTCCACTATTTTTTCAATGTGGGCATACTTGCTTTGAATAATTTCTTTCTCATAGCTTCTGTCCACGATATCCGTAGCGGACATGGGATGCTCCTGTTTTACCTCTTCATCATCCTCCAGAAGCTTGATTGCATGCCATCTTACGGAAGAATGGCTGGGGTAATGCTCCTGCATCATCCCTTCCAGCTTTGCGATTTTGCTCTCAATCTCCTCCGGATAATCCAGAATGTATTCTTCCATCCCTTCCTCATAATGATGAATCACCGCATGAAGCAGGATGTCCAGTCCGGTGCGCTTTGCCGCCGACACAGGCACCACCGGGATATCCCCCAGCATCTCCGGAAGGCGGTGCATATCAATTTCCATGCCCCGTTCCTTCACAATATCCATCATATTCAGCGCCAGCACCACAGGCTTGCCCAGCTCTAAGAGCTGCAGCGTCAAATATAAATTGCGTTCCAGAGAGGAAGCGTCCACCACATTGATAATCACATCAATGTCATCATCCATGGCACATTTTCTCGTGACCTTTTCCTCTATGGTATAGCAGGTCAGAGAATAGATTCCGGGCGTATCAATCAATGTAATTTTAGTATCCTCGTAGACAGCCTCCCCCTCAAACCGCTCCACAGTGACTCCCGGCCAGTTGGCCACCTTCAGCTTTGATCCGGTCAAAGCGTTGAACAATGTGGTTTTGCCGCAGTTGGGATTACCGATGCAGGCCGCATTGATATGCTTTTTCTGTTCCATATTCTTCTGGGGATTACTTTTCATGAGCATCCCCCCTGTCTCCTTGGGCCAAAACTGCTTTCTCCTCAGCGCCCGGCTCCCTTCGGCTCTCCTTTGCTTTCTCCTCGGAACCCGGCTCCCTTCGGCTCTCTTTTTCCTCCCATTCGCAGATTTCAATATTGGAGGAAATATGCTTTCCCAGCGCCAGACGTGTTCCCCGCACCCGAATGATCAGCGCGCCGCGCCTTTTCCTGTTCAAGACGTTCACTATGGTTCCGTCGTTCAGCCCCAAAGCCTCCAGCCTGCGGGTTATGGCAGGTTCCACATACAGCCCTTGAATACAGTAGCTGTTTCCCTTTTGTGCCTCATAAAGCGTCATCACAACCTCCCTGATCCGGGCAGAACCCATCAAAGCACAATGCCGTCCCGCGCCGGACCTCCTCTTAAGCATTTCTATTCCTACCATACCACATTTTCCCTTGATCGTACAGTCCTCACTTTATCTACTTCCAATCAGTTTATGTCTCAACAAAGCTTTCCACAGCTTCACCGTCTTCTTCCCTCACGTCGCTTCCTATAAAAATCAATACCGCAAATACGGTGATGGATAAAATTTTACATGTAAAAATACTATGCTCCATGGAATGATTCTGCGTGAAAAAATACCAAATAAAAGGCAGCGCCGCCAGCAGGATGCATGGAATGCCGCGGCTTTTCACCCGCTCCGCCAAACATTTTACCCCACGGCCTCCCAGATGTTTTACGGAACCCGCCAAATGTTTTATGGAACCCGCCGGATGTTTCAAGAGACGGGGACATTTTTCTCTCTTCCGTCCCCGTCCCGCCCCAATCACCTGTCCCACAGCGGCCGCCAATATCACCAGATAAAAGGGCCAATGGAAGAAATAAGAGATATTTTCCCTAATTACCTGCCCATATCCCTCCCATAAGGACAGCTCCGAGGCGGAATGGGTTCTCTCCCCTATGGTTCTCAGCGCGTCCTGAATCGTCCCCGCGCCAAACAGAATATCCGCAGTTACCCATTTACACGCCCAAAATCCTAGATAACCGATTCCCCAAAAGCAGGAATACCGCAGCATTTTCCCGCACTGCTTCCGCCAACGCTCTTTTGAATGATAAATTGCCGCCCCCAGAGGAAAGCCCAGCGTCACCAGCGGATACGTCAGGAAATCAAAATATGCCGTAACCATTCCCACGATCAGAAAAAATACGTCAAACCCCGCCTGAGATTTCCATCTGTCGCCCCAGACGACCTGCACCGTCAATGCCGCCAGCACCAGATAATAACAGATGCTCAGTGACAGGGAAAAATAGAGCACAAAAGGATAAAGCAGCATAAGCGCCGCCGCCAAAGCCATGCCCAGCCTTCCCTTCCTCTGACGGAAGCAGAGGCCCGTCAGTCCGCAGAGCATCAGCATCTGCACCATGGCGTTCAGCACCCTGAGCGTCTGCACATTGGATAACATAAGCAGGGGCTTTAGAATCACCAAATACCCATGCCAATATCTGGCATAGGAAACCTCTCTGGCCATGGGGCTTCCTTCCAGATATGCCTCCAGCGAAGTTCCGGGCGCCCAGCCCGCGCCCTCCGACGCCTCTCCCCGATACATCATCATCGCCTGTTCCAGCGCGGAGCGCCCCTCTTTGGCATAAATCGCATGCTCCAGCATCAGGCAGTCCGTAAAACTCCCCGTCAAAGTAGCTTCATACCCCTCCATCACCTGCGAATCTATAAATTCCGATTCCAGCAGAGGAAGGGATTGATAGATATGAACCTTCATCCCCTCCATAGGAAGAAGATGCGCCATCCAAAGAAGCAGGACACCGGCGAAGCTTCCTGTCAAAAGAATTCCCAATGTCCTGCCGCAGTTCTGCAAAAATAATCTGCCGTTTTTTTCTCTTCGGGCCTCTGTCCTCACGCTGACTCCCATCTGCCCGCTTCGCAGGAGGGTGTGTAAACACCCCCTCTTTGGGCATATCAATCTGGATTGTGAAATACATTTTGCACGCTAACCTCCGCGCCGCGGCTCAAATCCGGTTAATCATCCTATCTTTACAGGCATTTTATAACTGCTTTAGCGGTTTGGGAGACTTAGAACTTCTTCACGAGAAAGCCTAGGCTGCGAGCATAAACTGCTAAAGCGGTTAGAAGTTCTTCCTGCGCTGACCTCCCCTGACTAAAACATGCGGCTTTCCATATTTTAAGGCCTCACCTGACCGTTTCCGCGGATAACATACTTATAAGAGGTAATCTCTTTCAGCCCCATGGGGCCTCTTGCGTGAAGCTTCTGAGTGCTGATGCCGATTTCAGCGCCGAAACCAAATTCAAACCCATCCGTAAACCGGGTGGAAACATTCCAATAAACGCAGGCGGCGTCCACCTCATTCAAGAACTTCTCCGCGGCTTCCGGATTTTCCGTCACGATGCATTCGGAATGCTTCGTGTTATATTTGTTAATATGCCCAATGGCTTCCTCCAGCGTATCCACCGTTTTCAGAGAAAGGATATAGTCGAGATATTCCCTTCCGTAATCCTCCTCCGTCGCCGGAATGCACTGGGGCAGAATTTCCCTCACTCTCTCGTCCCCCCGCAGCTCCACCTTGGGGGATTCCAATATCTCTTTTAACTTCGGCAGAAAAGCCTCCCTCACATCCTTGTGAATTACCAGAGATTCGCAGGCATTGCAGACTCCAATCCGCTGGGTCTTGGCATTATAGATAATCTTTGCCGCCATATCCAAATCCGCATCCCTGTCCACATACACATGACAATTGCCCGTCCCGGTTTCAATCACCGGAATGGTACTGTTCTCCACAACGCTTTGAATCAGCCCGGCGCTGCCCCTTGGAATCAACAGATCCACATATTCCTTCAGCTTCATAAACTCCACGGTTACTTTCCTGTCCGTATCCGCGATCAGCTGCAGCACATCCCCCAAAATCCCGCACTCCTCCACGGCTTCCCGAAGTACCTTCACCACTGCCATATTGGAGGCAAGCGCGTCGCTGCCGCCCTTTAAAATCACCGCGCTGCCCGTCTTAAAGCACAGCCCGAAAGCGTCCGCCGTCACATTGGGCCTCGCTTCATAGATGATGCCGATAACCCCCATGGGGACACGGATTTTCGCAATTTTTAATCCGTTGGGACGCTCAAATTCCTCCATAACCTCTCCGATGCAGTCCGGAAGCCCCGCAATCTGACGAAGCCCCTCCGCCATAGCGCAGATTCTCTCCTTGGTCAGTTTCAGACGATCCTGCAGCCCCTCATTCATGCCGTGGCTGCGGGCGGCCTCCATATCCTTCTCATTTGCGGTCAGAATTTCTTCCGCCCGCTCCACCAGCCTGTCCGCCGCCCTAAAAAGCGCCCCGTTCCTCTCCTGCGCAGTCAGTTTCTGTAACATCTGCTTCCCTGCCAAAGCCCGTCTTCCCATTTCCTGTAAATCTGTCATATCCCTTCCTCCCCGCCCGTTCTACAAGGCGATATGCAATTTTCTTCGTGAAAATTTGCTTTTTGCTCTTATTATAAGGGCCTTAAGCTTCCCGCTTAATACGTAACAGTTCAGACAAGACGCTGAACTGCTGCCATAATTCAAAGAACATATGTGACAAAAGAACCGGGAATACTGCCGTCAGGCTGCTTATCCGGTGAAATTCCAAATTTGTTTCTCAGCCATAAGCGATGGGACGCCGTATTTTTAATATCACAGTAAGCCCTCACCTGATAAGTCCCTTTCTCACGCTCAATCTCCAATATTTTCTGCACCATAAGCGAGCCGATTCCCCTGTTCCGATTGTCCTCCTCAAAGACGTCTATCAGAAGGATAAAAGCCTCGGCCGCAGATATGGGCGCCGGAATTTTCCGGCGAAACACCGTTGCGCATCCCAGAATATCCTCCTCTTCCGCCACAAGAAAATAATCCTTTGTGAAATAACCTTCCGCCTGCGGACGAAGCTCCACAATGCGCTCCTTATCCGCTTCTTCCCCTATTCTGATATTCATAAATCCCTCCATTCCGGTTCCGCCTACATCTTCCCGACGCCAAAATTACCGGAATAATTACGAGTTCCACAGCAGCATCCACAGCGGATATCGTCCAAATATACTGTTGCAGATTTTCCCCTGCCATTCCTCAATTCCACCTGCCCACACTACACACAGATAACCTGATACGGCCTTACATCCTGCTCCCACATGGGCAGTTCCTCCACTAACTGGCAAAGGTAGCCCACGCCTATGGTGCGAAGCTGCAGCTGAGGTTTGTCCTGAAGAAATCTGTCATAAAATCCTTTTCCATAACCGATTCTGCCCCGAAATCCATCAAAAGCAGCCCCCGGCATCAACATCAGCGTATGTTCCGCTTCCTCCGCCCTATAGACGTATTCCTCCGAACATCCGGAAGGCTCACGAATCCCTTGATACCCGCTTTGCAGTTCCTCTAAGGACGCGATTCTGTAAAACCCCATCTGAGGCTCTTCGCCCCCCCGCAGCACCTTGGGCACATATACCCGCTTCCCTCTGCGAAGGGCTTCCTTTATGATTTCTTCGGTGGAGATTTCACTTCCGAAATTCACAAAGCCCAACAGTATCTCCGAGCAGTAAAACCATTGATGGCCTAAGATTCGCTCCGTGAGCAGAATATTTCCCCGCTCCCGCTCCTCCATAGTCAAGCTGTCCCTTGCCTGCAGAACCGTTTTTCTGATTGACTGCTTTAACATTTTTTGCTGTTCTATTTGCTGCCGCTTTGTTTTTTGCTGTTCTGTTTTTTGCTGTTCCGTTTTTAGCTGCTCTGTTTTTTGCTGCTCCGCTTTTTGTCGCTCTGTTTTTTGCTGCTCCGCTTTTTGCTGTTCCGTTTTTTGTTGTTCTATTTTTGTCAGCATACCCTTCCGCTCCAGCTGTCATACCCATATATGGTTTCGCTTGATATTATTGGCCGCCCCAGCCATACCCGATATACCTCGCCAGCCATTCCCAATAAGCCGCCCGTTTTCCGCACTCCGGGCAGGCGCAGGTTCCGTAGACCAAAGGCAGCGCGCGGATGATTTCTTCCTCTCCTATCCGCCGAAGCAGACCTTGCAGCCACACGGATTCGTCCTCCATGGATGCACCGTCCCATGAGGCAATAGAGACAGGCTCCATCTTTAAGTAATCCTGATCCTGAGAGCCGAATAAGGAGATGGCTTCCGTCTCCCAGCCGCAGGAACAGGCCGCGATGCAGTCGTCCCATCTTCTGTCCGCCAAACACCACATCCCATATGCATGCATCCGGTCTCCAAGGATGGCCAGCGCGGAAAGCGCAAACTCCAGCCCCTGGATGGGATCATTCTCCAAAATTGCCCCAATGTCCGGATTCATGACTAGGCTTTTGGCTTCCTGCCGCAGCCCTCTCAAGCCTTCTTCAAATTCACGATAGCTTTCCGTGTCGGGCGAAAGCGGCCACACACCTTCGGCGGCAACGGCCGGGCCTATCTGAGTCATCAGAAACGCCCTGTCTTCCAAAGAAAGCTTTGAACACAAAAGGGCCAGATGAGGCAGAACATAGGCCGTGGCGTCATAATAACTAAACTGATGGCTCAAATCCTCTCCCAAGAATTCCATGTTTTCCCGGAAATCCCCGTTCCCTTCCATCAAATTCCTGAGCAGTTCGTCCACATCGGTTCCGGCGGAATCCAGTTTCTTCCAAATCGGAGAATCCAAAGGAATCATTTATTCTACCTCCTATTTTCCATGCAGTCCGCCCACAAAGAGCGGCAGATCAAAATTTTCATCCCGATGGGCCACAAACAAGGTTCCTTCCCTCTCTCCCGCCAGTATCCTGTGAAGCACGCCGATATCCCTGCTGTTGGCTATCACCATATCCACATTGGATTTGGTGGCAATCTTGGCGGCGATCAGTTTGGTGTTCATCCCTCCGGTTCCCACGCTGCTCCCCGTGGTGGCCTTGCCCATGCCCATCAATTCCTCCGTCAGCTCGTCCACCTGCTCTATAAATTCCGCGTCCGGCTTCGTTCTGGGATCATCCGTGTAAAGCCCGTCAATGTCCGACAGCAGAATCAATAAATCAGCCTCTACCAAAGCCGCCACAATGGCGGACAGCGTGTCGTTGTCCCCGATTTCAATTTCGTAGGTGGCAACCGTATCGTTTTCGTTGACAATGGGTATGGCTCCCATCTTCAAAAGCTCCGAAAAAGTATTATGTGCATTATAACGGTTCAGATTATCGACAATCGTATTTTTGGTCATTAAAATCTGGGCCGCCACCTGATTATATTCCGCAAAAAGCTTCTGATATGTCATCATCAGTCTGGCCTGCCCCACTGCGGCGCATGCCTGCTTCACCGCCAGAGACTCCGCCTGACTGTCCACGCGAATATCTTTCAGGTTCACGGCGTTTTTCCCCGCCGCAATCGCACCGGATGTCACCAGAATGACTTCCTTTCCCCGATTTCTGATATCGCTCAATTCCCGCACCAGCTTCTCCATGCGGATATAATCCATGTCCCCCGTCTCCCCATGGGTCAGGGAGGAGGAGCCTATTTTTACCACAATTCTCTTCTTATCTTTGATTTGTTCCCTTACACTTTCCATCTTATCCCTCGTGCCGCCCTCATAAAATATACGCTTTCTCCACTCCGGCATTTCATCCGTCCTTCTCTTTCGTTCTTCCCTCCGCCCTTACCATTCTTCCATTCGTCCTTATTCTTCTCTCCACCCTTATCGCTCTTCTTTTTTTATCATTCTTTCTTCTCTTATCATTCTTTCTTCTTTTCTTACCATTCTTCCCTCTTTTCTATCATTCTTGCTTTCGTCTTTATCATTCTTTCTTCTTTTCTTATCACTCTTCCTTCTTTTCTTATCACTCTTCCTTCTTCTCTTATCATTCTTCCTTCCGTCATTATCATACTTGATTTTTACTCCATCGTCAATGACCTACAGCCTTGAGATGTTGAAAACTCACCCCCTGCATTTTAAAGACATAAAAACCATTTAAGTTCACGAAGCGGCTATATGATTCTCAGCTATCTCAGACAATCATGAAATTGATACCTTTATCTTCATCTTATATTTTCAATCAGTCTATAAAACACTGGTATAAGGCTCTGAAAAAATGCTCATAATTCTGCCCTTCCGACAAACCCGATACCTCTCCGTCGCCGGTTTCCAGTACTTTCCATGTCCCGTCCTCAAGCTCTCCATAATCGACGGTATAAAAAGGACTGTCCAAACGACTGTATCTGTCAATCAATTCCTTGGGAGGCTCCGGGGCATAATTGGCCTGACCGGAATTTCTGCTCACGGAGGCAGGTTCATGATTCATATAGAATACCCGATACTCGTTTGGTTTCCCATCATAAAGCTTCAAGGATAAAAATTCTTTGATACAGATTCCCCCGGTAAGCAGGCTGTCCCGATACTGATAAAATACCTCCATCCACCGGTCAAAATCCTCCTGCGTCACCTTACTGTCAAAATACTTAGGAAATTTCGTTCCCTTGACCGATTTTACAAAATCTTTCACCATAAAGCGGTCAAACTCCGCTTTTATCTCTTCCACGTCAATGCGCTCATGCAGGGGATAAATCCGCATTCGGGCCGTATCCTCTTTTACGCATTCATACACATTGGGGAAAATATGCATTAATTGATAGGCATCCGGTTCGGTAATCAGCTCGATCTTCCGTTCTAAAAGCAGACGATAAAACCTTTCATACTGGGCCGGTTTCATCATCCAGCCTCGATAAACCGCCTTTTTCCTCACTGAAGGCGCATTGTTCAGAACCAGTTTTTCTTCATGAAACCATTTCTCATAGCCAAATAAAACAATTTCAAACAGCCCGGTGGAAACCGCCGCATCATACTCCTTCTGCAAATCTTCATCCACCCTGTTCACATCATAAAATCCTGAAGGAAACAGAATCACCTCCACCATGGGTTATCCCCTCCTCCCATTTATTCTGTGCTCCAATCACCTGCATATGAATCACCCACATATGATGATTGAACTTATACCCGATTTATGATTAAACTTATACCCAATTTACGATTAAGCTTATACCCGATTTACGATTGAACTTATACCCGATTTACAATTCTGCCAATAGGACTTTTTCACATTACATAGGCATTTCTGCTTCAATTAAATGACCATCCAAATCGTAAAACCGAATTGTTTTTCTCCCTTTTCGGAAAAGTGTTCCTGCCGCTTATCTTCAAATGGGGAGGCAGTATATCTATTTTTCAATCTTCATTCGCATTCCTTTGCCATTGTATCCAAATGGCACTTCTTCAAATCCGCAGCTCTCATAAAATTTCTCCATCCCCTTAATCGAAATCAAATTAATAGTACTATATTCCCCAGCCATGGTTTCGCTTTTTACATCGTTTATTATTGAATTTACAAGTTTTTTTCCTATTCCATGCTTTTGATATTTTGAACTAACTACTACGTCAACTAAAAGGTATGACATACCATCTCCAATAGCCCTAGCCATTCCAACTATTATATTGTCATGCATAGCTTTTTTTATAATCGTACTATGGCTTATGGCTTTTTCTGCAACAAGCGGATTTTTTATTTCCCAACCCACATCTGCTCTTAATTGGTTATATTCTTCAACTGTCAAATTGTTTAATATTTCTATCTTCACTTTTTTAATGCTCCTCACAAATTCTAAAATTTGTACTTGATTATAAAAATATTCTCTCACAGCCTGTAATGTATATTTCGGATCATTTTCAGCGGGTACACAAATCCGAAAAAAGTGCTGCTTCCCGCCTATGCGCCATAGGTAAATTGACATATTGAATCTCAGGATACAATTTCTCTAAATTTTCAATAAAAGCTTCTATGTCTTATTCTTCAAAGTACAGTTCGCAAGAATTGGTTTTCCCAAGTACATCTTTTCCCAAGAACTCCTTCAAATTCCACATCCCCCTAATCCAATTTTACAGGAATGGCTGAACCGCTTCATAAGGAATTCCCGCAAAGGTTCTCAAAACAGCCTCGAAAATTACCTTTGCCCCCTTTACCGGAACCGCCATGCCAATCTGCTTTCTCACAGACTCCTTTGAACCTTCAAAAACATAGGTGTCTGGAAAGGTCTGCAGGCGGGCTCTTTCCCGGTTTGTCAGCGCGCGATTCTCGGAATAATGGTAAATATGCGTTCCGCCGCCGCCGGAGCCTGTCACAGTGTACGACGGCTTGTCCGGACTCAGCCGTTTGTAAATCTGACTGATTCTGGCGCCTTTTACATGCAGCTGCAGTTCTTCCGGCAGGCTTGCCGTAAATGCGTTTTCACCGGGTTTAATATATTTCAACCGCTCCACCACCTGCGGAGACTGTCTGGTAAGCTCATGGTTTGCCGCATCTTTCGGAATCGGCGGTTCTTCAAGGGCCGTCCGGCAGGCCACATCACAGGAAGCATACGGGGCCGGGCTGGGTATCTGAAATTCATAGGGAAGGTCTTCCCGTATTCCCACAATAATCATTCTATGTCTTGCCTGCGGCACACCATACTGCTCAAATTTATATAAATTAGGATATATTTTATACCCGGCTTCCACCAAATCCTGTTTGATTTTCTCAAAAGCCTTCCCCCCGTTGGCGCTCTGCAGGCCGCCCACATTTTCCGCCAGAAACCATAGGGGCCGGTACCTCTTCAATACCTTTACCCCATAGGTATACAGAGGCCCAAAGGTTCCGTTAAATCCCTTCTGCTCTCCCACCACCGAGAAATCATTGCACGGAAATCCGAAGGCCAGCGCGTCAATCGCCCCCAGCGATTCCATATCCAAGGTGCGGACGTCCCCGCATATCACGCTCTCCGGACGATCCGGGCAGATATTTTTTCTGTAGGTATCGCATGTACTGGGGTCGTAATCATTGGACCACTCATGTACAATTTTGTATTCCTCCTTTTCAATCGCAGCCGAAACCGCGCCTAACGCAAGTCCGCCCGGCCCGCAGAAAAGCTCGCCCAATTTAAAAACTGTCGTTTCCATTTCCATCCTGCCCATATTTTGCATTTTCTCCATTTATTCCGCAGATTTCCGTAAAACCTTTCCCCGATTTCCCACAAAACCTTTCGTACCTTCTTAAAATCTTTAACGCTTTCCAAAGAATCTTTCCTTACTTGAGAAGAACCGCAATGGCTTCCGCCACCCGCAGGCCGTCCATTGCCGCGGAGAGAATTCCGCCTGCGTAACCCGCCCCCTCTCCACAGGGAAAAAGCCCCTGAATTTCCGACTGCATACTTTCATCCCGAAGAATCCTGACCGGAGATGAGGTGCGGCTTTCCACTCCCGACAGACAGGCGTCCCCCCTGTCAAACCCCGCTATCTGTCTTCCAAACGCTTCCATACCGTCCACAATCGCTTCATTACATTCTCTTGGAAGAATCCGGCTTACATCCGCCCATTGATACCTCCCTTTGCACTGAGGCATTACCATCATTTCCGAAGCTTCTCTCCTGTCGGTCCCTGCTATCCGCGCTTCCCTTTCTATCCCGGCTTTCTCTTCTTTTCGTTCTTCCTTGTCTATTTCTATCCCGGCTTTCTCTTTTTTTCGCACTTCCTTTTCTATTTCTATCTCGGCTTTCTCCTCTTTTCGTACTTCCTCGTCTATCCCGGCCTTCCCTTCTTTTCGTACTTTTTCTTCTATTCGGCATGACTCAGTTTCGTATTCCATCCCCTCGGCTTCTTTGAAAGGCGGCTGAAAACTCCCTTCCACACATCTCTTAAAGTCCCCATACCGCTGCACCGGAATCCTTCCTTCCCCCAGAGCATAGGCCTTTTGCTCCAGCTGTCTCTGGAAGTCAATTCCCGCCAGAGGATGGGATGACCCATAATCCGCAGGCGTCACCGTCACCACCACAGCGCTGTTGGCATTACAGCCATCCCTTCCGCTGTAGCTCATACCATTCACCGCCGTATATCCCTCCTCGGAGGAAGCATTTACCACATATCCTCCCGGACACATGCAGAAAGAATAAACACCCCGCCCATTTCGCGCCTTTGCTGTCAGCTTATAGGACGCCGCCCCCAAATCCTCGGAACGCGTACAGGCATATTGGCTTTCA
Organism: uncultured bacterium; assembly: GCA_948467735.1. Lineage (GTDB taxonomy): Bacteria > Bacillota > Clostridia > Lachnospirales > Lachnospiraceae > Acetatifactor. The sequence goes on from CAOKFN010000011.1 coordinate 90,281, forward strand.
TTGATCATAGCTTGGGGATGTTCCACCCGCAGTCCCACCGCAAAGGCCTTCGCCTCCATGGGAATCCTCTTTTTATACAGCATGGAAAAAGTATCTCTGGCACTATGACCAATCGCCAGCACAAGCTGCTCGCAGGCAATCCGCTCCTTTTCCCCGATTACCACGCCTGTCACCCGCCCCTGCTCTATGCAGACTTCCGTCACCTGACTCTCAAAATACACCCGGCCTCCCAGCCTGATAATTTCCTCCCGCATCCGCTTCACCACGCCGCAGAGCACATCCGTTCCAATATGGGGCTTGGCCTCATAACATATGCTTTCCTTGGCGCCGAACTTCACGAAAGTTTCCAGCACGGCGGCATTTCTGCCGTCCTTATCCTTCACAAGAGTGTTCAGCTTCCCGTCAGAAAAAGTCCCCGCGCCGCCCTCGCCAAACTGCACATTGGAAGCGGTATCCAGCCTGCCCGTTTCCCAGAAACGTTCCACATCCTTCCGACGCTCCTCCACGCATTTTCCCCTCTCCAGAAGAAGGACGCGGTACCCATGCAGGGCGAGAAAATAGCCGCAGAACAGCCCCGCCGGTCCCATCCCCGCAATCACTACGGGGTGTCTCTGCTGACGCCCTGCCTTGGCCGGGAATCGATAGGAAACGCCCTCCGCCCTACAGACTTGATTTTCCTTTCCCCGAAAACGTTTCAACACCCTGTCTTCATTTCTGACGTCCGCTTCCAATACATAGCTGAAAAAAATATCCGGCTTTTTTCTGGCATCTATGGATTGACGAATTATTTTTATTTTAATAATATCCTCCACGGGAACATGCAGCAGATTCGCCGTCTTCTTTTTTAATTCTGCCTCCGAATGCCCCGGGCGTAATTTCACTTGATTTAACCTAAGCATGCCAGCCACCTGCCTTAATATTCTAATTCTTCTTTGTATCACCCAATTGCTTCCGTTTCTACAGACTGAACCTTCTTATTTCTAAATCCCCAGCTTTTTCATCATCCAATACGCATCGGCACAGGAGCCGTCCGCATACTTCATATTGTCGGGAAAAGTTCCATATATTTGAAATCCAAGCTTCTCATATAAGGCTATCGCAGGCTTATTGTCGGCAATGACCTCCAGCTCCGCCTGTCCATACCCCATCTTTTTGGCAGACTCCAAAGCAGTCTCCAGCATTGCTTTTCCGATTCCCAGACCGCAGTATTCTTTATATAAAGCAATAGCGGCTTCACATCTATGCCGGTATCTTCGATATCCTCCAATACGCATGATAGAACAATTGCCTATATGCCTGCCGCCAATTTCTGCAATTAACAATAACTCATTTTCACTATCCTTTTTTGCCGTTATAAATGCCTGCTCCTGTTCTATTGACAATGTTATCTCATCAGGCTCGCGAATTAAAAACGGTGTTTCGGCCGCTGTAGCCTTCAGATATTGTATTAAATTTTCGGCATCGCTCTCCTCAGCGCTTCTCAGGACGATCTCTCTTCCTTTTTTATCCTTTACTATAATTGAATTGAAATGCATGCCATTTTTCCTCCCTGCAAGCCCCGGACTTTTCAAAGGCATATCTGAAAACTACTCTTCCCCATATATGCGGCGGACTTTGCGGAATGCAGACCCCAGTTTCCTCTTATATGCGGCAGATTCTACGGAATGCAGACCCCAGTTTCCCTCTTATATGCAGCAGGCTTTGCAGAATCCAGACTCCAATTTTCCTCTTATATGCGGCAGATTCTACGGAATGCAGACTCCAATTTAGAAAACGCCGCAAAACATTGCTTTTCAAACCGGAGGGCCGAAGGCCCCAAAGCGGGAGTATGCAAATCAGAGGGATGAATTTTCAGATTTGTCAGCCCTGCCCTAGTTTGAGTTTTCCGCCGCCGCTCGTCCTGTCAGATATCCGCTGCACCATGCCCATTGAAGATTATAGCCGCCGCACCTGCCGTCCACATCCAGAATCTCCCCTGCAAAATAAACCCCCGGCGCCTTTTTCGATTCCAGCGAATCCGTTACCTCATCCAAGGGAACCCCTCCGGCGCACACCTGCGCGTTATCAAAAGAATTACTGCCAGTCACATGTACGCTCCATTGCCTGCACAAACGGTAAACCTGCCGTATCTTTTTCTCCTCCGCCTTGCAGATTTCCTCCGTCGGCCTCAATCCTGCCAGCTTTATAAATAATAATACCAGCTTCTTATGAATCATGCCTGTAAAAAATTCTTCCACGGTACGCATTCCTTTCAGGGAAGCCCGCTGGGCACAGAGCCGTTCAAAATCCTCCGAGGAACAGTCGGGAAGGAGATTTATCCTGACTTCCACTTCCATAGATTTCCCTGCCTTCAGAGAATGCTCCGCTTCCATACAGCGCTCCTTTGATAACAGACGATTCACAATATGGCTCAGCTGAAATACCGCAATGCCGGAAATGCCGTAATCCGTCAGCTGCAGCTCCCCCCGTTCCCGTGCCAGACAATTTCCCTGCCAATAGACGGACAGCTCCGCGTCCGCCCTGACTCCCGCCACAGCCTTAAAATATTCCTCCCGGCATTTCAGCTGCACCAATGCCGGAATTACGGGAATCAGGCTATGCCCCAGCTGACCCGCAAGCAGATATCCGCTCCCGTCCGATCCTGTTTTCGGTGCCGCCTGACCGCCGCAGGCAAGAATGACACGGTCAAAGGTAAATTTCCTGCCGCTTCCTTTCAGCCGGATTCCCTTCCGATTCCTTTCTGTCTCAATCTGCGTAATCTTACAATCCGTAACCGCAATCACACCCAATTCTCTTATTTCATACCGCAGTACGTCCAGCACTGCCGCCGCCTGTTCACATGCCGGATACAAATAACCGTTTCTGCTCTTAAGCCTCAATCCAATCCCCTGAAAAAAAGAAATGGTATCCGCAGTTCCAAAACGTCTCAGACAATCCTCCAAAAGCTCCGGACGGCCGGTATAGTACTCCTCCATCCCCAGCTTTTCATTTCCCAAATTACATTTTCCGCTGCCTGTGGACAACAGTTTCCTGCCCAGCCTGTCATTTCCCTCTATCAGCGTGACGTCCGCTCCCTGTCTGGCCGCCGTAATCGCCGCCATCATTCCGGCCGCTCCGCCGCCCACAATTCCAACTGAGCCGCCCATATGCTCCTCCCTTCCGCCGCCCCAGCTTACCTGCTCCCGCGCAGATGCCGATAAGCCCGGCTTCCATCTCACTGCTTTGGCGCATACACCCCGCAGCCCAGATGCCGGTAAGCCAATTCCGCCGCCACCCTGCCCCTCGGCGTGCGGTTTAAAAAACCATTCTGAATCAAATAAGGTTCATACACATCCTCAATGGTTCCTGCGTCCTCTCCGATTGCGGCGGCAAGAGTATCCAGTCCCACAGGCCCCCCTTCAAATTTCTCGATCATGGTAAGCAGCAGATTCCGGTCAATATGGTCCAGCCCCAGCTTGTCCACATCCATCAAATCAAGGGCCGTTCTTGCCACCTGCTCCGTGATAATTCCGTCATATTTTACCTGTGCAAAGTCCCTGACTCTCTTTAAAATACGATTGGCAAGCCTTGGCGTTCCCCTGCTTCTGCGGGCCATCTCCAACGCGCCTTCCGGCTCGATATCCACCGCCAATGCTTTGGCGGAATGAAGGATAATCAGCTGCAGCTCCTCCACCGTATAAAATTCCATATGGTAAATCATGCCAAACCGATCCCGCAGCGGCGCCGTCAAAAGCCCGGCTCTGGTCGTCGCGCCCACCAAAGTAAATCTAGGCAGTTCCAGACGCACAGAACGGGCGGTAGAGCCCTTTCCTATCATAATATCAATGCAGTAATCCTCCATGGCCGGGTACAACACCTCCTCCACTTGACGGTTCAGCCGATGAATCTCGTCCACAAAGAGCAGATCACCCTCCTCCAGATTATTCAGGATTGCCGCCATTTCTCCGGGCTTTTCAATCGCGGGGCCGCTGGTCACTTTTAGATGAACACCCATCTCATTGGCGATAATCCCCGCCAGCGTCGTTTTGCCCAGACCGGGCGGCCCATAGAAAAGCACATGATCCAGAGCATCCTCCCTCTGCTTTGCCGCCTCTATATATATCTTCAGATTCTCCTTCACCTTGGACTGGCCGATATAATCCTTCAGACTCTTCGGCCGCAGAGAACTCTCTATTTTATTGTCTTCTTCCGTAATATTGGTTTCTATCATTCTCCTAGGCATCATGCTTTCCTATTCTTTCCACTATAAAGCTGCAATTCCCTCCCTGCGCCGGTCAGCAGGCAGCGATATAATATGTCCTGCATTCCCGTTCCCGGCAAAGCGGCTTCGTTCAAAAAAATTCTCCCCCAAAGAACACTTGCCCAAATCATTTCCCTCCCCTGACATAGTCACAGGTTTATTACATTTCCCCCACATACCTTCAACTCACAACCCTCCGCATAATATATATACAATCCATAAAGTCAATAGCCCCGCCGCAAGCAATGGGGCATGGAATTTGATGCGCCCCTAGGGGCGGGGTATTGACCCTCGCGGGAATAAACAAGGACAACGTCTTCCTCCGTGTTTCCTTATTCCAAAGCTCAGAACATCTTCTTCAACGCCGCCTTGAGCGCCGCGCCGGAATCCATCTCTTCAATCCCCTCCACGGCATTGACCGCCTTCACGGCCTCCGTGCGTCCGTACCCCAGAGAAACCAGCGCCTCCACAGCCTCCCTTTTCTGAACGTTGTCCATAACGCCCTCCGACTCGCTGCCGCCGATTTCCTGCCCTATCTGAGTATCCTCCGCCCGCACTTTTCCTTTCAGTTCCAGAATTAACCGTTCCGCCGTCTTCGCTCCGATTCCCGGCGCTTTGGAAATGGCTTTCGCATCCCCGGTGAGAATGGCAAACCGCAGGGAATCCGCATCCAGCACCGACAAAATGGCCAATGCGCCTTTCGGACCGATTCCGCTCACCGAGATGCACTTTTTAAATATATCCAAGTCATTGCGCGACAAAAAACCAAACAGCTGTATAGCGTCCTCCCGTACACTTGTATACGTATAAAGCTTGACCTGCTTTCCCGCCCCCGGAAGCTTCTCTGCTGTAGAGGCGGAAATCTTTATATTATAGCCAATCCCCCCCACGTCCAGCACCACATTATCTTCCGAAATAATGTCCACCACACCGTTTACATACGCTATCATATCTGCCCCCATTTCCTATCCAGACCTTGAACGCGCCCTAAAGCACTGCTGCGCCCCAGCCGCTTCCCGCTTCCCGCTTCCATTCTCACATACCTTAGACACTCCCAAAAGTACCGCCGCATCCCAGCTTTCTTTCCGCCTTCATCTCATGCATACCTTGAACGCACCTCAAAAATATACCTTTTCTTCCCCGACTCATTACGATTCCTGCATGCTTTCCGCCTAATCT
>CAOKFN010000012.1 GCA_948467735.1 uncultured bacterium
TTCCGCCGGGGAAGCCGTGGGCGCTTCTGCGGGGGCCTTTGTCGGTTCCGCCGGGGAAGCCGTGGGCGCTTCTACAGGAGCCTTTGTCGGTTCCGCCGGGGAGGCTGTGGGCGCTTCTACAGGGGCCTTTGTCGGTTCCGCCGGGGAAGCCATGGGCGCTTCTGCGGGGGCCTTTGTCGATTCCGCCGGGGAAGCCGTGGACGTCCCTGTAGAACCTGCCTCCGGAGAAACTATTGTCACGGGTTCCATCGCCAGATGCTCCGGCTCTCGTCCAGACTGTCCCTCCCCTCTGCCGCAGCCTCCCAGCAATATCGCTGCCGTTAGTCCGGCCATGACCAGATTCTTTCTTATTCTCAAAACTTTTCTTATTATTTTCCAATCCCTTCCTATTCTCATAACCTTATCTATTTTAAATCCTTTCCTATCTTCAAGACCTTCCTTATTCCCCAAGACTTTCATAATCAACATACCTTGGTAATTTAAAAATCCCCATTCCGTCCACACTTTCCTCCATACAGGAACAGAGGATTTTCCTCTTTAAATAAAAAGGAACTTCCTCCGCTTCTATTATACTATATTCTCCTTTCCGTTTCCAGTGCTAATTAACGCCGCCTTCCTCTATTTCGTTGACATTTTTTGTTATCTGCCGCTGAATTATCTTCCTGTACGCCATATCCGTTTTTCACTCTTGAGCAATACACTCCCGCTTTTGCCCGCCGACTTTTTAATTAATCCCGGTCTGCTGACGCAGACCGCCCGCAGACGCTCCGCTTTTTGCTCGTATCGCCGCTTATCAGGCAGCGGCTCAAGTTTTACTTAAGTATTGACTTCTGCCCTAAGCTGTGATAAACTTAATAAAATTTCCTGAAAGGACTACGACAATGGCAGCATACGCTTCTACGCACAACATGATTACCGTTATCCAGCGCGTCGGACTCGCACAGATTCCGCCGGGCTTGTATTGTCGTATCCAAATTTCAGCGTAGTCCATCATGGATGATAAAATTTTAGGATAATGGCGGTGCAGGTCGAAGCAGAATTCGATTTGCACCGTTTTTGTTTTCCGAGAAAGGAGGCCTGCATTATGCCGGAACAGCCCGTTCGCCCCCAAGAAGAAATGCTTCTGACCAGCAGACGAATGATATAAAAAATTAAGTCCAAAGGAGGCATTTATGAAAACCATCGACACCGCCGTACTGGCGGGCTACAACGCCGGGATTGAAAGAAACCGTCTGAGAACAGGAATCGGCCTCATCGAGTTTGAGCGGACAAAGGAAATATTGCTCGATAAACTGCCCAAGCCTCCCGCCGTCATCTATGATATCGGAGGAGCTTACGGCGAATACTCGTGGCTGCTCTCTTCTCTGGGATATGAGGTTCATCTGTTTGATTTGTCCGAGACAAATATTAAGATGAGCGAAGAGCTGGCCGACGAATATCCGGATACCGCCTTAAAATCCGCTATGGTCTGCGACGCCCGTACCATACCCCGTCCGGATAAAAGCGCAGACGCAGTTCTGCTCATGGGCCCGTTGTATTCCATTACCGAATATGAGGAAAGAATTCTTGCCATAAAAGAAAGCTGCAGGCTGTTGAAGGATGACGGAATCTTATTTTCCGCCGCTTTGACGCCGTACAGCGTCCTTGTTTCCCGTCTCGCCGTATATCACGAAGACGACACAAGGAAACGAAAAGAGCTGGACGATCCCGCCGTCCTTTCCATGATCGAACGGGCGCTGGCCGACGGGTTCTACATCAATCCGGAACCGAAAATCGCAGGCAGATTGGGCAGTTCCCATCTCCATACCGCCCAAAAATTAAGGGAAGAATTGTCCTGCGGCGGATTTGACACGCCAGCCGTTCACGGGGTAATGGGCGGGGCATGGCTTGCCCCAAATCTTAACGAACTCTTAGAAAACGAAGAGACAAAAAAAGTGCTTCTGAAAACCGTCCGCATGCTGGACACTCACGAAGAAATCATCGGTTTATCCGGCCATCTGCTGGCTGTTTCACGAAAAAAGAAATAGGAAAATGAGCTATCGTATCTTATCGGCGGTCTACAGCCGAGACTCTAGGCAGGTTTTACCGATATGCAGTAAAATGGAAAGGAGAATGAATCACAATGATATTTGAAACTAAGCAGATTATTTTAAAAGACGGCAGGACGGCCATATTGAAAAGTCCGTCCGTTGAGGACGCGGAACAGCTGCTGAACTACATCAAAAAGTGCTGCGGCGAAACAGACTTTCTCAGGCGTTATCCCGAGGAATGGAAGATCACGGTTGAACAGGAGGAGGCATGGGTAAAGCGCCTGCGTTCCTCCCCCGATACACTGGGAATCACCTGCTATGTTGACGGCCAGACTGTGGGCAGCTGCGAGATTAATTTTAACAGCAGCATGAAAACTTCCCATCGGGCCGTCATTGCCATTTCCATTCTCAAAGACTATTGGAACCTCGGTATCGGCTCCGCCATGTTTGAAGAACTGACTGCCGCGGCGCAAAGCCGGGGGACGGAAATCATGGAGCTTGAATTTATAGAAGGCAACGAGCGCGCGAAGCATTTGTATGAGAAATTCGGTTTTCGTGTTATCTGCGAAAAGCCGAAGGCGATCAAGCTCAAAAACGGCGCCTATTTGAGCGAGTTCTATATGCAGAAATACTTGTGCGAGGCATAAGAGGGAAGCAGGAAAACGGGTGAGAGCAGGGGAAGCGGCGCGGATTGCCTTTATAGACGGCGCCGCTTCCTCCGCAGGCCCTCAAGGGCTTCTCCCGTCACGCAGTCCCTATGGACATCCGGCATTCTGCGCCCTGCCAATGTCCGCGCAAACGCTGCGCCGCGGCTTTTCTCGGTTCATTCTTTGACGCAGTACCTTGTATAGCTGGTAAATTTTAAATTCACTCCAAGCGAACGCGCCAACTCCGCAATCGAACTGTCGTCATCGTCAGTATACCAGCCGCCGCTGATAACGCTGTCAATCTTGCCAAATCCGGCCAGCACCGTATCTTCATACAGATCCTCAAACACATCGGGGCGTTTTTCAATTAAAATTCTTCGTGCTTCTTCAGGAAGTGCCGCTAACGTTTCCTTGTTCACAAAGCCTGTGGAAGTGATAAGCCTGCCGCCCGGCTTCAAAACTCTGTACGCCTCCTTCAGCGCTTTCGCTTTTACGCCCTCACAATTACCTATGCCGCCGCCGTCTGAAATGACGTCAATGCTGTTATCCCGAAAGGGCATATTACAAAAATCAAATACCGCATAATAAAGATTCGGCGAATCAAGCGTTTTATCCAGAAAGCTTTTCCACTCTTTGACAACCGTGGGAGAAAGGTCGCTGATAATAATCGCGGCGTCGGGATTGTCCTTAAGCACATACGGCATATATCCTCCCCCGGGGCCTGCGCCGATTTCAAGAATGACGCCCTCGCAGGAAGCAATCTGCTTTCCCACGCTGTCCATGTAAGGATTCTCTATTCTGGAGCGCTCCCAGTTACGCTTTATCCACTTTCCATTCCGTATTTCCTCCGCCCATGAAATATTATCGTCCCGTTCCTGCTCCGATACAAAATAAGCGATTCCGGAATTTCCCGTTTCTTGGTCTGTCAGCTTCCGGAGCAGATCAATGTCTTCCAGCATCTCGTTGATCGTGACATTGTACAGATGGGACATATCCAGCAGCAGGTCTATGTCAGGAACCGCATTTCCGCACTCCCATTTCGATACGGCCTGTGAAGTAACGCCGAGCTTTTCAGCCAGTTCCGTCTGGGACAGACCCTTCTTTCGTCTAAGCGCCGCTATTCTTTTTCCAAAATGACGTTTGTTGACCATAAATCACACCTCTTTCTTATTTATGATCCTATGATACGACACTTTATAACACATGGGAAGCGACAGGATATTACATAAAACAAGCCTGCTGCAACCGCTGGTTGGATTTTTCCTGCCGCCTCACAGCCAAGCGCAGGCTTGCCCAAATTCACTTTTCCTCCTCCAAGCCAAAATGCTCTGCCAAAGCCGTCAGCACTTCTTCCCTTGTATCGTTTTCAAAATCAGAACGGGTATACGTAAAAAATCCCGTATGCGTCCAGTCAATCTCCAACGGAGGATGATACAACGCCCAAGAATTAAAGTTCCTCAGCGCGGCGTCCGGATCCGGGCTGAGCCGAATCTGCTCCATCATAAACTTTTTGTCCGGGTCGTCCCGGTCAAAAAACCGCTCGGCGCAGATATCCGGCGGGTCGCAGAGCATGATGGCAACGCGGTGGTAGGATGAAATCTCTCTCAGCACATCCGGCGGGATGTTGGTATCCACAATAACCTTCTTTCCGGACGCCGCCAGCCTCAGCAGCTCCAAAATCTCAATTTCCACACATTCCATAGAGACCTGATTGGTCCAGTTCCAATGCTCCTCCGGAGTCATTGCAAGCCATTCCTGCCAGCCGCTCATAGTGTCAAAATAGCACAGCCCCGGCTGTTTCCACCGCGAGAGCCTGCTGCGTGGAAATACGTCATGGTAATTTTCTCCGCAATGAACCATATCATACCGCTCTGCCAGCATCCTGACCATGGTGGACTTTCCCGCATAGCTGTGGCCGTTTATAAAATAGACATTCTGCAAATAATGCTGAATTAAATTATCACTTAACTGTATTTTCATTTTTCCTCCATTCAAAATCAATTTGATTTCATTCAACTATAACGGCGCTCAACTTCACGCCATACTAGGCATAAGCTAAAACCACTTGCAGGGAATTGTAAGAAAATGGTCCCTGCTTTCTTTAAACCCCATTTTCTCATAGAAGCCCTTTGCCATATCTGTTTGTACCAGCCATTCCGAACTTTCGCAGGCAGTCCTGCACCTTCGCACCAGCTCCCTGCCAATGCCTTTCTTTTGATACTCCGGCAGGACACCCAAGTCATATATAATGGAACGAAAATGCAAATCGCTTAATACCCTTACGCATCCGACTAATTTATCATCTATCCACGCAGAAAAGACAAAGGTTGAATGAATAAAACCAATATTAAAATTGTCCATCATCTCCTGCGTGACCCCGTCCTCTCTCGTCCAGCCCACCGCCAGAAATAACTGATATAATTTATCACATGGCAGATCCTTCTGCATTCTATATTCTACATTCATTTTTATACCTCTCCTCCATATTGCCCCGTCTCTACCGTTTCACTTTCCTTACGGTTCCCCGTCCATATAGAGTCTATCTCATACCCGGCTTCCTCCAAAATTTTCACCCCGTTCAGATACCGGTACCCCTCCTGTTCAAAGGCCTCCCCATCCTTAACGCATTGTGCAATGATTCTGGAAACCACCAACGGCCGATTCAAATTGATAAATACGGAATCTCCCTTATAAAACGCAGGCAGTCCCTCATTCAGCAGATAATGCTCCCTCACAGGGAACCCGATTTTTAATGTACTTCTGGGACAGGCACTCTTAATCACAAGAAGATAGGGCGGGTATTGATAATCATAATCATCAAATCGCAGAAGCCACCTATATTCCGTGCCATTCACCACAATTTTCCTAAAACGCCTCACAAATCCACCTCTTCATTCCTCTTGCTTTTACTTTCAGTCGTTCTCCGAAAGACGCTTTTTCAGAAACCTTCCCAGACGCTTTCCACACTCCTGCAGCAGATACCCCTCATACTCTTACACCAGATATCTTTCATACACTTTTTTCATCTTTCCATCCATATACCCTTCCGCGTATCGCAGCGCATCCTGATAAGATATGGGTGAAAAATTCGGATTCAAAATATTCTTTCCATGCATTGCCTTCGGAAGATTATGAAGAATTGAAAGCAGGCGGTAGACCGCATCTTTTCCTTCCCGGCCATCCAGATTTTTTTCCGCGTCCGACAGCAGGACTTCCATAAAGCTTCGTAATTTGTTTTCTTCCTGCTCATCTCTTTGAAATATGTCCGTATAATCCATCAATTCCTCTTTTTTCTCCAATATCCGCTCATAATTGGGAAACTTATACTTTTTGCATAGGTTTTCGAGGCTGTCAAATACCCCTTCCCCACTGCTGCTTCCCTCCTTTTCCTGCGAGATATCCTCTATGATTTTCCGCCAGAATATCATCTCCTCTTTCAGCCGCTTTCTTTCGCCTATTCTCCATCTTTTCCCTCTTTGTCCGCCCTTTTCGTATACTATGCCTATGTCAAGTATCTGATAGTATAAACTAATATCCATCGAAATAGCTCCATAACCGTTTCTATGTGTTTTCAATACCTTTTCATTAGATATCTAAAATAAAATCTAAAATGTCATTAGGCTTGCAGTCCAGTATATTACATAAGCGCTCCAATGTATAAGTAGTAATTCCCTGTCTTTCCATAATCTCCCATAGCGGCCAACAAATGAAAGACTAAATTTAATACTACAGCCTCCCATAATAGTCAAAGAGGAAATATTTCCAAAAAATCAGGAGCAGAAAAAATCCCCGCTCCTGACCTTTAGCTAAGTCTGCCGTTGGAAAACCGGCCCACCGGCTGTTCCTTGTCTTCTGACGGCTCCTGTCCCTCTGCCGCGGCCTCTGCATCCACCCCGCCGGATGTGATTCCCGAGCTGTCCTCTGCTCCTGTTTCCGGCCCCGTTTTCTCGTGCGCAGCGTCCGTATTTTCTTCCGAATCGGTTTTCGCCCCGATTTCAGCATCCGGCTTTTTCTCCGCAGCTGCCGGGCGTTCCTCCGCATTCGCTCCCGCCCCGGATTCTGTATCCGGCGTCTTGGCCGCAGCCTGCGAACCTTCCTCCTCGACGGTTTTTACCTCCGCCTTGGCATCTGACCTCCCAGCCGCCGCCTGCGACACTTCCTCCTCGGCGGTTTTCACCTCCGCCTTGGCGTCCGCTTTCTCAGCCCCGAATCCGGTTCCTTCCTTCCCCGGCGCGCCGTCTTTTCCTTCCGCGCCTTCCTTCTCTTCGGCCTCCTCCTTCTCCGGCAGGCCCTTTTCCCGACGGAAAATCTCCATAAATTCCTTTCCGGTTATGGTTTCCTTCTCAATCAGAAATTCCGCCAGCTTATCCATGACTTCCCGATTGTCCCGCAGAAGGTCTAACGCTTTTTCGTAGCTCTCCTTCAAAATCACCACCACTTCCGCGTCAATCTCCGCCGCCGTAGTATCGCTGCAGTTCAGCGCCGAACGCCCCTCCAGATACTGGCTCTCAATCGTCGCCAGACCAACCAGCCCGAATCTCTTGCTCATGCCGTATCTAGTCACCATATTCCGGGCAATGTCGGTGGCCTTCTCGATATCGTTCGCCGCGCCCGTCGTCACCGTGTCAAACACAATTTCCTCCGCGGCCCGGCCGCCCACTAAACTCACCAGCATATCCCGAAGCTCCGCCTCGGTATTCAGATACTTCTCCTCCTCCGGCACATGCATCACATACCCCAGCGCGCCCATGGTTCTGGGCACAATGGTTATCTTCTGCACCGGCTCGGAATTCTTCTGTAGAGCGCTGATCAGCGCGTGCCCCACCTCGTGATAGGACACAATCTTGCGCTCCTCTTTGCTCATGATGCGGTCCTTCTTCTCCTTGCCCACCAGCACCACTTCCACCGCGTCAAACAAATCCTTCTGGCAGACATATTCCCTGCCCTCTTTTACGGCGTTGATTGCGGCTTCGTTTATCATATTCGCCAGATCCGAACCCACCGCGCCGCTGGTAGCCAGCGCAATGGCGTCCAAATCCACCGTTTCATCCATTTTCACATCCTTGGAATGAACCTTCAGAATCTCCACGCGCCCCTTCAAATCCGGCTTATCCACAATAATCCTTCTGTCAAAACGCCCCGGCCTAAGAAGCGCTTTATCCAGAATCTCCGGGCGGTTGGTCGCCCCCAGAATCAAGATACCCTTGGAGCTGTCAAAACCGTCCATCTCCGAAAGCAGCTGATTTAACGTCTGCTCCCGCTCCTCATTTCCGCCGCCGTATTTGGAATCACGGCTGCGCCCGATGGCGTCGATCTCGTCAATAAAGATAATACAGGGGGCGTTCTTGGTGGCTTCCTTAAACAAATCCCTCACACGGCTGGCGCCCACGCCCACATACAGCTCTATAAAATCGGAACCTGTCAGGGAGAAAAACGGCACATGGGCCTCTCCCGCCACCGCCTTTGCCAGCAGGGTTTTGCCCGTTCCGGGAGGGCCCACCAGCAGGGCGCCCTTGGGCAGTCTGGCGCCGATTTTGGAATATTTTCCCGGATTGTGCAGGAAATCCACCACTTCCACCAAGGATTCCTTGGCCTCGTCCTCCCCGGCCACATCCTTGAAGGTAACGCCCGTTTCTTTCTGGACATAGACCTTGGCGTTGCTCTTGCCCACGCCCATGGGGCCGCCGCTTCCGCCCATCTTCTTGAATACCACTCCCAGCAGTATCCACATCAGCGCCACGGGAAGCACCACATACAAAAGAATATCCAGAATCCGCCCCGAATTATCGCTGAGCACCCGGCTTCCTTCCACCCCATGCTCTTCCAGACGCGCCGTCAGGGTGTTCAAATCCTCCATAATGATGGTGGAATAAGTAATTTTAAAATTCCCGTAAAAGGGATACCCCGCCGCTCCGGAAGGGTTCGAGGCACCGCTGTCTTTCAGGGTAAACAGCACCTGACCGCTGCTCTGTACCTCCACGGCCTCCACCTTATCCGTATTCAGATATTCCAGAAACTGGGTATAGCTGACTTCCTGAGTATTGCCGCTATTTCCCATCAAAAGATTCCACAGCATGAAAACCAGCAGCACTGTGCTCAACGCCGCCAGCACTATCATCATGACATTGGGCCTTCTGGGCTGGTCTCCGTTCCCGCCGTTTCCCCCCGGCATATTTCCCCGGTTTCCGTTGTTATTGTATCCCCCGCCGTTGTCGTATTGGTTCATTTGATTGTCCATAGTAACTCCGTTTCCACTTTATTCTTATACATCGGCATTTACAGGCCGCGCCTTTTATCAAAAGCGAAGGGCATACTTCTGATAAGCCGCATTAAAGGAACCGCTCCGCAAACCCTGTAATCTTAGATTACAGGAAATCCATTCTATTATAGGCATTAATGATTGAATAATCAATAGGATAATTGTGAAAAAATGATGTCAACTCTTAAAGATTTCTAAATCGCACCGGACGTTCCTTTGGCTCTGCCGCTCCCATCCGCTGAACAAAATCTGTCTTATCCGTGCAGCTATAGCATGCGTTTTGATAAAAGTCCAATATTTTCCGGTTTCCTTGAGTCCGTCATAGGCATCAGCTTATAACAGTTTTGTCCGTCCGCCATAGCTTAAATCACCTTCGACCGCTTCCCTTACCATTCCGCCTCCATATATTTAGTCTGTGTTCTTTATGCCAAATTATATAAACTATTATAGCACAAAATAAACGAGTCATGGGATAATATTTGCATAAAAATGAAATTTTTCGCCCATGGAATATTTTTGTCAAAAACACCTGCAATATGAATCCGCCGTCTATTTTGGCAAAAATTACAGACCCGGCCGACTATAGTTCGTCCGAAAACGGGCGCGGACCGCATAAGCCGTCATTCAATATTCCTAAACTTTTTATAGGCGGCAGAAGCAGGGCATCCTCGACATGGCTCTGGAGCTGGACGACGGCACGAAGATCAATATTGAACTACAGGTGCGCCGCCAGAATTGAAAGCATAGAACAGTTTAGGGAGAAATGCGGGCTGTAACCCTTCCTTCAGCGTAAAACCCCGCAATGGATTCCCCAAACGGATTCACGCCAAGGTCCAAAGGGGGAACTCCAAAAATAGAAGGCTTGTATTCTGCGCTGATTTTCGCTATAATATGAAAAGCGGTTATTACACACTCACAGAAACGAGGCTGACTATGAAAATTGGTTTTGACAACGAAAAATATTTAAAAATGCAGTCCGAGCACATCAAGGAACGTATTGTCCAATTTGGCAATAAACTGTATCTGGAATTCGGCGGAAAGCTCTTTGACGACTATCACGCATCCCGGGTGCTGCCCGGCTTTGCCCCCGACGCAAAGCTTCAGATGCTGATGCAGCTTTCGGATTATGCCGAGATCGTCATTGTCATCAGCGCTTTGGACATTGAGAAAAATAAAATCCGCGGAGACTTAGGGATAACCTATGATGTGGACGTGCTCCGTCTGCGGGACGAGTTCCGGAATAAAGGGCTGTATGTGGGAAGCGTGGTTATCACCCACTATTCCGGCCAGCTCAGCGCGGAACAGTTCAAGGCCAAGCTGGAAAAAAAGAATATCAAGGTCTACCTTCATTACACCATTGAAGGCTATCCTGCCAACGTTCCGCTCATTGTCAGCGAAAACGGCTACGGTAAAAACGACTATATAGAAACCTCCCGCCCTTTGGTGGTAATCACGGCCCCCGGCCCGGGCAGCGGCAAGATGGCCACCTGCCTCTCCCAGCTCTACCATGACAATCAGCGGGGCATCAAAGCCGGATATGCGAAATTCGAGACCTTCCCCATTTGGAATATCCCGCTGAAGCATCCGATCAACCTTGCCTACGAAGCCGCAACCGCCGATTTAAACGACATCAATATGATCGATCCCTTCCATCTGGAAGCCTACGGCGAAACTACGGTCAATTACAATCGGGATATCGAGATTTTCCCGGTGCTGAACGCGATTTTCGAGGGTATTTACGGAAGCAACCCCTACAAATCCCCCACGGATATGGGCGTCAACATGGCCGGGAACTGCATCATAGACGACGAGGCCTGCTGCGAGGCCTCCAAAATGGAAATCATCCGTCGGTATTACACCGCCTTAAACAAAGCGGTAAAAGAAGACGCTTCCGAGACGGAAGTATATAAAATCGAACTTCTCATGAAACAGGCAAAAATTACCCCCGCGGACCGGAAAGTGACCGCCGCCGCGAAGGAACGCGCTGAAAAGCTGGGCGTCCCCACCGCGGCCATCGAACTGCCGGACGGACAGATTATCACATCAAAGACCTCCGATTTTCTGGGCGCTTCCGCCGCCCTGCTGTTAAACGCGCTGAAATACTTAGCCGGGGTGGATCATGACACCAGATTAATTAAACCGGAAGCCATCGAACCCATACAGGATTTAAAGGTACGCTATCTGGGAGGCAGAAATCCCCGTCTCCACACGGACGAGGTATTGATTGCGCTTTCCCTTGCCGCCTGCAGCGACGACAATGCCAGACGCTCTCTGGAACAGCTTCCGAAGCTGAAAGGCTGCCAAGTGCATACTTCGGTTATGCTCTCGGAGGTTGACATTAAAATATACAAAAAGCTGGGGGTGGATTTGACCAGCGAACCGATTCAGACGGCCAGAAAGCAGTATTAAAGGTTCTTCTTCATGTCTGTCAATCTCCCCAAGCCGCTGTGTAACAATGCATTTCATGGTTACGCCGTCCGATATCCCCATGGCATGTCGGACGGCGCAGACTGCCCGCAGGCGCTTCGCTTTCTGCCTTGTATAACCGCTTGAAAAGATGCGGTTCCATTCCCGTTTGTTCAATCAATTTCCGCTTTCTACAATAAAATGTCTTTTGAGTATATATTTCATTACAAGCGTCCCAATAAACCAAATCAAAGACCCGCGGCAGGCTGACAAGGTATCCTTTAAATCCATTGGAATTTCCTTTCAGAAATTGTGACCCTCGCGGCATTTTCCCATATGCTCAGCCAAAGGCTGGCTTTAAGCACGGCACTTGGCTCATTGCGTGCGGAAATAATAAACAAAAAAAGTCTTGACAATTATAGTCTAATGCATTAGACTATAATTACTCTAATGCATTAGACTACAAGGAGGTATCATATGGAAACACCTAAAGTCTTTGAAAGCGAATATCGCTTCTGCTTGATTTTGTGGGAAAACGAACCGATTAACAGCACAAAGCTGGCCAAATTATGCAGCGAACGGCTGGGCTGGAGCCGCACCACCACATACACCGTAATCAAACGTCTCTCCGAACGGGGCGTTGTCAAAAACGAAAACGCCATTGTGACTTCTCTGATATCCAAGGACGAAGTACAGGCCGCGGAAATCGACGAACTGGTGGAGAAAACCTTTGAAGGTTCCATGCCGGCCTTCGTGGCCGCATTCACAAAAGGCCGGAAGCTCTCCCGGGCAGAAGCGGCGGAAATCCGGCAGATGCTGGACGAATATGAGCCCGACTAAGGAACATTTTAACCAGAACAGCATTCGCTTGTACGCACCCAGAAGAATTGCGAAGGCATCCTCGGCTTCGTAAATTCTTTTCAATCTACAGCGGGCGGAAGGCGGATGCGGAACCGAAATAGGAGAAATCACTATGACAACTATCTTTTTAAAATTATTAAATATGAGCATTACCGCCGGATGGCTCATTCTGGCTGTGATGGCGCTAAGAGTATTATTGAGAAAAGCCCCCAAATGGCTCTGCTGTCTTCTATGGGCGCTGGCCGCAGTCCGGCTGCTTTGTCCCTTCTCTCTGGAAAGCGTTTTCAGCGTGATTCCCAGCCGGGAACCAATTCAGCACAGCACGGCCGCCCATGACGTCATCTCCATCGACAGCGGCATAAGGCTTGTTGACAATATGGTAAATCCCATCCTTCAAGAATCCCTTGCCCCCAAAGCAGGGCCTGCGGCGGATACAATAGCAAAAACAGCGGAGCCGCTGGAGCTTCTCCTCTTTATTGCCGATATCCTATGGGCGGCCGGAGCCGCGGCAATGCTCCTCTATGCGGCCGTAAGCTGTCTGCGGCTGTATTCCAACATCCGGACGGCCGTGCGTTTTCGGGACAACATTTACATCAGCGAATTTGTGGACACTCCTTTTATCTTCGGAATGATACGTCCCCGTATTTACCTTCCCACGGGCATGTCCGAGGAACTTCGGAGTCCGGTTATTGCCCATGAACAGGCCCATCTAAAACGCGGAGATTATTTCTGGAAGGCTTTGGGATATATACTGCTGAGCATATATTGGTTCCATCCTCTCTGCTGGGCCGCCTATTCCCTGTTCTGCAAGGACATTGAACTGGCCTGCGACGAAAAAGTAATTCGCGACTATAGCCCGCACGAAAAAAGAGTATACTCGGAAGCTCTGCTGGCCTGCAGCATAAATCGGCGGGCCATTGCCATCAGCCCTCTGGCATTTGGAGAAATTGCGGTCAAAGAACGAATCAAATCCGTCATCCATTATAAGAAACCTGCCTTCTGGGCCGTCCTAGCGGCGGCTGTGATATGTATTGCGGCGGCGGTATGCTTTATGACAGACCCTGTGGAAGCCGGAAATGCAAAAGACAATTTCTCCTCTGCCAATGCAGGCGGCAGTGATGATAACGGTATCCTGTACAGACTCTCGCAGGTTGACTGGGCCGAGATAAAGCGCCGCAATCTTTCAAGACCCGAATATCCCGACTGGTCGGACATTATCTGCATTGACAAGATTCCGGGTAAGGATATCGCCATTTACGGTTATAATGACGCGGATTATTCCCAGCGGGGAATTGCCGTCGATATGGACGGCACCATGCACTATTTTGACTGGTGCTATTCTTCTCCCCGCGGAGTCCTGCCCGACTGCTATTGGGATGAAGGAAAACAGCAGCTGACAATGGCGCTTTACGTCTATACGGGAACCGGCGCGGATGCGCAGGAACTTCATGTCCTGCAGTACTCACCGGACGGCTCTTTACAGGACAACATTTTTGACTTCAATGATTATTCCTCTCTTTTGTCGGAACGAATCTCCTTCACCCATGACGAAGCGACCGGAATTCTGACCCTGTATGACAATACCGCCAAGAAGGAGCTGGCGCAGATCAATATTGCGAAAGAAAAAGTGGATTATATTGAACTGGGAAGCATTTCCCAATTTCTTCCGGGAGAAAAATTGACCCTCCGGGTGGAGATGGGATACTGTCCGGAAGGCATGGTAATGCCGGAGTATGATGCAAATATCACACTGGACGCGGAAGTCCTTATGGAGAAAAAGGGCAACGGCATTGAATTTAGCTTCGGAGAAATCATCAACAGTTCCGCCCAGAGCCGGGAGCTGAACTAACAACCAATGATATTTCAGTAAGAAGCATTGTATTTTCATCCAGAACATGAAGAGACTTATGATTCAAAGCTTTTTATAAGAGCCATGCCCTCGTCCTCCCCGCTTTTCAGCAAATGGACGAGGGCGGCCGAGCGGTCGGATTTGCCATCGGTTCATGTTGCTTCACGTTTACATTATTTGGGGCAGATACATCAATCCAAACGCCACGACGCCAAAAACCGCATAGAGAACGTTCACTATCAGGCAGAGCTTCATAATACGATTCCGCACTTTTGCCTTAGCGTAAGAAATGCTTGTAAAAATCCCGCTGAAAATCATAAACGCCGCATAGGAGGAAATGATGATTTCCGCCGTCGGCATCTCCAATGCCCATTGAAACGTCCTAAGCGGAAGAATTGTCCACGGCACAAAGAGCATTATGCAGCTGACCACAGTTAACATTTTATTTTTCATGATGGTTATCTCCTTTCAGCCCGCCCAAAGCAGAGGCAGGAAACGAACAGGCAGAAGACTGTGACGCAGGCGGCCGTCGGAAGCCAAGGAATCAGTTCTACCTGCGACGTCGTAAGATTAGCGGCTAACTTCCCATATTCGGCCGTGATCACAAATAGCGGGTACGACATGGGGTACGCAAACCATATCTTGGTATTTATCATCAAAACCGCGGGGACGATGGACGCAAGACCGATTCCGATAGAGAATATGGGGGTCTGAATGCATACTGACAAAAGCCAGAAAAACGCAAGCATCGGAACCGCCGCCGCAAAGATCATCCCCGCTTCTTTGAAGACAAACAGCGGATCCAGCATAAAATCATAATTTTGTGTTTTCGACGCAATTCCTGCACTAATAAAATACATTCCCACAGTCATCAATATTTGGAGCGCTGCCAGCGCAAGAAGGACGACAAATTTTGCCACACACAATTTTGCGGTGTTTATGGGCATGGAAAGCATTTTAAGCATCCCCCTGTCGCTTCTCTCCGTCATGTTCAAAAGCACCGTACTCACCACCATACTGGCCGGAAACATAAACCATGCCATTCCCATAAACCCCTGTATTAGAAAATTGTTTTCCGGTGAAATTCCCTCTGCCTGCATTTCAAAATTCAAATGGGCATTTATGATAGAAGGCATCCAGAGAAGCATAACTGCCGCCGCCATAATCAATATTATTTTAGAACGGCGTATTTTTCCCGCCTCAATTCCAACAAGAGAAAGTAAACTCATTCCAACGACCTCCTGACTTTTAAAAATAAGACTTCTACTATCCCGATGATAACGATTTCTATCAACGCGGCAATGAGAAACCGGAAAACTGTCGATTCCTCCGTACCTCCAAGCGTCCGAAACGGCATCGCAAACGGAAACAGCGATAATACGAAGTTCTTTGCGGGCAGCATGGACGCCGTAAAAACGCATACCACATCAACGCCAAGGGATACCCATATATTTTTACACGCCGAGGCAGTCAACAATGCGCACAATGCCGCAGGAAGCATCAGCAGCAGCGCATACCCAAAGCTTTTAAGCAGCTCCATCCATATTTCTTTGGACGATTCAAACCAATGAGCTGCGCAGAAGGCTGTGCCTGCGCCTTCCACGGCAAGCATCATAACGCACATAACCGTTATCAAAGCGGCTTTGTCAAAGAACAGCCTGCTTTCCTTTATGGGCAGCATACACATTCTTTGAACGGCATTGTCGGCATATTCCGTATAATACATGAGGCAGGCCCCCGCCGCCGCAATCAGAACGTTGAGCATTGCCATCATCTGCCAGTTGGCATTCATCAAAATTTCAACCGGCGGCGCGGAAAGCCCCAGATACTTTTCCGCGCGAAAGGCCATGTTGAGGATGGGAACAGCCGCCGCTAAAAGGCCTCCGCCAAGGAACGAGATGCTAAGACCTGTTCGTTTCACCTTTTTACATTCCAAACCAAAGCTCATTGCGCCCCTCCTCTCTGCCTGTTATCCTCCTCAATCAAGGCAAGAAAGGCATCTTCCAGATTGTCGGCAGGACAGCCCTGTGCGGCGGCGTCCGATTTCAGCCGGTCAAGAGTTCCCTCGAACAGCAGACGGCCCCGATTGAGAATACCGATATGATCTGCCATCAGCTCAACTTCGGACAGCAGATGGGAAGATACCAGCACGGTGCAGTCAAATTTCCTAGGCAGCGAACGGATCAGCATTCGGATTTCGTGAATTCCCACAGGATCAAGTCCGTTGGTCGGTTCGTCGAGGATCAATATGGGCGGCCTGCCGATCAATGCGCCTGCAAGTCCTAATCTCTGCTTCATTCCAAGGGAATATTTCTTCGCAAGCCGGCCCTTATACTGCGTAAGCCCCACCAATTCCATAGCCTCGGAAACGGCGGATTTGGGCAGCCCCAGAATTCTGCGGATAATATCCAGATTTTCTTCGCCGCTTAAATTTCCATAGAAAGCGGGCGCTTCAATAAAAGAGCCTGTTTCTTTTAGAATGCGCACGCGGTTTTCCGGATATTTCATGCCGTCGATCTCAAAAGAGCCGCTTGTGGGCTTCGTCAGGCCCAGAAACATTTTCATTGTGGTTGATTTTCCCGCTCCGTTAGGGCCTAAGAATCCATAGACCGTTCCTTTCGGAATGTGAAGATTCACTTCGGACACCGCGGTAAAGTCCGCATAGGATTTTGTAAGATTTTGTGTTTCAATAATGTTCATTTTGCTCTCTGCTCCTTTCTTGTTACGTCTTCATTTTACAAGACCAACCTTACGGCAGCATTCTCTCTTCCTTACATCTACCTTACATTTTCCCGTATTGTAGCAAATGACACAAAATTATGCTATACTATCCCCAATGGGCGGAGGCAGAGGAACAAAAGAGCAGCCAGCCCGCCATGTGCGGTTAATGTCATACGGGCAAAAAACGGCTTCCGCCCCCTGCCCGCTCTGCGGCACGGGAACGGAACAATCGGCCTTTACGGCAATTTTGAACAGGAGAATAAACATGAACTCTGAATATTTAAAAAGCAGGCGGATACTGATTGTGGACGATGAACAGGAGCTTTTGGACATGGTGGTATCCATTTTAGAAACAGAGGGTTTTGAGAAGATTTTTACCGCCAAAACAAAAAAAGAAGCGCTTTCATTGGCGGCGGCAGTAAAACCGGAGTTTGCCATTCTTGACGTCATGCTGCCTGACGGCAGCGGCTTTGAATTAATGGAACGGCTCAGACAGGACGGCGATTATCCTATCCTTTTTTTAACTGCCCGCGGAGAGGATAATGATAGATTAAGAGGCTTCGGTCTTGGCGCCGATGATTATGTTGTAAAGCCTTTTCTTCCGAAAGAGCTTATTTTCCGCATTATGGCCATTCTGCGCAGAAGCTGCAAGGATGAAACTCCTCTTGTAAGGCTTCATGACTGCGAAATCGATTTTGCCCGGGCCGAGGTGACAAGGGGAGGCGGGCATATCCCCCTGACAGCGAAGGAACACGATATTTTGTCTGCCCTATACCGTAATTCCGGGCGCATTGTTACCATTGACGCCCTGTGCGAGGCGGCATGGGGGGATAATCCTTATGGATATGAAAACTCCCTCATGGCTCACATTCGGCGCATTCGGGAAAAGATAGAGGCAAATCCCTCCCGCCCCGTCTCCTTAATTACGGTCAAGGGCTTGGGATATAAGCTGGTTGTGGAGGGGAAATGAGATGAAAAGCGTCCCTAAGCTGATACGGCGATATCTGGGCATCTTACTTCTCAGCTGTATTCTGCTCCTGATTTTAAACTTTATTCTGTTTGCCTCCCTTGCCGCCAATCAAGCGCCTAACGTCCATCCTTGGAAAACCGCGGAGGAAACTGCGGAGGCGTTAAGACAGACGAATGAAGGCGGGCTTTTTCTACCCGATCCTATAGCCCTTGAATTAAAAGCCTCCAATGTCTGGGCAGTCCTTATAGACAACGAGACAAGACAGGTACTATGGCAGACCGATAATTTACCGGAATCAATACCTCTATCCTACACGCTATCGGATATCGCGAGTCTCACTCGCGGCTATATCGACGGATACCCGACTTTCACAGGCGCATCCGAACACGGGCTGGTGGTGCTGGGCTACCCCAAAGACAGCTTTTGGAAGCATATGTGGCCAAGCTGGGATTATTACCTGATTGCCCGCCTGCCATGGACAATTCTCTGTGTTTTGGCAGTTAATTTGGCGTTGATTTTCCTCATTTATATTACCGCAAATTCCAAACTGCTAAAATCTATCAAGCCGATTGTAAACGGCATACGGAACCTGTCTTCTGGAGAGCCTGTCACTGTGAAGGAAAAGGGGTTATTATCGGAACTGGCGCTGAATATCAATAAGACTTCGGAGATACTACAGTCCCAGCACGCTCAGCTTCGCCGAAAGGAAACGGCAAGGGCAAACTGGATCGCAGGAGTATCCCACGATATTAGAACGCCCTTATCCATGGTGATGGGGTATGCGGGGCAATTAACGGAAGATACTCATTTAACCGACGAGGAACGCCAAAAGGCCGTGATTATCGTAAAGCAAAGCGAGCGAATACGGAATTTAATCAACGACCTTAATTTAGCATCCAAATTAGAATATAATATGCAGCCAATCCATCCCAAAAAAGAAAATATCATCGCGATTGTCCGACAAGTCGTGGTTGACTTTATGAATATGGATATGGACGACAGACACCCAATTATATGGGAAACAGAGGACACCCTGACTTACTGTCCCGTAAACGCGGACAGGGATTTGATAAGGCGGGCAGTCAGCAATCTGATTTGGAACAGTATCAGCCATAACGAACAGGGCTGCCATATTTTTGTAAACCTTGCGGCCCAAAACGGCAGCTGCATCATCATGACTGCCGACGACGGTGTTGGCGCTTCGGACGAGCAGATAGAAAAACTAAATAAAGCCCCCCACTATATGGTCTGCGATGAAAATATAAGGGAGCAGCGCCATGGGCTGGGACTGCTCATTGTAAAACAGATTGCGGCGGCTCACGGCGGCAGCGCCGTAATCGAGCACGGTTCCCATGGGGGGTTCTGTGTAAAAATCGAATTGCCGATGCAGGAATAGAAGACCGACGTTCTGCGAAACTTGTCAAGCATCCATTCGGGCATGGCTTTGCAGACGAGGCACGAAGGCATCCGCCTCGCGGCATACGTCAAACCAAATTCAAAGCGGCTTGGTTCATGTTGCATGGAACATGGAATCCATGCTCCGTGGACATAAAAGCGGAGCCGTCACGCTTTGAGGAACATCTCCCCAGCATGCCGACTCCGCACAAGCTAAGCCTTTCTTATACTGCCGTACTATTCTTTTCTCACCGGCTTCCCTGATTCCACTTCGCGGAATCACAAATCCGGACGAAAAATTCTTCTCACACTAACTCTCGTCGCTTTTTTCACACTATTCTCTTCCCACAATACATTTGCGAAGCATATCCACAGGTATCATGGTCAATGCCAGCAGCACCACCGCAATCCAGCCCATAATGCCGAAAGGCACACAGCTGAACATATTGCCAATCCAAGTGAAGACAGGCACCGGAATCAGCCCGGCGTTTACAATGGCCGCCTGAACAAGAATAATGACAAAGAACACCTTAAGGAATCCTGTATTTTCATTGAGGCCCTTGAATATTCCGAAGCCGTCGTCCCTTACATTAAATCCGTTAAACAGCGCGCTCACAATAAACAATACAAAATATCCTGTCAAATGCTGCGCCTCATTATCAAATAAATTGATAAAGAACGGCAGCTTCAGATACAGGAAGCTGATAAAGGTCAGCCATGCTCCCATAGTCACAATCTGAGCCATCATCTTCCTGCTGACAATGCTCTCATCCCTTCTTCTGGGTTTTTCCTTCATATATTTCTCTAATGCAGGTTCATTTCCCAGCATGATAGCTCCCAGTCCGTCCATCACCAGATTCACAAAGAGCAGGTGCGTTACCTTCAGCGGCTCGTCCACGCCGAAGAACGGCGCTATGGCGCTGACAACCACTGCCGCCACGTTAATGACCAGCTGGAACTTGCAGAACTTCAGGATATTATGATAAATGGTCCTGCCGTACCAAATGGCGTCTTTAATGGATTTAAAATTGTCATCCAATACTACAATCTTGCCAGCCTCCTTGGCCGCCTCCGTACCGCTTCCCATGGCAAAGCCCACATCCGCTCTCTTAAGCGCCGGAGAGTCGTTCACGCCGTCTCCCGTCATGCCCACCACAAGATTCATCTCCTGACAGAGCTTGACCATTCTGGACTTGTCCGTGGGCAGCGCTCTTGCAATCACCCTGATATCCTTGATAATTGCCTTCACCTGATCGTCGCTCATGCTGTTCAGCTCCGCGGAGGTCAGCGCCCTGTCGGATTCGCTCTTGATAAGGCCCGCGTCTTCCGCAATGGATACCGCCGTCTCCAGCCTGTCTCCGGTGATCATGACCACCTGAATGCCCGCCTCCTGCACCTCGCGGATGGCGTCCTTTGCTTCCGGTCTTACGTCGTCGCGGATTGCCACCAGTCCGATCAGCACCACATCGTCGTTAATCCGGTTTTCCACAAGCTCCTTTGTGGAATAGCCGAATGCCAGCACTCTCATGGCTCTGGAAGCCAGTTCGTTAATTTTGTCGTTCAGCTGTTCAAAGTCTAACTCAGTTTCATTGCCGTCCTTGTCCAAAGCCTTTTTTGCGGCGGCAATCATTTTCTCCGGCGCACCCTTATAGAAGGTTCTGCCCATACTCTTAATATGCACCTGACTGAATTTGTTAGCCGAGTTAAAGCCCTGTGACTTATCGGCTTCACATTCCTTATTGTTTACAAGCAGGTTAAAGGTATCTTCTCCGATGAATTTCATCAGCGCCTGATCCGTTGCATTGCCGCCGATAACCTTGTGGGAAGCGTCAAACATGGACGCCGTATTCTTGCCGATGGCCACGTCCACAAGCCCTTTGACCTTCCCGTGATTTTTCAGTTCGCTTAAGGGAATGGTCTCTCCTTGGGCCGTGAAAAATTCCACCACTTCAAGCATACCCTTGGTAATGGTACCTGTCTTATCGCTGAACAGAATATTCAAAGAACCCGCCGTCTCGATACCTTCCGCCTTGCGCACCAGCACATTGTGATCCAGCATCTTGCTGGTATTCTGCATCAGCACCAGTGAAATCATCAGCGGCAGGCCTTCCGGAACGGCGCACACAATAATTACAATCGCCAGCGATACGGCGCGGACTACATCCTGAAGAATCTGAGACCACCCTGTTGCCAGATATGCGGAAACACCGCCTGCGTTCATGACAAAGAAAATGACATACAGAACAGCAATGATCACCGCGCCGATATAACCGAAGGTGGATATCTGATTCGCCAGCTTCGCCAGCTTTACCTTCAAAGGCGAATCCGGCTCGTCCTCCTGCATTTCCTCGGCCATCTTGCCCATCATGGTCTTCACGCCCACCTTGCGCACGTCAAGAATACCCTCGCCGTCAAAAACCACGGCGCCTCTGAAAAGGGAGTACTGATCCACAAAGGTATCTCCGGTAATCTCATCCGGCAGCTCCACATGCCCCTGCGCCGCATTTTTCTTGCACTCCTCCGCCTCGCCGTTCAACGCGGAGTTGTCCACCCGGATATCGCCGTCCACAAGGATGCCGTCCGCGGGAATCTTGTCGCCGGACTGCAGCAGCACATTGTCTCCCACAACCACATCGTCCACTTCTATCACAGTGACCATGCCGTTACGGTATACCTTACAGGTGTCCTTCTTGGTGCTGTCCTTCAGCTGACGATACTTTGTATCGCTGGCCACGCTTGTCTTCGCCGACACAAAAGCCACGATCAGCACGGCCACAATGGTGCCCAGCGGCTCGTATATTTCCGCATAATGTAAGAAGAACATTGCGATCATGATTGCCGCAATCACCAGCAGTATCCTGATCATGGGATCGCCGAAGGTTTCCTTAAACGCCTCCCAAAAAGTAGTAGGTTCAGATTCAGGGATCGCGTTAGAACCATGTTTTTCTCGGGAACTTTGCACTTCCTGATCTGAAAGTCCTTGAAATTTCATCTTTTTTCCATACCTTTCCGTTGTAAAATTAAAGTCGATGCCTATAGCATTTCCAATCCTGAACATTCTATAGTCGTCAGCACCAGAACTCCCTCTTTTCAGAAATTCTATTGCCGCAGATCCCATGTGGACTGGCGCCGGGCACTTTTGGTTACATATACCTTCTGGTCAGTTCGCCCAAGCCGGGATCATTCGTTCCCTGACCGATGGCATTGAACTTCCACTCTCCATTATGACGGTAAATTTCACCAAATATCATCGCGGTCATTCCGGAATAATCATCGGTCAGGCTATACTTGCACATCTCCGTGTTATTGGCCGCATTGACCAGTCGGATAAACGCGTTTTGAATCATCCCAAAATGCTGTTTTCTCTGCACCGCCTGATAAATATTTACCACCAGTACAATCTTGTCATACTCTGCCGGAATCCGGGCAAGATCCACTACAATCTGCTCGTCGTCCCCTTCCCCTGCTCCGGTCAGGTTGTCCCCCATATGCTCTATGGTTCCCGAAGGATGGCGAAGATTGCCGTAATAGACCACATCTTCCTTGTAGACCAGTTTTCCGTTGATTAACGCAAGGGCCGACGCATCACAGTCTATGGGCTGGGGCTTAGGCGCAAAGAATCCTGTCTTTCTCTGTACCTCATCCCAGCCCAAGCCCACAATCACCTTGGACAGCCCTGCGTTATCCTTGGACAGACTGACCTTCTGTCCTTTTTGCAAACTAACTGACATTGCTTCCTCCATTTCAGTTCAGTAACAGTCCTCGCTGCATCCGGACCGTTACTGATTCCATTTCATTATCCTTAACGGCTGCTTAAACCGTTCACAGCCGCTCACGCCGCTTACGGAACTCTGGGCCGACGACGGCAATTTGTTTTACAGCATTCGGTTCGCCGCCCGTTCTTACTTCCGCCCCGGTTTCCAGTTCATGCCCCAGCCAAACGCCCGATCCAGCTCCTCATGCCCTCTGAAGAAACGGACGATTTTTTCCACGCTGAAGGTTTCATCATTGCGATTTTCAAAAAGAACCAGCCCGCACATAATATCTTTGGAATTAAATTCATCCATGCGCACAACGATGTCCTCTGCTCCGGGATATTTAATTGTCACAACAGCGTCCGCCTGTTTCCAGTTTGCGATTCCCTCATAAATAAAGGTGTAGACAAGAATCCTTCTGATTTCGGCAATTTTATTGCCGTTTATCCTCAGATTCTCCCCTGCCGCAGCAGCGCCCGTCCTGTCGTCGCCATCCAGCGAGACGAACGGAGGATATTGAAGGGATCCAAAGCCATTTCCAAGCGCCTGAACCGCCCCCTTTCGTCCGTCCTTCATCTCATACAGACAGCCCAAGTCTAAGTCGATTCCTCCGCTTCCCAGCAATCCGGAGAGAAAGCCCTTTTTACCGGTATTCCAGTTCAAATTGACCAATATCTCGCCTAAGCCTTCCGCAGATTTCTTTGTAAGATTTACTTTCTGTCCTTTTTGTAGATTAATAGCCATATTTATTTTCTCCTAATAAAATTATTGTTCCTGCACTGTCAGCGACCGCACATGGAAGAACACTTCATCTGCAAAGGGCACCGTGGAAGCTTCCTCCAAATATATCCGGATGATACATTCCGTTTTCGCTTCTTTTTCATCACCCGTCTACTTCCACTCCGAAGTTTGCGCATAATGCGGCTAAACCGCCCTGATAACCGCTGCCGATCGCATTGAATTTCCACTCGTCCCCGTTTTTATACAGTTCCCCGAAAACGGCCGCCGTTTCAATGGAGAAATCCTCTCCCAGATCATAGCGCAGAAGCTCTTCTCCATTGGCTTCGTTATAAATCCTGATAAACGCATTGTTGACTTGGCCAAAATTCTGACGTCTGCTTTCCGCCTCATATATGGTCACGGTAAACGCAATCTTGGTGATGTTGGCAGGAACCTGAGAAAGATCGATTTTAATCTGCTCGTCATCCCCTTCTCCTGCGCCCGTCAGATTATCGCCCATATGCTGCACGCCTCCGGAGGGATGCACCAGATTGCCATAGAACACGAAATCCTGCTGGCCGGATACCCTGCCGCTGTCTGTCAATAGGAATGCAGCCGCATCCAGATCAAAATCTCCGCCTGTATCAAACTGGTTCACATCCCAGCCCAGACCCACTACCACTTTGCTCAGCCCCGGATTGTCCTTCGTCAGGCTGACCTTCTGTCCTTTTTTTAAAGAAACTGACATGATTACCTCCTATTATAGTTCCCGTCTGCGGGAACTTGTTCCGTTCTCTGCGCCGACTATGCCACCTCAATGCCGTAATGTCCGCACAATGCCGCCAGTCCGCCTTGGAAGCCGCTGCCGATGGCGTTAAATTTCCACTCGCCGTTATTCTTGTACAGCTCGCCTACCACAATCGCCGTCTCGATGGAAAAGTCCTCGCCCAAATCATAACGGATTAACTCCTGACCTGTAACTTCATCGACGATTCGGATAAACGCATTGGATACCTGTCCAAAATTCTGGCGTCTGACCTCCGCGTCATAAATCGTCACCGTAAAAGCAATTTTGGACACATTTGCGGGTATCTGGGTCAAATCCACTTCAATCTGTTCGTCGTCTCCCTCGCCCGCACCGGTCAGGTTATCGCCCATATGCTTTACGGCGCCGCTGGGATGCTCCAGATTTCCGTAAAATACAAATTCCTTTTCTGTGGGACATTTCCCGTTATCGCCCGTCATAAAAGCGGCCGCGTCCAAGTCGAAATCCGCGCCTGAATCAAACGCGTTCACATCCCATCCCAGACCTACCATAATCTTCTTCAATCCGGGATTCCCTTTTGTCAAATCTACTTTCTGTCCTTTTGATAAATTAATCGGCATAGTTTTGCCCTCCTTTTTATGATAAATCTGCCGCCTGCCTTATTTCGCATCCGGCATATGATATCTCTGGTTAAATTCCGTCTTTATGTTCTCAAGCCTTGCCTGATCCTCCACACGCTGCTTTCTAGCCTTTTCCTGAATCTGTCTGGTCTCGTCGATGCCGTTTACAATGGTCTTCCATGTGGTCTCCAAGGTCTCTATCTTAATGGAGCTTCCGGAAGCCAGCTGTGCCGTCAGCTTTGACTGTTCCACCGTATTGCGTGCATTTTTAATCAGCATCTCATTTGTCTTAGCGTCAAGCGCCGACATTGCTTCCGCCTGAATGCGCTGGCGTTTCAGCATAATCGCTTGAGCCAAGGCCTGCTTGAATACCGGAAGCGTGATGATGAAGGCGGAATTAATCTTCCTCACCAAGTTCATATTGCTGAATTCCATGGTCTTAATCATGGGGACGGACTGCATGGCCACGCTCTCCGCCGTGCGCAGATCCTGTGTTCTCTGTTCCAGCATCATCAACGCCTGCTGGAGACTCTGCAGCTCAAACTGTATGGAAGAATCCCCTGTGGTCTCCATATCCTTCTCTCTCTTGGCAATATACTGTTCCAGCTCCCTGCACCCCTGCTCTCCCGCAAGAATGTACTTGACCAGCTGATGATAATATTCCACATTGGCGTCAAAGAGCTGATCCAGTTTCCGGTTGGACTGTTTGATCTCCGCCTCATACTGCTTCAGCTGTACGTAAATCTTGTCCACTTCCTCGCCCATGGTATGATATTTGCTTAGAATCTTGTCCAGCTGCTTTCTCAGATTGCCGAACAGCTTTCCGAACAAGCTGGGATTATCCCTGATTTCATCAATATCAAATTTCTCCATTATCTTTGCCAGAGTACTCAGCATCTCACTGGATTCGTCCAGCTGAGACATATTCATGCTGTTTAGCACCACATCCGACGCCTTGGAGATTCCCTCCGCCGCCTCCGCCCCGAAGGATACGATGGTTTCCAAGTTGTCGATTTCAATAGTGCTGACCAGCGCGTCCACCTCCGGCGAGTTTACCAGCTGCAGATTCATCTGCTCCCTGTCCGCCACAATGTCGTAACTCTCCACCACCGTCAGTTCATTCTTTGCCTCCGGCCCCGCGGCAAGCTCCGACATCACCCCTGACTGCGTCGGCTGTGCCGTCTTTGTAAAATCCAATCCCATGCTTTAGTCTCCTCTCTTAAATATCTTTTCACGCCATGAACGGCGCGATTTTATAGAAATCGTATCAAAATCGGGAATGCTCAAATCATAGAGATATTCGCCTATTTGATGCTCCTCCATACCCCTGCTGTTCATATATCTTTCCACACACTGATACCCGGTAGGCACATAGAACACAATATCAAATCCCGCCAGACTAAGAAAAGCCGTCAGTATGCTGTCTTCTAGGGAAAGCACCGCCTCCGAAGTGTTGATGTACACGATTTTAGGATTCTTTTTGGTAAAATCAAATTTCTGCATGAGGCGCAGAATATCTTTATTCAGGTTCAGTACCGTTGCGATGGCCGTGTATTCCGTGCCGTTTTGATAAATCCCCTTCACCATTTTCCGATCCAGCAGCAGCTGCAGCTTATCCAAAATATGCTCCTGAACCTCTTCCCGCAGAACGCCGTAGGTGTAGCAGGAATGGGACTTGATCTTTGACCGCAGAAGCCTCCCGTTCTTTAGAAAGCCCGCCGCATAGGCCCTGACCGGGTTGGGATCCTCGGGCCGCAGATAGGGCGCGCCCTTGATGACCAGCGTATCCGGCGTCAAGAGCTTCTTAATCTCCGCCCAATAGGGCTGTACCTGCCCGTCCTTCACGCCCGATACCTTTGCGTAAATCACGGGCATTGTCACCACCGCATCCGTCACGTTAAAATTCGGCCTGTATCGAAGCTCCTGATCCCATAAAATAGCAATTTCCTCATAAATTGACTGCAGCACCGCGGATACGCCCTTCTGGTACTGCTGGCTTCTGTACATGCCGGTGTCCTGATACATGATGGTGTCCAGCTCCCGCTCCGCATGATATGCGGCGGTGGACAGCTGCAGATCCGCATTTTCCCTTGGAAACCTCTCCACCTGCAGGGATTCCGTAAAATGCATCTCATACAGATTACCCGCTTCCAGACAGCACTTTTTGTTTAAATTCGGAACCAGTATCACCACATCCACCGGAAGCCTGCTCAAATAGCGGAGGAAAAAAGCCTCGTTTTCGTTCCTGCAGCCCCCCAGATAGACAAAGCAGCCCACCTGCGGACTCTCCCATTTTTGAAACAATCCGTCTTGAAAACGTTTCAGCCAGCACAGCAGGTAAATCGTCCTGTTTATCAGCCGATTCAGATTGCCGCCCACGCTTCGGGATTCCTCCAGCACCGTATCCGTAAAAGCCTTCCGCATGATTCTTTGAAGCTCCATATTGGGCGCATAGATAATATTGGCCGAAAGGTCGGCAATCAGCTGGTTCACATCCCTGTACTGCTTTCTTTTGATTCCGTTGATTTCTTCATTGGACGGAGGCGATATCTCCGATTCCACAATGACCATTTTCCTGCCCGAGCCCGCCATTTCCAGCTGGAACTGGTACAGCTCGTTTTTATAAGTCAGCTTATCCTCCACGCCTTCCATGCGCAGGAAGCAGTTGTAGAAAAATCTCTCGTCCCCGCCCCTTGCCTGCACGGGTTTCAATACATCCTCAAGGCCCTTTCCCTCAATCCATGCGTTCGTACAGCTGCTATACTTTGGCGGCGTGCCGTAAAGCCTTTCAGCGTTCGCCCTCTCTTCCAGCTCTTTTCTCAGGGTCTTCATACAAAAGCCTGCGGGAAATTCTCCCATTCCGGGCAGTTCCAGCTTCCTTGACAGCTTGGAATCCCGATCCAGCGCGCAGTATCCGCCGTCTCCTTGATACTGCAGAAGCACCACGTCGCATCCGGCACCTGAAAGGATGCATAGCAGCTTCAGCTCGTAATTGCTGACTGTGCCTTCATATAGTATCTTGGGAATCCGATTCTCTCCCAGCTGATTGACAACCCGCTCAAATTTATAATACAGCCAGCACATAAACTTAATATAGGCGTTGCGCAGCATATTGTCGTTTTTTCCCTCCCTGCGCATGGCCTCCAAGGTATCGTATATGGCGGCCGCCACATTATTCCTTTGATAATCGCTCATCCTTGGAAGCCACTTTTTCAGACTGGCCAGCAGAAATCCCATGCTGAGCTGAAACTGCATTCCCATGATTTCTTCATAATACGACAAATTTTTTTCGTCCGGATTGGGAATCCTGCCCTCTATCACCGCACCCGTCCTTCTGGCTTCTTCATAATAGCGCGCAAGAAATTCCCTGATATGGTCATTATACCCGTTAATTCTGTAAAAGTATACACCCTGTTCCCGGCGTTTTCCATATTCTAAAAAATAATCGTCCAAACTGCCAAGCGCCTTATGTTCAAACATTTTTATTCCAGTTCCGCATCCTTCCTCCCGGCGCGCCTTCCACAGCTCGTTTTCTGTACGCTGGCGCTGTCCGAAGGGATACTGTTTTTAATTAATATCGGTTCATTTTATTCTTGTGCATGACAAATCCGAGCCCGGAGCCCACAAGCCCTCCAAGGATATGGGACAGATTGGAGATATTGCTGTCCACAAATATTCCCTGATAAATCTGCTCCCCTATGTACAGCACCGCCACCAAGATAAACGTCAGCGGTATCTCCTTTTCCTTGATGCAGGTAAAAGAGGATAGCATGATAAATGCAAACACCACGCCGCTGGCCCCCAGCAGGGCGTACCCCGGCATAAAAATCAAATGGGCAATGCCAGTTGCCAGCGCCGTGGACAGAATCACAAACAAAATATTGGAGGAGCCGTATTTTTCCTCCAGCATGGGGCCGACTACCAGAATCAGCATGATGTTTCCCATAAAATGCTCCATTCCCCCATGTCCCACAATATGCCCGAATAAGCGCACATATGTGAGCGGGTTTGTCCATGAGGAACGGTAGACACTGAAGAGATGCGCATTTGTATATCCCTTGGTTATGTAATCCAGCAGCAAGGTTACGGCGCAGACGATGGTAAAAGTTAAAATCACAGGTGAATTAAAAGATACTTTAAATTTCCTTTCATGATCCTTCATTTTTGTTCTTCTCCATTCGCTAAATGTTTTCTTTCCTTTTCAAATGAGTATTCCCATAAACTATTCCACATACCCAGTCCGTCGGCGCGGCTGATCGCAGACACTCCGCTTTCTATACGTATCGCCGTCTAAAAAGAATCGGTTCAATCACCGTCTGTTTTTAAGAAATGAGCTGATCCAAAAAGGACGATATTTTATTGAAATCCTCTGATAAATGTATTGATAAATTCGTATCCCACCGCCAGATTGATATTCTGCCCCTCGTCAATCCCCGCCGTGCTGACGCCGATCACTTCCCCGTACATATTCAGCACCGCGCCGCCGGAGCTTCCATGGGAAATGGGCGCCGTGAAATGAATCATATCCACATCGTTCATCCTCCGAAATCCCGATATAATG
Source organism: uncultured bacterium (assembly GCA_948467735.1). Classification (GTDB taxonomy): domain Bacteria; phylum Bacillota; class Clostridia; order Lachnospirales; family Lachnospiraceae; genus Acetatifactor. Next base: position 29,561 of record CAOKFN010000012.1, read on the forward strand.
CCGTCGGACACCGAATTAAACAATCCCAGAGGGCTTCCGATGGCCACCACCTTCTGGCCTCTCACCAGCGGCCTGCTCCCGCGGTATATGGGCAGGGGCTGCAGTTTCCGGTCAATGCGGATTACCGCAAGATCCAGCAGGGAGTTATATTTGATGATTTCGTCGGTTTTATACATGTTTTCGTCATTTTCTATTCTCACGGAATAATATTTCCCGCCTCTGGCCACATGGTCGTTGGTGAGAATATAGCCCTCCCGCCCAATCATAATGCCGGAACCGCTTCCCATGATATCGCCGTTTCTGTCGTGTATGGCTATCATCACCACCGAAGAGGCCCTCAGCGCCAGCTCTTCAAAATCCAGCTCCTGCGCGGCGGCTTGGTTCTGCGCCGACATGCCTGTCCGTCCGCCCCCGGCGGTTCCCGCTGCCGGGCGCCTTATGTCCCATGGCGTGCTGCCAGATGCTCCGGCTCCTGAACCCGGGGAGCTTCCTGCCGTACCGCCTCCCGAATTCGTATTTCTCCCGGCGTTTCCTGACATTCCGTTTCCCGAACCTATATTTCTGCCGCCGCTTCCTAACCTTCCGCCTCCCGGATCCGGATTTTCACCGGCATTTCCTAACGTTCCGCCTCCCGAATTCGCATCTATTCCGGTGTTTCCTGACATTCCGTCTCCCGGCCCCATATTTCCTCCGGCTCTACCTGCCGTTCCACGGTGATTCGGTGGAATGATTACCCGGGGCCTCTGTGAAGACGGCGCCGCCGCCCGAACTTGTCCGCTCCCCTGAGAAACCATGCCGGAACCGCTCCTGCCGACGGCCCATTTTTCTCTTGTATAGGCCTCCAGCGGCGCCGCTCCTTTTTCTCCCAGCACAAGCTGCTTGGACAAATGCAGTCTCTCCAGCTTCTCGTCAATATCAGCCTCACTCTGCAGCAGCAGAACATCTATCCCCAGTAATGTCAATAGATAACAGAAAAAATACTCCTGCTCTTTGACAACGCATTGTGCCACAAACTTCATGGACTGCTTGGGATTCCATCCGCTCAAATACTCATATGCCAGCTCATCCAGCCAGTACAGCAGTTTCACAACAAAGTTTTTTTCTATGGAATCATTTAGATTCGCATTGCAGGAACGGTACGCTTCCAACACCTTTTTGCAGGCTGCGCCAAGCAGTTCTCCCATCCCCGCATTTTCATCCAGCTTCTTGGTATAAAGCCTTGTCCTTCCCGCGTCCACCCACTTCTGCCAGCAGTTCATATACAGCGCCGCCGCATCCGCTCCGATATTTTTAGGAAACGCCCCGACTCTATTGTAAACGCACTGCCCAAGCCGCATCCTGCCGGTCTGAACCTCATCCATATGCTCCACATCTTTTAAAAAGGTATGATTGGCTCCTATGGCTCTGAGAAAATAGACGTCCTTGCAGTTTCCGTTCATTCCGCCCTTAATACCGGCAAATGCCTCAATCGAGGAAAGCCCCATTACATTGTACCGTTTCTCTATGTAATTATACTCCATACTTCACCTCAATCAAATTTCTGCTGCAAATCATTCGCATGTCAGAATGACATAGAACAACATATGAAACAACAGGCCATAAACACCATGGTCTGAACAGATTATACCATGATTATAAATCAATCATGGTATGGATGGCCATTCGGCCGCTTCCGGCCATCAATATGGATTTATTTTGCAATGATTACAATTCAATCATGGTATGGATGGCCATTCGGCCGCTTCCGGCCATCAATATGGATTTATTATATCATGAAAGCAGCAAACATGCTATTATTTTTGCAAAAAATTGTTTTACACTCCTCTTTCAGTCGAACTACCCCCCAACAATCAGAACCTTCTTCCCCTGAAACGCAAACCCATACCTGCGGATGCGCTCCTTCCCGATTCCTCTGCCCAGCAGCCAGCTTTCATATTCCCTGTCCTCAATCTGCCGCAGCGCCGACGCCGCCGTATCCTGCAATGTCTTTTCTTCCTCAGGGTCAAACACCTTAAATTCAATCACCATCGCCGCGTCATCCTGTTCCTTCGGCTCCAGCATAATATCGTACCGTCCGTAGCCGCTCTCGCGATTAGACGTTATGACATACCTCCCGCGAAGCTCCACCAAAAGCCCCAGCACAAAACCATGATAAAACCTCTCCGGCTCGCTATCGGAGGGCCGACGGCCGCTGTCAAAATAGCTGATCGTCTCCAGCGCCACTCTATTCATGTAGATATTCATCAGCTTCCTGTCGTCTCTCAAAAGCGCCTTGATAAAATCATTGTAATCATCCTCCGAACTGCCGTTAAACCAGTCCCTTACCATGGATTCAAACATCATCCGCACTTCCCGATTGGTCAATGCCAGTTCATACTGTATTTTCCCAAGCCCCTCTATCATGGCGGCGTCATCCACTGACAACACCTTCAAATATCCGCCTGCAAGCAGCAGGCTCCATACCGCATTCTGGCTGCCGTTCAGCTGGCTGTATACAATCTGCTCATCGATGGATGCAGTGATGGATTTCCCGTTCAACAGGCTTTCAAAATTCTGCTTTACTCCCTTGCTCCCCTCGCGAATCAGCTTTCCCACCAAGCTGTTTGAACTGGTATTTGCCCAATATGCCGCCACTTTCCCCGTATCCAGATAATTCAATATGGACCATGGATTGTATATATCCGTCACCCTGCCAAATGTAAACCCATCATACCAGAACTTCACTTTTTCCTGTTCCGTAAGCCCGAATTCATCCATTGCGGCAAAAACTTCCTGTTCCGTAAAGCCAAAGGCCGTCTCATATTCATCTGAAGTTGTCGTCACCACTTTAAGATGATTCAAATCCGAAAAAATACTCTCCTTGCTCACCCGTGTGATGCCGGTCATCATACCCCGTTCCAGATAGGGATTCGTCTTAAACGCCGCATTGAACAGGCTTCTTATATAGGATACCTGTTCCGCCCAGTATCCTCCCACATATTTCTTATTCTCTGAATAAGAAATTGATTCCTGCATGGGCGTGTCATACTCATCCAGCAGTATAATTGTCTTTTTCCCATAATAACGGCTCAAATAATCCGACAGATGATGCAGGGTCAAAGACGCGGTGGTATCATCCATATCCACCGAAACCCTGTCAAAATACTCTATTTCCTTATCTCCCAGCAGGCCGCTCTGCTTTAAAAAAGAATTCTTCTCATAAAGCTCCACCAGCGCCTCATTCATTTTCCGTCTGGCCGAGTAAAAATCGGTTTCCTTGATGTTTGCAAACGAAAGGCTGATCACAGGAAAGGTTCCCTGTATCCCGCGGTATTCCTCCGTCTTCCAAATATCGAGACCTTCAAACACATCTCCCTGCCCGGCATACTTCACGGAAAAAAAACGCTCAAGCATGCTCATCGCAAGAGTCTTGCCAAAGCGGCGGGGCCGGGTAATCAACGTTACGCTGTCTCCGCTCTCCCACCATTCCTTTATAAAATATGTCTTGTCCACATAAAAGTAATGATTGACAATCATCCTTTCAAAATCCTGCACTCCGATTGCCGCTGTCCTTGCCACCATCCCACCTCCATATACCGTGCCGTTCTTCCGATAACTTAAAACCGCTCTGCCAATTAATTTTCTGACCGCTCAGCCGATAAATCCTTCGGCCGCTTTTTCTGCCGAACGCTTTTGCGACGGCTTTTCCGGCCGCTCATGCCATGCCGTTTCCGATATGCGTGAATTCTATCAAAGCATATTCCGCTTCCTCTCATCAAATACGGCCCATGACCGTGCTTCATTCCTGCTCCCCCAAAGCGCCCATGGCTGGCATTACAAAAAACGGACGTATCCCGCCAGCGTATCCGCAGACAGCCATCCCCGCTCCGCGAAGATTTCACTGTCCTGCCCTGCCAGCCAAAACTCTCCTCAAGTTTTTTGTTGGCACATGTCGCCGGTTCTACGTCCGTCTTTCTCATTCCTTCATGGAAGCGGCTCCTTCTTGGCCTTCCGCGCCTCTTTGGGCCTTGCGCGTCCTTCTTGGCCTTTCGCGTCCTTCCTGCCCTTCCCGCTCCCTTATTGAAGAATCGATCTTATCTTCTCTTCGTATTCTTCCCTTGTAATAATATCCATATCATACTGCATTTCCACTCTGCGGAGAAGTTCAAAATTATCCAGCTTCTTCTGAGCCGCCGCCAGCTTCTCGTCGTACTCCGCTTCCGTGATCACATCCAGCTCCTTCGCCCTGTCTAATTTCCTCTTTTCCGCCTCATACTGCTCCTGCGCCCTCTTTCTGTCGCGCTCCGCATTGTTCTCCTTGATCACCCTTTCCTTCTCCGCAATCTGGGCGTCTATCTCCGCGATTTTCTCCAGATTCGGCTGCATGGCGTCCAGAACCTCCTGCACATCAAAGGGGCTGGTATTGGAGGTATTGGAGACATACGCGATATATTTCTTACCGATTTCCGCGTACTGGCCCTCCATCTTCCTCTCCACTACCGACTTCTGAATCTTTAGGTTGGCCAGCTCCGTCTGCTCCTTAGAAACGCCGCTGATGGCATTCCCCATGCTTACCACACTGTTTCCCACTTCTCTTGCCGCCTTTGCGGCCTTATTAAACAAATCCATATCTTAATCCTCCTTATGCGTTGTCCTTTATTTACGTTGGTCAGCTCAATTTTCCTATAAATGATATAGGCAGGTAAGGCTGACCAACGTGATACCCTTATTGTAACACTTTCTGCAAAAGTTTCCACCAAAGATTTCATAAATTTCCTTAAGAAAATATAAGCAAAACACTCGATTATGACAAAATATTCATTTCAGCTTTCAGCAATCACGCTTTCTTCCCAAGACTCGGGAATCTCTATCCGAAATAAATCCAAAACCGTCGGCGCCGCGGCCTGTCATACCATATTCCCCTCGTCATTTCCCGATTCCCATGCCATTCACAATAACCAATGCCATATTTTCCATAATTCTTTCTTCTTTCAAGCGTCATCGGCATCCGCCGAATTTTCTCCCTGTAAATAACGCCGCACAAGCTCCCTCTCAAAAATCTCCTTTTCCGGCCTGCCCCGTATGATACGGTGCGTTTTCCTGACGCTGCCGTCATCTTCCGGATACTGCTCCGTCACATAATTGACGGCACACTCCCCCTCCGCCATAATCTCCGTCCCCTCCTCCGAGGTCGTGGCCAGAATCTCGTTCATCAAAAGCAGGCTGCCCCTCCTTACCTGCCCCGCCATCCTTCGGATATCCAAAAGCTCCTGTTCCAGCTTCCCATGCACCGTATGGATATCTTCCACATTGGCAAACAGACTCCCGATATAAGAAACCGGAGCCGCCTCATAGGAAACCGCCGGGACATGAAATCCAAGCTGCATCAAAATCTGGGCGCTTCCCGCCGCCTGAAGGAACGTAGTCTTGCCTCCGCTGTTAAAGCCCGTGATAATCACCGTCCTGCCCTCCCCGTCGGAATAGTCATTGCCCTGAATCTCTCCCGCCCGGCGCCAATCCCCCTGCCCGTAACATTCCACCAGCAGACGGACGGGATACAGCTGCCGAAACACCGCGCCGCCTTCGGCCGCCTGCGGCAGACATGCCGGAATCCTTAATTTCCGGTACATATGATACAATTCGATTCCCGCCCGATAATAAGACAGCTCCCTTTCAAGCCTTTTAAACGCCCCCACAAGAGCACTGTTTAATCTGGACGCGAAATCGCACAGACGCACAATGGTCTTGGCGTAAATCTCGTCCATATTATTGCGCAGAATCAGGTTTTCCCCCGCCTTTATCAAATGCCCCTCATCAATCACCGCTTTTTTCCGAAGCACCCCCGTTTCCTTCATCCGGTAAGTATTCTCCGGATAAAGGCGCTCTATCCTCACCGATTTCAACACCTGCCCATACGTATACTCCGCCCGATACCCGACGGCCCCCGCCGCCAGAACCTCCCCCAGCAGTCCAATGATTTCCTTTAAATACTCTTTGTACTCCTCCCCTTCCAGAAAACTGACCATCCTGCGCAGCACTTCCGATTCAAACAGCTTCCGCACCCTGAAATCCGCCGTGCAGAGTACCTGATAATTCTCCTTCAGAAGCTCGATATAATTCTCCAGATTCTTATAGACCGGCGCCTGACGCTCCCAGATATTATACCTTTTCCTTGGGATATTGTCCTTCAACCGCCCGCAGAACTTTATGCAGTCCTCCATAAAATCCGGATTGTTCAGCAGATCCGTCAGAACAGCCTGCCGATAGCGGATGACCTCCCTGTCCGAAGGCAGATAACGGATTTCCTCGCGCATCCAGCCATATTGCTCCCTGCCTAGGACTCCCCCCTCAACCAATGCCTCCAGCTGCAGATCCTCCGTCAGCCGTTCGCTTACCCTGTCGCATTTTCTTCCCTCCTGCCTTTTCTCGCAGGAAGGATACAGCAAATCAAAATCAAACATTTCTTCTATCCCCTCCGCATAAGACGATTGTGCGCCATGACGTAATCTGCTGTTTCCAAGACACGCCCCCGCCAGCTGTTTCTAAGCCCTGCCTCCGCCGCCTGCGGCAGCTGTCGGAAGGCGTACTGCTGAATCTGTTTATCCAGACAGGTAATATCCATATTCTGGTACACATTGACATTAAAATCATATTCCCCTAAGAAAAAAACGGCGGCCCGCTTCAGCTTTTCCGTATATCCTTCTCCGGGCGTCTCCTCCTGCCCAATCGCCACGCTGCGGCATACCTGATCCCTGTCCTTATTCAGTATGAAACTGCCCGGAACCGCCCCGCTCAGCATGACCAGATACTCCCTCAGCCGATCCTTCTGCCGTTTCATACAATGCGGAATTCTCATATAACCGCTCCATGATCCCTTTTCGCCACAGCACCGTTGAAAGCCTGCCGCATGGATGCAGGAAAACCTGTTCAAAATCATACTGTTCCCCAAATCTGCCCAGCCTGCATATTTCCTCATATACATATCTCAGGTTCAGATCCGCGATATACGCTTCCTCCCCGCCTTCCATATCCCTGCGCCATTCCTCATAGTTCTCTTCGGTGTCCCAGAACAGACTGAAATAATCACTCTCCATCGTTCCCCCCGTCCTTTTGTTAATTCCCGCATACTTTCCGTCCTGCCGCCCGCAGCCGCCCCGGCCGATTTTTGACAATATCCAAGGTTCCTTTTCCGTCATATTTGAAATCACTGTATCATCATTGCGCATAGCCGCCAATGTCTTAATCATCATATCATGTTAATCTTTTGCGCCCCATGGCATACGCCTCGCTCTGCCTGCGATACATCGCTGCATAAATTCCCTCCTGCCCCATCAGCTCCCCATGGCTTCCGCTCTCCGCAATGCGTCCCTTATCCAGCACAAAAATCCTGTCGCAGATATCCGCCATGGAAAGTCGATGAGAGATAATAATGGACGTCATGCCCTTTGTCATATCGGCAAAGGTTCTGTACACCTCGCTCTCCGTCTTCACATCCAGACTGGCCGTGGGCTCGTCAAAAATCACTAAGGAAGCATTCTTTTGAATCGCCCTCGAGATGGCAAGCTTCTGCTCTTCCCCGCCGGACAGCTCCACGCCGTTATCGTCAAAAAGCTTTGTAATATGCGTGTTTTCCTTGTCCTTCTGTCCGTTTACATATCTCTCGAAGCCCGCCAGACGTATGCTCTCTCCAATATCCCCCTTCTCGTTTGACATCAGAATGTTTTCCTTTATGGTAAAAGCAAACAGGGCGAAATCCTGAAACACAGTGGCTATCTGCCGATAATACTGTTCGTTGGGAATCTCCCAGATATCCTTTCCGTCCAGCAGTATCCGTCCGGAATCAGGTCTGTAAAATTTGCAGAGCAGTTTTATTAAAGTGGTCTTGCCCTCTCCGTTATACCCCACAAGCATAATTTTTTCCCCCGCCCGAATCCGCAGCGAAACGCCCTTCAAAATATCCGCCTGCGTTCCCGGATAGCGGAAGACGACATCTACCACCTCCAGTTCTGCCGCAGAAGACAAAGCTGCGCCGTTCGAGTCCTGTCCGCTCCCGCCTCTCCTGTCAAAATTCTCCCCTTTCGAGTCCTGTCCGCTCCCATCTCTCCTGCCCGAATTCCAGCCGTTCACAGACTTTTTCTCCCCGCCCGCCGTATCGCCGCTTCCCCTCAGACCGACAGGATTTACCACCTTATTATAATCACGACAGTTAAGCATCTGCAGATTATATTCCATCATCTGATCGGCAGCTCTCGACAATGTCAGCGACAATGTGCCTATGGCCGAGAAATTCATCGTAAAGTCCGCAATGGAAATCTGCCCCTCCATGTAATATTTGGCGAGAACCGTCAAAATAATGAAATTCTGAACCGCCAGAATACACCTGCTCACCATCTCAAATATCTGATGCTGTTTCATTAACACAAACTGAATCGACACCATCCTGTCCCTGAAGCCCTTCATTTTATCAAAAAACCAATCATAAAGGGCATTCACCCTGATTTCCTTCTGCGCCCCCTGATTAAAATACTGTAAAGACTCGAGATAAGCGCCCACCTTATCGTTCCTCGCCTGCTCTATGCGGGCCTTGACGATTGCGCAAAACCGTATCATTGTAAATATGACTTTCACCGCCAATACCGCCGCTATCAACCCCACAAACAAAGCATTGAACGAAACGATAACGCCGGCCAGTCCGACTATGGTGACGATGCAGGATCCCAGCTCCTGAAGAATGCGAATCACGTTTGTCACACCGGAAATGCTGCCCGCCATCATGATTTCCTCCTGATACGCCGCACTTTCTATCTCTTCCAGCTTCGCATACATTGCCGCATTCCCAATCTCCCGCTGCAGCCGATTTTTCAACTGCATCATCCGAATTTCCTCATAATATGACAGGAAATGATCCGCCAGCCCAAGCCCCGCCAGCAGCCCCGCATAAATCCCTATCAGCGCCGCCACATCCCTATAATCCCTTCCTGTAATCAGGCACTCCATAATGCCCTTGGGCAGCCACACCGCCGTCAGCGGCAGCGCCGATGTAACTAAAATTTTTAAAACAGATATCGCATAATAAGAAGGCTGATATTTCCAAATCAACCGAAATATCCCCACCGTCAGATCCCACTTTTTCTTCATAAGCTTTCCTCTTATCCGGCGTCCGGTTACGCCTAAATCAGAAGTTTGGGCCTACAGAATGTTTTTCTGGCTTAAAAGTATTCTGTCGGCTTATAAATTCATTCCCGATGATACATCTTTGCCTGCGTGAAAAATAAATCCGCATAAATCCCCTTCTGTTCCAACAGCGCGTCATGGGCGCCCTCTTCCACAATTTTCCCCTTCTGCAGCACCAGAATCCTGTCGCAGTATTTTGTGGAATACAATCTGTGAGAAACCAAAAGGGACGTCCTGCCCTCCACCAGCTCCCTCATCCTTTGATAAAACCTGTACTCTGCCATAGGATCCAGCGCGCTTGTGGGTTCATCGAGTATCATCATCTTTGCATCCTTATATAAAGCCCTCGCCAGAGCCAGCTTCTGTCCCTCCCCGCCGGACAGCTCTATCCCATCCTTATTTATTTTCCTATAAAGAAACGTGGCGCTGCCTTTGGGCAGGCTGTCCGTCTTCTCCTTTAAACCCGACTTTTCAAGGACGTCCGTTACCCTTTTCTCATCCGCCGGCCCGCCGAACACAATATTTTCCTCAATGGAATAGGCAAACAGAAAATAGTCCTGAAGCACAATCCCAATCTTTGCGCAGTACTCATTCAGGGGAATTTCCCTGATATCAACCCCGTTTACTTTAATCGCCCCCTCGGACGGTTCATATAGTCTGGCGATCAGCTTGATGATCGTGGACTTTCCGGCGCCGTTTAGCCCCACAAGCCCTATGCTCTCCCCAGCCTTGATCCGAAAGCTGATATTGTCCAGAATCTTCTCCGTCCTGCCCGGATAAGCAAAACTTACATTTTCAAACACAATATCAAACCTTTCAAAGTCCCCCCGGCCCTTCGGGACTTTTTCATTGCTTTGATAAATACTGCTGTTCTCATGGACAAAAGCGTCATACTTTTCACGAAGGGAAACAAACTCCGATATTAGTTTGATTCTTGCAAGATTATCGAAAAACTGAAAGATAAGCGACACAAATAACGCCGTCGCGCTTAATAAAATAGAATATTCCCCAAGAGTTATCCCGCCAATATACACCATACGGGTAAAATACAAAAGCATTACCGCCGTCTGCAGCACCTGAAATACCAAAGATATATTTTTCACCTGTAGAGCTTTCCTAGACAATTCCTTTCTTTTCCGAAGCAGAAGGTCATGGCTCTCCCGAAACTTCCTGTCCAGCATTTCCTGTCCGGAATAAATCCTGATATCCTTGGCAAACTTATACTCCGTCATGGCCTTATACAAATAGTCGCCCCGTCTCTCATATTTGACGGAATTCTTCCTTACCTCCGCTTCCGCCTTTTTCTGCCGAAAGGAAAGCAGAATCGGAATCACGGACAAAAGAACCAGCACCAGTACCAATTCCGGCCGAATCCGCGCGAAAGCATAGGTAATCCCGGCAAACTTTACTGCAAATCCCAAAAACGCCCCAAAATCCTTTAAATAAAAGGAAGGCTGGACATTCATAGACTTTTTCTTCAAATCAAGAAAAGAACCGTCCTGAACATAATGATAGTTCATTATAATAGAATCCCAAGCATATTGATACTGCACCTTATTCGTGGATTTTCTCTGGCACAAATCAACCGCCAGCGCAAACCCATTGCCGCCCAAAGCCGCCGCCAGATGAAACACGACATAACATATAATCGCCCTCATCACAGAATCCGCCGCCGCTCCTTCCGTCAGCAGGTCCACCACCACTCCGATTCCCGCAATATCAATCAGCGGCACAAGCGCGTCAAAAAAAACTTTCAGAAAGGTAATCAGACACAATTTCCTGTCGTTCTTCCATGCATATTTCAACAAGTATACAACACTTTTCATGACATATCTATCCTCTACATTCGATAAAAGGCACTGTTCCTAACATATGTTTTCACCCGACTACATGGGCCTCCAAGCGGCTCCTGTAATCGCTTCCCTTCCAAGCCTGCCTCATTATAACTATAATACATCATATCAAATCTGTTTGTAAACACATTATATTAACAAAAAGCACCGCCTCTTGAATTATAACACAGCAGGCGGCGAAGCGGGACGTACAGAGCGGAAAATGAAATGATAAAATACGCCCTATCCTCATGCTGTCCGCACTGCTGAAATCAAAAACAATTTTAACTAAAACCAAAATGAACTGCCAAAAAATTGTTGCATATTTCCCGCCAATGTGCTAAAGTATAAGAGAAGCATATTAATTTCTTATTTCATTGTGACATGCATCAGCCCGTCAGGATCGAAACCATCCAAGCGGGTTCTCGTTTATCAGAAAATCTATGCTTTGATATCGCAAAATAATAATTGAAAAGCAGAGGATTTTCAGATATTGGGGATTCCGTTTCCAAATTTTCCTCTGCGCAGAGGAAGGAATGGAATGGGCATTATATCTTTAAAGTATGACTTTGCTTTCAAACATATTATGCGCAATGAATTGGTGCGCAGGCATTTTATCAGCGATGTACTGGGAATTCCGCTATCGGAAATCCGCTCCGTCCGACTTGTCAACCCGTTTTTATGGAAACGACGCAGGCGGCTGAAGGAGGGCATTCTTGATATTCTTCTGGAATTAAACGACGATGCCAAAATAAATATAGAGCTGCAGATCAAATCTTTAAAACACTGGGATCGCCGGGTATTGTTTTATCTGTCAAAAATGTTCACGGAAAGCCTTCTGTCCGGTGAAAAATACACAAAGCTGAAAAAGTGTATCAGCATCAGTATTTTGGATTTCAATCTGGATGCCCGGCCGGAATATCACAGGGTCTACCGCCTGCGCGATAAGGAAGGCTTTGAATTTTCCGACATGTTTGAGATACATATCATTGAGCTGGGAAAGACCCCCAGCGGCAGAGATAAGATGGACGACTGGATTCGCTTGTTCAATGCCAAAACGCAAGACGATCTGGACAATCTCCAGACGGATAATCCCGGCATATTGGAAGCAGTCAACGAGGTGAAGCTAATGGGACTGGTAAAAGGATTCTTGGCAGAATATGAAGCCCATATGAAAAGCGTTCGGGATAGAAACGCCCGCGACGATTATGTGCGTGAGCAAGGCATAGAAATCGGTACCATAAAAGGCATGGATATCGGCAGAATCGGTTTAGTCCGAAAGAAAGCCGCCAAAAACATTTCCGCCCACGAGACTGCGGAATTTTTGGAGGAAGATAGTTCCTTCATTGAAGAGCTGTATCGTTTGATTCAATCTCATCCCGACTGGAACGACGAGAAAATATATTATGAGTTTCACGAGAAGAACAAATCCATTCCCTGCGATACAGAGAAAAACGAATGATTCAAAAACCACTCGTTCCCTCTAAAATATTGATTACTTCCAGCGTAACGAAATCCTCTTCCCTCGCCGCCTCATATACCCCCGCCTCATTTTTCAGACTGGCATAAATTTTCCACTTTCCCGTTTCCGTATATACGAAAAAGGCGCCGTCCTCCATGGGCCTTTTGAATATCTCGCCGGAAGGAGCTTCCGCGCAGATTTCGATTTCCTCAACATCGTCGTTATAGGGCTCCACATATACATAAAATATCTCTCCAAGACAGACCTTATCCGTGCTGAGTGAAATCGCATATCCCGTCGGCGCATCCCTGACTGTAATAAGACATACCGCTGACTGGGCACGGTTGTTTCGGGAAGCCTGCGCAGTAATCTCGGCTGTCCCCGGCGCCAGTGCCGTAACGGTTCCATCCTCCTCAACCTTCGCCACTGTTTCATCACTTGAAATCCAACAGACCTTATGATCCCTGCTGTTATCAGAATATAATACAACCGCACTTAAAGTCTCTTCCTCATTGCTGCGCATATCAAGGCTTGTCTTATTTAACACCACTTCCGTAATCGTAACTGGTTCCGGCGTATCTGCTTTCTGCGCATCATCCTCGGAATTATTAATTATCACCGTATTGCCGGAGCCCGCAAATACCACGCCCTCCCCTGATACATTCTGAACGGTTCCGCCGCCGTTTCCCGCACTGTCCCCGCCGTTCCCTATTGTATTCCCTCCGTCCTGCTCGACAACCTCCTGTTCTCTCCGATATAAATCATATTGTTCCTTCAAGTACATTGTTGATACCAAAAATGCAATTCCACAGACAATATACAAGGATTTTCTTACGCCTCCGCCTCCAAATTTGGTTTTGAACGCGTCGGCGATTGCCAGCAGACCCGCCATAATTCCAATAATCGCTGCCGCCGACTGCCAGAAATGCTCTAAGGTGTATTGAATGAAACTATCCATATGAATTCTCCCTCATGTATCAAGTAAAATAACTTTTGACTACAGGGGCGCAAAGCGGTTCCTGTAGTATAACTTATCCGAACTTGTTTCTCATATATGAAAATCGTGCTTCTTCAGAATTGATCCAAACGGTTAGACCAACAGCGAATTCCCCTTTGTCCTATCATAACCCCGGTTCGACCTAATCAAAATGACATGTTACTTGCTTTTGCTGCCAGTAATATATCATCCTCCTTGTTTAAGCAGAGGCTGCATGCTGTCTCCTGTGATATTCAAAAGCAGTTTTCCCTTCGCTTCCAACGGTTTCTTTCACTTCGTTCCTGCCCGGTTCCATCCGCGAATTCCTCTTTGGGCATTAGGAATAATCTAATCTCAATTTCTCTCATTCAGATACAGCTGCACCCTGTTTTCTATCATTTCGCACACTTCTTCTATGCCCTTTTTGCCTGCGAAATAAAACCGGGCCTCTTCAGCAATAATTTTCAGAATCGGCGCCGTCCGCATAGGAAGCTGCCTTGCCCCTTCCAAAGCCGCCGTCAGGTCTTCCGCCTGCGCTCTTGTCACCTTCCCATAGGTGACAATCCATTTTCCCTCCTCGTGAGGACGGCCGCTGTCAGCAATCGCCTCCTCCTTCAGCGTCTCAAACACCTCCCTATGGACAGGAAAATAAAATGAATAATTATTTTTCGCGCTAATCGTCTTCTGCACTTCCTCCCCCAGAAGGAAGCTGATAAATTCCCATGCGCCCTCCTTCCGGCCGGAGCCTGCGTTCACTGCCAGAAACGTCCCACGGGACAGTTCATGACTCCCGTCGTCAAACAGGTATCCCACGGACACCCTCCCGGCGCTGTCCAGCTTCTCGGCGCTGTCAATCCAAGTAAAGCTCATAAAATTCCTGTCGCCCGAAATGGCAGGATAACTGTTCGTCTCAGAGTCCCCATACCGCCCTGCCGCTTTCAGCAGCTTTGCGAACAATTCCGTATCAAAATCACAGGTCCTCCGCTCCCAGTCCAGCATCCCCCACAGATTTTCCGACCCCTGTAAGAAATACTCAAGGACTCTGTCCGCCTCCCAGCCTTCCCTGAACACCGCCTTCCCGTCATAGGCGAGCATGCTGTCAGCCAGTGCCTCAATATGCTCCGGCCCTGCGTCGCTCCCCGTTACCTTCCTGTCAAACCAGACGCCCTCCACTTCGGCAGTCACATTCACGCCGTATACCCTCCCGCCGTCCTGCCATCCGGCAAATGCAAACGGGAAATAATCCGCCTCTTTTATGCCGGATTTCTCCATAAAGGGACGCAGATCCTCGAAAGCGCCCTTTCTCATAAGGCTGTATGCGTCGTTCACCGAGCTGCTGAAAATAATGTCCGCCCCTTTCCCGACGGCAAGCTCCATATCCGTCCGCTCGCAGAACTCCTGCATATCCGTCCCCTGCTCCCATTCCTCCAATACAATGTAATACTCTGAACTCTTCTGGTTAAACCGGACCGCCTGCGCCTTCATCCATTCGCTGAAATAAATGCCCCGCATCGAGACAATCGCCCTGTCCTCATCCACCCTTGACAGCCGCAGCGTTTCCGCAGTCCCGTCGTTCCACAAAAGTTCCGTTCCTCCGCTCTCCGACGCCTGAAACGCCTCTATCTTCACTGCTCCGACGCTTTTCCACACATAGGACGTCCCTGTAAACCCCATGCGGCAGGTCATGCCCCCGTCCTCCATGTCCACTTCCCACAGGCCGTCGCTCTTCAAAAGAAGGAGTGAATTCCCTTCCGCCCCGATATATTGGTTCCCGACGCCGCGCAGCACAACGCTTTCCATCATGTCAATCGTGCCTGTATCGGGATCAAGCTCCGCAATCCTATCCTTCCCATCCTCGACCAAAAGCAGCACAATCCTGCCGTCCGCAAGCTGGCAGATATCCTTTACAATTTCCCCTGTCCGTCTGAAGAAAACTTCCCGCCCTTCCTCGTCAAGCCTCTGGACTCCATTCGCCCTCAGAATGAAGCACCGTCCTTCCTTGTCCAGCCACCATTTCCCGCTGAGGTATTCATAAGGGATGTCTGCAAGAAAAAGCTCCCTGCTTCCATCCTCCCTGTGCAGGAATATATCCGCTTCCATAACAACTGCCCCGTCTTCCCCGATAAGCGTTTTGTCCGCCCAGAACTGCACCCTTTCCCCTTGGTAATACTGCATGCCCAGAAGAATGTATTTTGTCGTTTCTTCTATGTCAAATATCTGCTCCGTCTCACTGCGGATATCAAAGTATTCCACGGCTTTCGTCTCCCTCCCGCCGCAGCCTGCGAGGAATGCAGTGCAGAGAAAAAGAATCGGGAGAAAAAGTATTTTTTTCATAAATATTCCTTTCATTTCATAACCGTTCTTTGCCTTTTACCATATAAATGCCTGCCTGAAATGATTTTCATTTGCCTGATACAACATATCTATCGGATACCAGCGGTTTCCCAGCCCCGGGCCATATGGATCAGTTATCCTTATCTCTTTTACATCCAATGCGGCTTTTTTATATCCGCTGACATTTACAAAATGGCCGCTGCTTTTATATGGCCATCCCTTCACGTTTTCCGTGTTAATATCCAGCACAGCAGGGCGTCCCATATCTATAGAAATGCATATTCTCTCGCTCCAATAGCCTTTTGACGTGATATCGTCATATATGTATTCATGGCTTAATCCGGAATGGTTATTCAGCACCGCCGGGATATTCGTCATCACCGTACCGGCTGTAGTAGTTCCCAATTCTTCCGCATAATCTGCCTGTTCCAAAGAACTTCCAGTGATATAATTCAACACCTGCTTAACTGTCGCAGGCCCACAGTAGTAATCTTCCGCCTGCTCGAACTCCTGCACATTAATAGTGACCTCCTTCGGCACTACAATGGCATACGGCTCAGCCATCCTGCCAGCAAGGATTTCTTCCACCTCCGCATTCTTTTGATCCTTAAGATCCAAATACTCCTGTGTAACCGTCCAATCCCCAAGCGCACCATTACAGTCTCCATTCATACTCTGTGCATGCACGGATAAAGCGCCTGTTGAAAATACCCAAAAACTTATACCTAATGCTGTCATGCCGCTCAATTTTGTTTTCATACTTCCTCCTTCTCCATATAAATGGCATCTAAATCCCATAACTTGGCCTTTTTCCTATTTTAAAATCAAAAAACATAATAAGGCGTTTTCTTTATCTACATAATAAATCTTTCCATCCGCCAATACTACATTTGAGCTTTTCATCCCTTTCTCCGGAATCGAATAAGCCGACTTCTGCATCCTCTCCACGTCCAGAATCAAAATATTTTCCTGCGCGGTATATCCTGCCGCACATCCATCCCTCAATTCCTTCAGCCAGAGCAAGTCGTTGGTAGTGTACAGCTCATACATTTTGCAGAAGTTCAGTTCGTCCCCCTGACGCCGATAGAATTCTCCAGAGACGCTCAGCGGAGCCTCGTAAGCGTAAATACAGCGGACAATGTAATCCCTGCCTCCTGACAAAAAGTGGGATTTATTGGGCGGGTTCAGAACTATGTCGGCGCTTTCCGTCTCAAAATCATAATAATATACTGCGGCGCTTCCTTCTGCGTCCAGATATTCATTCTCCAGGCTGATAATTTCATAATAAAATCCATCCGGCTCTACGCCGCCCCCATATAAAATATAATCGCCTGACATATTCCCTTTTCCATCTCTCGCCAATTCCCTTTTATCTATCTGTTTCACCAGATGATCCTCCAAACCCACCGCTTCCATCACGCAGTACCCGTCTGCCTCATAGTTTACGATCAGATGTTCCGGCAGATCATAGACGATAGGCGCATGTGCCGAATCCTTGGAATATATTTCCTGGACCTGCCCGTCCAGACTGATTTCATCTATCCGAAACGGTCGGCCTTCCTTCTCTGAGGTTTCCAATACCAACAGGTATATTTTATCTTTTATCATGGAACGATAATACCATAGGCTTCCTTCTTCCAGACTGTAAATTGCCTCCGGCTCCGCATCCTCCTCTAAAAAGTCCAACTTATAAATTGAAAGCCCCCTCTCTTTATAGGAAATGTAATACAGCCTGTTTTCCCAAACGCCCAGCAGCTCATCCATATCCTCAAAAGATATACGGTGTGACAGCCCAATCTTTTGGATCGTTTCCAGATAATTCTCTTCAAAAGGGACTGTCGGAAGAAGCTCCGCCACAGTCCGTTCCAAGACCGCCGTCCCCTCCTGCCCCGAATCCTGTACAGTCTCCTTGCTCGAATCCTGTACGCTCTCCTGGCTCAAATCCGGACTGATCTCCGGTCCCGAATTCTCCCCGCCAGCTTCCGTCGGTTCAATCTTCTGTACCAAACTCATTGAATCATCCTCCCCGTTTCCGCTGCAGCCTGCAAGGAACGCAATGCAGAGAAAAAGAGCAGAAAAAAAACGTATTTTCTTCATAGATATTCCTTTCGCTTCATGGAGGCCCCGCTGCCTTCAGCAGACAGCCTGCTTAATCATGTTCTACGGAATGATATTCCCGTTCAGCAGTAATATCTCCTGTTCCCAGCTCTTCGCCGCAGTGCGTGCATACCTCAACCGCTTTGTCAACCTCCCTTCTAACTTCACAAGCTACAATCTGGCACATTCCGTTCATACAATTGACCTCCGCCTCATGGTGGTGAAACGTCGTTTCTGTCCTAATCTGCAGACGTGTATTCGCATGGGAACAGCCTGAGGCGGCGGCCGCGTCCACCCTTGTACTGCCTGCAATAAACACTGTTATTAAAGCCATTACAAAAGCCTTTTTCATTATAATTTTTCTCCTTCCTTTTTAAAGATATCATTTGCACTAAGTATCAGCCCTCCATCTCAAACATTGAATAATTAATTACCTCATAAACATAACCTTGGCTTTCTATCCATTATACGGCTGCATGGCACACTTTTTCAGTTGGCTCACGCTTCTTCTCAAAGCAGCCCTGCACCTAATTTCAATATCTTCGTTCATGTCTGGGCAGCATGACCTCTCCCTGTTCGGACATAACCTCTGTAACTCTTCCTATCACATCAAAACATTGAACTCTTTCTATCTGGAAGGAATTATCCCCTTTGCAGCAGCTATTTTCTTTCCGGATATACAGTGCTCTATGTACAAGCAGTCCATTTTCATATGCAAATACAACAACATCCCCTGCTTCTATATTCTCCGCCTTTTTTACCCTGATGCGTTCCCCTTGTTTGAGCAGAGGCTGCATGCTGTCCTGTGACGTTCAAGAGCAGCTCCCCTTTCGCTTCCAGCCGTTTTTTAACAGTTTCGGCTGATGCAGGAGCATCCGAATATGTTCCTCTAAAAGTAATTCTTTCCTGCCCTGTTCCATCAGCGAATTCCCCTTTGTTTTATTTTATTCCCAGTTCATCCTTTCAGCAAGGTATCAAATTACTTGCATTTTTGCCAGCAGTTTGTCACCCATTCCTTTTTCCTGTCTTATGATAGAATACGATAGTGAAATAACACACATATTTTCATAGTCAATGCCAATGCCAAAAGTAAATATCTTGAGATAAAAAAGAAAATATTTCTTGCATATCCTCCCTCTATATGTTAAGATACATGCAAAGCATATTCATTTCTAATTCATTGCCACAGCGCATTCGCGGTCCGGCAGGATGTATATCGTCCGGCAGGTTTCTTATTTATCGGAAAATCTATGCTTTTTATCACAAAATTACAGTTTAAAAGCAGGGGTTTTTCACATGTATGACGTTTTATCCGCGTATTTTCCTCTGCGAGAAGGAGGAACTATGGGATTTTCCCGGAATCCCGCTGTAGGTATTTATCCTATTGAATGGCAGAAATATTTGAATATGTCCCGCAGAAAGAGACGGGACGGGGAGGTATCAGCATGAACATTATTTTATTGTCGGGAGGGTCCGGAAAACGTCTGTGGCCGCTTTCCAACGACATCCGCTCCAAACAATTTATCAAGATATTCAAGAATCCCAGCGGCTCCTATGAATCCATGGTACAGAGAGTCTACCGCCAGATTAAAAGCATGGATAAAGAAGCCAATATCACCATTGCCACCAGCAAAGCTCAGGTTTCCACCATTCATAACCAGCTTGGGGAAGATGTGGGAATTTCCGTGGAGCCATGCCGCCGGGATACTTTTCCCGCCATTGCGCTGGCTTCGGCTTATCTGGCGGACATGAGGGGGATTCGTCCGGAAGAATCCGTGATTGTCTGTCCGGTGGACCCTTATGTGGAGGATGCCTATTTTGAAGCGCTGAAGGCACTGAAAGGACAAGCCGAAAAAGGAGAGGCAAATCTTGTGCTGATGGGAATCGCGCCCACTTATCCCAGCGAAAAATATGGATATATCCTTCCGGAAGACAATCATGCCGTCAGCGCCGTGACTGCCTTCAAAGAAAAACCGGATGCGGAAACCGCAAAAAAATACATTGCCCAAGGGGCTCTTTGGAACGGCGGCGTATTCGCCTACCGGCTGCAGTATCTGCTGGACAAGGCTCACGAACTGATTGACTTTACGGATTACGAGGATTTATATACCAAATATGATACCCTGACCAAAATTTCTTTCGACTATGCCGTAGTGGAAAAGGAGCCTAAAATACAGGTAATGCGCTTTGCGGGTCAATGGAAGGATCTTGGCACTTGGAACACATTGACGGAGGCAATGGAAGAAAATATCATCGGCAAGGGCATTTTAAACGAGCAGTGTTCGGGAGTACACATCGTCAATGAGATGGATGTGCCGGTTCTGGCCATGGGTCTGCATGACGTGGTGATTTCTGCCAGTCCCGAGGGAATCCTTGTATCCGACAAGGAGCAGAGCTCCTATATCAAGCCCTATGTGGACGGCTTGGAACAGCAGATTATGTTCGCGGAAAAATCTTGGGGCAGTTTTCAGGTGCTGGATGTGGAACAGGAATCCTTGACCATTAAAGTCACGCTGAACGCCGGCCACAGCATGAATTACCACAGCCATCGAAACCGCGACGAAGTCTGGGTGGTAATCAGCGGAAGGGGCCAAACCGTGGTGGACGGAATGAAGCAGAGCATTAAAACCGGCGACGTCATCACCATGAGCGCCGGATGCCGCCATACCGTAACGGCTGAAACCGAGTTAAAACTGATAGAGGTGCAGCTGGGTCTGGGGATTTCGGTACATGACAAGCAGAAATATGAATTGGAATATGAGTTAAAATAAAATAGGAAGCATAAAAATTTGTAAGAAATTTCAGAAAACAAAAAAGAAAACGGAGCAATATCAATGGGAAACAAGCCATTCCTGCTAAAGCCCTCCGGTAAGGATTATTTATGGGGCGGCAGTCGGTTAAATGATGAATTTTCAAAAAATATCGAAATGCGTCCCTTAGCGGAGACTTGGGAATGCAGCACCCATCCCGACGGGCCGAGCCGGGTCTGCGGCGGAGAATTTGACGGATTGACATTGACGGAAGTATTGAACGCCCATCCGTACTTTCTGGGAAGTCATGTGCTGGGAAATCATATGCCGGAAAGTCAGGCGCAGGGAAATCATATTCCCAACAGCTGCGCCTGCAAGGACAGTCCCACGGCGAATGTCGGCCGCCCTTTTGACGGTTCCTCGCGGGGCGATTTCGGTTATCCTTATCCCGCTGACGGTCCCCTGCCAATTCTTATCAAGTTTATCGACGCCAAAAAAGACTTATCAATACAGGTACATCCTTCGGATTCATATGCGAGAGTGCATGAAAACGGCCAGCGGGGCAAAACCGAAATGTGGTATGTTCTCGATGCCGCCAAAGACGCCAAGCTGGTATACGGATTAAAACACGACTGCGATGAAGCGTCCCTCCGCCGCGCCGTCAAGGATGGCACCATGGAAAAATATCTACAGAAAGTTCCCGTAAAAAAAGATGATTTGTTCTTTATTGAAGCCGGAACCATTCATGCAATCGGCGCCGGGACATTAATTGCGGAAATTCAGGAGAACAGCAATCTGACTTACAGACTCTATGATTATGAGCGGATTGACAAGAACGGCCGAAAGCGTGAGCTTCATTTGGATAAAGCGCTGGCCGTGGCGAATTTGAAGAGTTCCGCAGAGCCGAAACAGCCGTTAAGAGTATTAAAATACCGCCAAGGGGCGGCTTCCGAACTGCTCTGCCGCTGTAAATATTTTGAAGTATACCGAATGCTGGTCAATACGGAAAGACGTCAATCAGTATACTATCAATCAGACAGCCTAAGTTTTCGCGTCCTGCTGTGCATCGGCGGATGCGGCACGATCAGTTATGAAAGCATTCTGCAGGATTTAAAATTTTATAAAGGCGATTGTCTTTTTATACCTGCGGATTCCGTAAGATTTCGCATTCATGGCCAAGCACGTTTTCTTGATATCAGAGGATGAGCGGGCGCCCTTCTTAGGCTCCCCCGCCCTATAATTTCTTCAGGTAATTGCCGTCCACGCTGACCCCCTCGTTGATCACAATAAAAGCATTGGGGTCATGTTTGCGAATGATCGCTTTCAACCGGCTCACTTCATACTTGGACAGCGTAATGTACAAAATATGGGATTGTTCATATGTGTATGCCCCTAAGGTTGACCACTTCGTAATTCCTCTGCCCAGCTCCTCGAATACCTCCTTCTCCAGCGCCGTGGTGTTTGTTTTGGTGATAATATTGGCCTCCACATTTATATTCTGGGTATGCACCTTATCCATTGCCACCGCGTATACGGCAGCGTATATAACGGAATATACCACAATTTCCACATCGAATAAAAAGAGGCAGATTCCATACAGCGCCAGATTCACCAGCAGATTTACTTTGCCGACGCTGAAATCCCTTTTCCATCTGGTCAGAATAACTCCTACCACATCCATCCCGCCGCTGGAAGCCCCCATCCGGAGACCAATGCCGATTCCCGTGCCCGTTATGATGCCGCCCACCACGCAGGAAGCCATGGCGTCCTCCACAATCACTCTCGTGGGAATCACAGATAAAAATATTGTCATGGCCGTTACCGTTGCAAGGGTCTTTCCAAAGAATTTTCGTCCGATGCGGGTAAAGGCAATGAAAAATATGGGAATATTAATTACATAATAAATGACGCCCGCAATGTCAAAGCCCTGAAAATCCAATTGAAAAAAATCTGCCAGCACCGTCCTGATTACTTGGCAGAGTCCCATGACGCCGCCCGTATATAAACCGGCGGGCACTACGAATAGATTAATTCCCGCCGCATATAAAAATGCGCCGAAAATACTAATCAGCGTTCTCTTGCCTTCATAAATAATAATTTCTTTATTCATTTCATCTTAACTCCCATACGGCAATTCAGTTTTTGAGCAGCTTCCCGCCAGTATGTATATTTCGTAAAATCACCTGCCAATATTATCATACTCCGCCAGTGATACTTCTGCATCCTTTTCCGCGCGCGGGCTCCGCCTGCAAAACCGAAAGAACGCCGCACTTGCGTTCTTCCCGGAATGACTTAGATTTTCTAAGGCTGGGTACTTTCCAGCCTTAGAAAATCTTCATTCCGTTCTCACAGTATGGCGTCCGCCTTTTTCTGCAGTTCCTCTTTTTCCATTGCCCCTATATAAACCGCTTCCGGTTTTCCGTTCTTGAAAAACATAAACGTGGGAATGCTGGAAATACGATAGGCCGCCGCCAGCTGCATATTTTCATCCGTATTGCATTTTCCAACCTTCAATTTACCCTCATATTCCTCCGCAAGCTTTTCCACGATCGGCATCATAGCTCTGCAGGGCATACACCGGTCCGAATAAAAATCCACCATTACGGGCATTGACGCCTGAAGCACTTCCTTCTCAAAATTATCCGCAGTAAACTTATATTCCATTTTTTACCTCCTCTTCCCTCATGGGCTGCATTTCGTTTTTACCGATAAACAACATATTTGTAAATAGGATTCCCCATGGCGGAAAACTTCTCCTCATATTCCGTCATGACATTGCCCTGCATCAAAAGTTTGTCGCCGTGCAGGTCATAGGTAACTACTTCCGGCTGCCAGCCGGCAGGGACAAGCTCGCTGATTGCAAAATCAAACAGCTCTCGATTATCCGTCTTAAATTCCAGCCTGCCGTCCCGCTTCAAAATCACGTCATAGCGGGCAAGGAATTCTTTGGAAGGCAGTCTGCGCTTTGCATGTCTGTCTTTGGGCCAAGGATCGGAAAAATTCAGATAAATCCTGTCCACTTCCCCAGCGGCAAAGACCTTCGTGATATCCTCCGCGTCCATTCTCAGAAATTTCAGGTTGGGAAGGTCTTCCTCTTCCATTTTCTGAACGGCCCTCAGCAGCACGCTGGAATATTTCTCAATACCAATGTAATTGATATCGGGGTGTTCCTTAGCCATAGTATGTATAAATCTGCCCTTTCCCATACCGATTTCAACATAAATAGGCTGTCCGTTCCCGAAAATTTCTTTCCATGTTCCAAGACACCGGGACTGCATCGCTTCCTGTACCACATAAGGACTTTCCGCAATCACCTCGCGAGCCCCTCTGATATTTCGCAATCTCATATTTATGCCTCCCTGCGCGCTGCCTGTGAGGGTATCACCCTCTTTTTGAGCGTATCGTCAATATATTTATGGCAGTCAAAGCCCCCGCAGGAATCGAATATTATTCTCGGATTATATTGTACGAAAGCTTTCCTTGAAACTTACCCTGTGCCGCCATAGGTTGAACAAATATCCCTCTCTAAATGTACTGTATCTTTTCCCTCTTGTCAATCCATGAATCCTTCTGAAATCATATAATTTTTGAAATATAGTAGTTTTTTTTTTTGACAAAATAGTATATAATAAGACCAAGAAACTATTTTGCGAGGTTTTTCTATGTCGAATTCCAAATATCATTTTTTCCATAAATTTATGAATAAATGCTCTCATATCCTGATGGCGGCAGCCTGTGCGGGTTGTCTGTTTTTAGACTCATCCATCAGCGCTTCCGCCATAACTGCCGAACAGGAAGCGCGGCTGGAAGTCCAGCGCGGCATGGAAATTCAGTCCAATCAGGTGTCCGGCTGGCCAACGGGGCCCGTGGTAGGCGCCGAATCCGCTATTTTAATGGAAGCGGAAACCGGAACCATACTTTACGCCAAAAACATACATCAGCCGGAATATCCCGCCAGTACGACGAAAATCCTCACGGCCCTGCTGGCCTCCGAATTGTGTGAGATGGACGAAACCGTTGCCTTTTCCCGAAAGGCTGTATTTGACACCCCCAGAGACAGCAGTCATATTGCCATGGATGTGGGACAGGAACTTACCATGGAGCAAAGCCTGAACGCCGTCCTGATTCGTTCTGCCAACGAGGTTGCTTTTGCTATAGCGGAACATATCACCGGCACCACGAACTGGGAAGATTTTGCAGATATGATGAACGCCAGAGCCAAGGAGCTGGGCTGTCTGAACACTCATTTTGTGAATCCCAACGGTCTGCCGGACGAAAACCATTACACCACCGCTTATGACCTTGCCATGATAGGAAGGGCATTCTTTGCCAATGAAATGCTTTGTAAAATCACCCTAATCCGCCGGCTGGAGATTCCTGCTTCCGACAAACTGCCCCTGCAGAAGCTGGAACTCAACCAAATGAAAATCATCCCCGGCGGGGAATATGCCTACAAATATCTTGTGGGCTGCAAAACCGGTTACACGCAGGACGCACGCAGCTGTCTGGTATCCTGTGCGGAGAAAAACGGCATGAAGTTAATCTGTGTGGTCATGCGGGACGAAAATCCCTATCAGTATGAAGACACCATTTCCCTATTTGAATATGGTTTTGCGAATTTTGAGAGCGTAAAAGCAGCACAGATGGAGACAAAGTACAATATCAACAATACCAGCCTGTTTTACAGCGGGAATGATATTTTTGGCAGTTCCCGTCCCCTTTTGGCATTAAATGAGAACGATTTTATTATTCTGCCCAAAACAATCTCTTTTGCGGAAACGGAATCAAATATCTCTTACGAAACCACCAGCGACAATCAGGCGGCTGTCATCTTCTATTCCTATCAAGATATGCCGCTTGGTTCCGTGAGGGTAAATTTTGTCGTAGATAATGAAGAAAGTTTTATTTTCAATACACAGCCGGAGGTTGAAGAGCCAATAGAAACGGATGCGGAGAAGCCTGTGATTTATGTCAATAAAATCTGGATGGGCGGTCTCCTTGCAGCGGCGGCGGCCATAGTCCTGATTCGGATTGTCATCTATTTCATACAAAAAAATTACGCCTTCCCCGGCAGAGACGGCAGGCGGAGAAGGCGGCGGAATCATTGGCGGCGTTAAATTTTATATGACCTAGGAAGCAAATCGTGCCGCCCACGGCTTCCATTGCAGCAGGGCAGGTATCAGAACGCATCCGAAAATGTAACTGAGGAACATCTTTTCAGGCCGTACTAAGCTTCTTCCGGCAGGTCCCTGCGTCTGCGCAGTTCTTTGACATGCTGGCTGCGTTCTTTGAGAAGTTCCGCCTCTTCCTGTGAAATCAGCTTTGTGGTTTTGACAATATATGTTTTTCCGTCTTCCGATTTACGAATCCGGATTTTTCCTTTCAGATAACCGTGTTTATCACAGTATGCAAGGCAATAATAGTGCCTGCCATTGGGCGTAAACCACCTGATTTTCTTCCTGAGGTTCCGATGGCAGAGGTAGCATTTGCTGGATACTACCTCCCTATCCGTAAACGCCTCCGTTTTATCGGCAAATTCTCTGGAAATATATTTCATATACGTATCAAATTGAACCTTAATCTCTGATTTCCTGTCCTTCGGCGGATGAAATACATCAAAGGATACCTTTTTCAATACCTCCGGTTTTTTCATGATAATTACGATTAAAATTTTTGCAGTATAATAAGCGTCGCTGAAAGCTCTGTGAAAAGGAATGTCTTTCTCCATTTCCAGAAATTCCACCGCATGCTCCAGCGATATTCTTGATTTTCCATCTTGAAATGCAATGCTGAACAGTTTCTGTACATCCAAATAGACCAGCGGCCCTTTTGACAGAGGTTCCATTTGATAATATTTCATATTTCTTTGAAGCTCTATCAAATCCATTGCGCCCCAAGTGCAGAACAAATATTCTTCTCTTCCGCACCATCGGAAGAACTCCTCCGCCACTTGAAGAAAAGGTCTGCCGCGTTCCAGCTCATGCATCTGTAGATGAATCAGCCTGCTTGTAATCTGATTCATCTCATGATACACCGCGGGCCTTATCAGTTCGTTAAATTCGCCTGTCATAAGCCCTTCACTGTCCAGCCGGATGGCGCCGATTTCAATAATTTCAAAATGGAGGCCAGATACCTCTTCCTCTACACTGCTGCTTTGATTCCATTCCAAATCGAATACAATATAATTCATAAAAGTCCTTTCAACTGCCGAATCCCTCCCGCGACGCGCCGTGAGGGATGAAAAATCATATCTCTCATCAGCCTTTGCTTCTTAGGCAAAAGCGTTTCAGAACTTATCTTTCACATACCTATGTTCAATCCAAGTATGTACCAGCGATATCCAAGAAGTGCATTCCTCCTGCATTGCGCCGCCGCCCTTACTGGCGGTCAGTCTGTTCGCAAGGGAAAGTCCGTGTCCGCCGCAGGGGTACATATGAAATTCGACAGGAATTCCTGCCCTGCGCATCGCGCTTACAAATAACAGGGAGTTTTCAACCGGCACTGACTGATCCGTAAAGGTATGCCAAATAAACGCGGGGGGCGTCTGGCTGCCGACCTGAAGCTCCAGCGACATTTTCTCCGAAAGCTCTTCTTCCCGCTCGCCTAACAGCTTTTGAAAAGACCCTCTATGGGCGAACTCTCCCGAGGTAATCACCGGATAGCAGAGTATCATGCCGTCGGGCCGCAGCTGTCTGCGCTCGTCCGCCTCCAGCCCCGCCGCTTCCGCCAAAAAGCCTTCCTCCCAAAACACTCCAAGGGAGGCCGCCAGATGACCGCCTGCCGAGCATCCCAGCACGATAATCTGTTCCGGATTTACATGCCATTTCTCCGCGTTCCGGCGAATGAGGACCATGCTCTTGGCCAATTCCGTAAGGGCCGTGGGATACACTGCGGGCCAGCAGGAATATTTCAACACCGCCGCATGATAACCCATGGCAAGAAACTGCATTGCAAGAGCTTCCCCTTCTCTGTTGGAGGTATGATTGTATCCGCCCCCCGGGCATACCAATATCATGGGCCTGTCCGCCACTGCGACATCATCATAAGTATCCTGAATATAAGTAATCAATCTGGATTCGGGCAGAGAGCCCTCCGCCTGAATCGGAAACGTTAAATTTAACATAATTCTCTCCTTCTGCAAAACGGCGGCGCTTCGCCTTAATAAGCTCTCCCCCAATATACCATCTTCTTGGCCGGTTTTCCACAACATACGCAGGTATCCGCAATCTGTTCCTGTTCAAAAGGAATGCACCGGCTTGTAACGCTTAGTTTCTCCTTAATTTTAATTTCGCATTCCTCGCAGCCGCACCACATTGCTTTTACAAATCCCGACTTTTCTTGGAAAAGCCGCTCAAATTCTGCCATATCGGCGGCTGTGCAGGTATTGGCGTCCCTATGGGCCCTAGCCCTTTCCAGCATTTCCTTCTGGATGGTTTCCAAAAGCTCCCCTGCCCTTGCCTCCAGCTCCTCCAAAGGCACTTCCAGCTTTTCTCTGGTGTCCCGGCGGCAGACGACGCATCTGCCCGCTTCCATATCCTTGGGGCCGATTTCCACGCGGAGGGGATAACCGCGCATTTCCGCCTCCGCGAATTTCCAGCCGGGGGTCTTGTCGCTGTCGTCAACCTTGACCCGGAAGCTCTTTGCCAAGATATCCCGAAGCTCATAGGCCTTTTCCAGCACGCCTTCTTTTTTCTGTTGGATGGGAATCACGCATATCTGTACGGGCGCCGCCTTGGGAGGGAGCACCAGCCCTTCGTTGTCCCCGTGAACCATGATAATGGCGCCAATCAGGCGGGTGGTCATTCCCCAAGAGGTCTGGTGTACATATTTCAGCTTATTGTCCCTGTCCGTGAACTGCACCCCAAACGCCTTGGCGAAGCCGTCGCCGAAATTGTGGGTGGTGCCCGCCTGCAGCGCCTTGCCGTCGTGCATCAGCGCCTCGATTGTGTAAGTTGCCAGCGCTCCGGCAAATTTCTCCTTCTCCGTCTTCCGGCCCTTAATCACCGGAATTGCAAGCACTTCCTCACAGAACTGCGCGTAGACGTTCAGCATCTGTATGGTTCGCTCCTGCGCTTCCTCCGCAGTCGCATGGGCAGTATGACCTTCCTGCCACAAGAATTCTCTGGACCGCAGAAAGGGTCTTGTCTCTTTTTCCCAGCGCACCACGGAGCACCACTGATTATATACTCTGGGCAGATCCCTATAGGACTGTATATCGTTTTTATAAAAATCACAAAACAGCGTCTCGGAGGTGGGACGCACACACAGCCTTTCCTGCAGGGGCTGCAATCCTCCATGCGTCACCCATGCCACCTCGGGCGCAAAGCCTTCCACATGGTCCTTCTCCTTCTGCAGCAGAGACTCCGGAATAAACATGGGAAGGTATACGTTTTCCACCCCCGTTTCTTTGAATCTTGCATCCAGCTGTTTCTGAATCAATTCCCAGATTGCATAGCCTGCGGGCTTGATTACCATGCATCCCTTTACGGAAGTATAATCAATCAGCTCCGCCTTCTTCACCACATCCGTGTACCACTGCGCGAAATCCACATCCATGGATGTGATTTCCTCCACCATCTTTTTCTCTGCCATCTTTCCTTTCTCCTCCTTCCGCATATCGCGGTATTTCAAATCTGTTTTATTATCTATATTCATATCTTTTTTCAGCCTAAGTATTCTTCTCCTTCTTTTTATGCCCTTCCAGTCCGGGCACCATCACAATGGCAACCCAGCCCGCGCTGAAACCATTGTTGTACAAATTCAATCCCCCATACATTTCCGTGGTACAGGTAACAATCGCCGAATGCAGCATTCCTGCGATAATTCCGGGAATCACGCCGAACTTTCCCGCAATGGGCGCCAAGCCCACCACGAAAATTGCCGCCAGCTGCATGCTGGGCGTGGTAGGCTGAAATTGATTTAAAAAAGTAGATAAAAACACCCCCAGAAGCACCGGCAGGTAATTCTTGATATGCGCGCCGAAAGCCGCAAATCCAAAGGCCGCAAGAACGGCTCCCACCACGGGACCGGAGAAATCCCCTCCGATCAGGCAGATGTATATGGAACACACAATCCCTATCAGTCCCATATTCATCAAGGTAGTCCCCACACCCTCTAACAATACAAAATCGGCCGCCGCCCTGCCGGAATGACGGCATATTTTTATCACTCCCTTCAAGTCCCCTTTGTTCAAAAATAATCCATACAAAAAAGTAAGCGTAAAATATCCAAAAAGCCCTATCACTATCCATAGAGGACTCTCACCTCTCCAAATCATCACGGAGCCGCTCTCAAACCCAAAAGATTTCAGCACACAGACCAGTATAAAAGCAAGAACTCCCGCCGAAAATCCCACATTGAACAGATTATATCCCTTGTGCATGGTCGCGGTGTGCAGAGAAAAGGTGGGAAGCGCGTAGCCGATAAACAGCCCCACGCCCGCGGCAGACAGCATATTAATTATTTTTCCAAAAGGCAGAATAAAAATCAGTTCCGTAACCAGAGGCGCAAGGCAGGTTCCGAAAAGCGCCGTATAGATACAGCTGCTTAACTGCACCCTATGTAACCTTGCATAGAGAAGCGCTCCCGTTAAAATCGGCAGAATGTTCACCGGATTTTTCCCCCACAACGCATAGCCCATATTGATAAAAAAAGCCGCCATGGTCAATCCGGTAAACTTCACTCTTTTAATACACAATAATACAAAGCCTATGGCCATCACAAACATGGAATTAATAAACGCGGCGCCATAACCTGCCAATTCAAAGTAATCCGTAATCAGCGCATCTCTTGAGACAACAATCGTCCACAGTCCCCGAACAATGGACCACTCTCCCAAGTCCTCCCACCTGCTGCCAAATACTCCCGCTGCAAGCAGCATCAGAATGGAAAAGATGCAGAACAGCTTCAATTCCTTTCCTTCTAATTTCCCCCTGATTTTTTCCGCCATCCATACCTCCGTCTTTTTTTCATACCCATCCAGCGGCTGAGCATTAGATGAGTTATAATACATCTATTTTAGTCTACCACAAGCGACTCACGATTGCAAGCGGCACAAACCGGACACCATTCTTAATATAAGAAAAGGTTCTGCAAAGCAGAACCTTTTCTCCTACCGGCCGCCCTGCGGCATTCAATACTACTCCAGCACATCAAACGCCTTTCCGCAGGCCCATGGGCTTCCCACATCACAGCGCCCATGATGATATTGACGGGATACTGCCTTCCCCCGTCCTTCCTCCACATGCACCTGAATCCGGCTGTCGCCCGCCTGTATATAACTGTCCAGCAAAGCGGCCAGCGCTTCCACATCCTTGTCCGATATTTCCATTCCGGACCTTTCGCCATTTTCATTCGCTGCCATATCTCCACCTTCTCACTTTTTCATGCCGCGGCACCGTACTTTCCACCCCCGGTTCCTGCCAAGCCCTCTTTCTGCGTCCGGCTCTTCTGCCAAAAGTCCGGCGGCTCTCTTTCCTCCGCCACGCTCTTCTGCCGGGCGCTCCGTATCCTCTTTCATCGGCTCAGTTCTTCTGTCAGCAGGTATGGAAGATTTGCAGGCTGGTTATATGCTGTGTTCTGCCATGCAACGCCTTCTCTGTAGGTCCTATTTTCCAGCAGGCAGGGGAACACATATTCCGTAGCAATATTGGTGCTGTAAATACGGATTTTGCAGTTGTCTTTGGCATCCCGCACAATAAATTCTTCTCTCCAGTCGCCGTAGATATCCGCCACAAGTCCGGCATTCGCCTTGGTGCTGTTGTTCAGCTGCGTGCCTGACGCCAGCAGAATATTCTTCAGCTTCTTATTCTCCCAATCCCATTTCTGCACCCGGGGCACCAGTTCGTCGGAATTGTTGGAGTCAAACAGCTCCATCAGCAGATCCCCGTCCCAGTAAATGGAGAAATTAATGCTGGGCCGCGATATATCCGTGGCCTTTCCGTTACAGTCATATACCACGTCGCTGCTTGCGCTCCACATCTCGGCGCCGTCGTATCTGGGGTCAATATCCGCCGCCATGCCTCGGCCAATGTCCTTTTCCATCTTAACGCCCCAGATAATTTCTCCGGTCTGGGCATCGTGAAGCTCCAGTCCGTATGCCGCGGATTTTTCCTCATGGACGCCGAACATCTCCAGTCTGCCGTCATTATTCCAGTCGCTGACATGCATTGCGTCGCCGTGTCCCAAGCCTGTGGTATACATGGCCTGCCCGTCATTGTCCACTGTCAGCGAACCGTACATAATCTCATCATATCCGTCCCCGTCCACATCATTGATGGATAATTGATGATTTCCCTGTGCGGCATATCTGCTTTCGTTGGGCACGTCAAAAGCCCACTGCATTTCCAGCTTACCGTTCACCAGCTTCCATGCCGTAAGCGTGGTTCTTCCATAATATCCCCGGCAGAAAATGGCGCTTGCGCTCCCGTCGTCCAAATATCCCGTCCCCGCAAGGAAACGATCCGCCCTGTTGGCATAGCCGTCGTTATTTTCCGCAGGCGCGCCGTTTTTCAGGCCCCAATATCTAGTGTCATAGATTCCTTTCTGCTCGTCGTAAGGTCCCCTCTCCGGAATATATTTGACCGTATCAATCATCTGTCCGGTCGCTCCGTCGAATGCGGTCAGATATTCCTGACCAAGCACAATTCTGCCCAGTTTTCCGGAATGCTGTCTGAAGTCATACTCGGCGGGCGTCCCCTTTTTATCCGTAGGAAGGTCTTTTACGCTGACCTCGCCCACATGCCCTGTCTCCTTCAGATTCGCGTCAAAGGTGGTGGAACCATCCGCAGTCTTACAGATAAGCTCCGCTCTGCCGTCCCCGTCATAATCCCAAACTTGGAACTGGGTATAGTGGGCGCCGGAACGGATATTTAATCCCAAATCAATTCTCCACATCAGCTGCGCCCTGCCCTCCGCCAAGTCAATATCATAAGCGTCCAGAATCGTAGTGCCCGTGTAACCGTCAT
Source organism: uncultured bacterium (assembly GCA_948467735.1). Lineage (GTDB taxonomy): Bacteria > Bacillota > Clostridia > Lachnospirales > Lachnospiraceae > Acetatifactor. Next base: position 62,131 of record CAOKFN010000012.1, read on the forward strand.
GGGCATTGTCCTTGGCATTATCCGGATACCATTTTACAATCAGCTCAAGCTGTCCGTCCCCGTCCAAATCACCCACGGACATATCGTTGGAGGTGTATTGTGTCTCCACGCCGTCCGGCATTGTCTGGGCAGGAGGCGCCTGCAGCGTCAGCTCCTGATACATATCAGCCCAAGCTTTTGTCGTCTCCCCGCCTGTGGAGATTCCTTCGCTGGCAGTCAGCTTGTAGGTGTCGCCGGAACTGCCCGCCTCATCCATAAAGGAGGTACGGTTTCCCGTATAGACCGTTTCGCCGTTTCTTTCCAAGGTAAACACTATCTCTTTGGAATCTGCTTCATAGCATCTCCAGCTCACAAATATCCCTTGTTCCGCCTTCACCGCAGTCAGCGCTCTGTCGGAATAGGTTTCCGCAGGCGCATATTTTCCGATAGAAGATAATTCCCCGTATGTAGTGGTAATCTCCGGTGTAGGTTCCGGGGTCGGGGCCGGTGTTGGCGAAGGGGAGGGGCTGGGCGCAGGTTCTGCCGTGGGAGCGGCTGTTGGCTCTGCCGTAGGCGCCGCTGTCGGTTCCGCCGTGGGAGCCGCTTCCCCGTTTTCCCCCGAAGGGTTCTGGGATACGGACGCGTCGGCCGGTTCCTGAACCTGATTTCCGCAGGCGGATACGGTGAGCATGACAACCGCCGCTAACGCGGAAAGCTTCCTTCCGTAGAAACCTCTTTTTTGAACTCTCCGCTCCGTATGTATGTCGTTCATACCCATATTTTTTTTGCGTAACATATGATCTCTTCCTTTCATTTCCCGCTCGGGGACCGCAGTGACGTCAAATACCGCATTTCCGAATAAGCCATGATATATGGACCGCTTCCCTTGCCCTCGTCCGTGCGATAGAATTTCTCCAATTCATAATTATTTTTGCCGCTGGCGTCCGCCCTCATATAGATATCCTTTAAGCCGTCCTCGTCCAGCTTTTCTTCCGTGATCCCCACGAAGGCCCTAACCGCCGCTTCCCGATATGTTTCATCCAGCCAGCCCTTCCTGATTCCTTTCAGGATAATATAGGACATCATTGCCGTGCCGCTGGTTTCCAGACGATTGGTTTCGGTCGCGGGCTGATCCGCCAGATTTGTCCACATACCGTTCTCCTTCTGGTATTTCAGGATTCCGTCTACGAAAAGTTTTAACGCCGCTTTTCTCTCTTCCAGATATTCCTCCGGCAGCACTTCCATCACATCCACCATGGCCATGCCGTACCAGCCCATGGATCTGGTCCAGAAGAAATTGCAGACGTCCTCCCTGCTGTTTCCGCCATGATAATACAGGCCGTTGGGCGCAAGCAGAGTCTTCGCAACCCAGCTGAAACGCTCCTGTACCAAGCTAAGCTGTTTTTTATCGCCGATTCGCGCCGCATGATGGGCCAAGAAGGGCTGCAGCATATAGATTCCGTCCAGCCAAAACCGGAACCTTGGCGTGTTCGCCCAGCCATGACAGTAATTATGGCCCAATTCTTCCGGCATATTTTCCAGACAGGGGGTATGCCCCGCGCTGTTCACATAGGTTTCGTCCGTCAAATGCTTATAAAGCAGCGCGGTTATCTCTCCATAGACGTCCCCGCCTTTGGAAAATCTCTCATAAAGCGCGGCTGTTTTATAGCAGTCCGCCCCATGACAGTCAACATAACCGGCCCTCTCAAAGTCCAGCACCCAGCTTCCGTCCTCCTCCTGACGAATCATGCTGTCCAGATAGTCCTTCACATATTCATAATATACGCCGCCATGCTCCGGGTCAAATTCGTATATATCATAAAGGCCTTCCATGATTACCCCGGTAAAATAGCTGTAGCTGTATAATAATTTATGGGTATTGGGCGAACGTCTCTCCGTATCCCATGTGAAAAATATGTCCGGCGACGGCACCACCTTTCCCGGCACATTCACCTCGGAATGTATTGTCAGCCTGTCAATATAGTCTGCCGCTTTCTCCATGGCGGCCTTTACGCGATTCTGTTCCATTGTTTTCCTCCTATAAAGTTCCGTCTCTTCGCTTCTGCGAGACTTTTTATTCTTGGCTCCACTCGTCAACGCCGTCTATGTCCACAGCTTCGCCTTCATTTCCTTCCAATATCACATTCTTAAGCGTCACTTTTTTGGCGTTTCTCACAAAGATTCCCTGCCTGCTGCTTCTCTCACAGCCCGTCATCATGGCGGCTTTGCCTTCTTTTGCGTCTTTTGCAAAGGAAATGGTTACATTCTCCATCTCCACACACTCAATCTTTGATTCCGGCAGTCCGTAAAAATAAACGCCTGCCACATGGCAGTCCCTGCATACCACATTGCGGATTTCAATTTTGCCCACTCTGGGGGTTCTGTCATCCACGGGCAGCGCTTCCTTGCTGGCAACATATTCCGACTTTCCGTCCGCGCCGCAGTAATAGAAACAGTTGATGACAAAAGGCGTCCTGACCCCTTCCATCAACACATTCTCAAAGGAAATCCCTGAGAGATAGGAATCCTTTCCTCTCCCCCGCCTGCTTTTCACACGAAGCCCTCTGTCCGTGTTGATAAAGCGGCAGTTTCTCACAAGAATATTGTCCACGCCTGCGGCAATCTCGCTGCCAATGGTAACGCCTCCATGCCCCCGTTCCATCAGGCAGTTGTGAATCACAATATTTTTCGACGGCGTTCGGTAAGTTTTTCCCATATACATTTTGCCAGACTTCACGGCAATGCAGTCGTCTCCCACCGAGAAATACACTCCCGCAATCTCCACATCAAAACAGGATTCCGGGTCGATTCCGTCCGTATTGTGGGAATTATCCGGCGACTGGATTTTAATATCCAAGAAACGAATCCCGTCGGAAAAATAAGGATGCAGATTCCATGAAGGAGAATTCTTAATCGTAACGCCCTGCAGCACCACATTCTTACAATGGTTCAAAAACAGCATTCTCGGCCTTGCCGCCGGGTCGTTCTTCCTCTTTTCCTTATCCCACCAGTTGTCAAAATCCGCCCCTCCGTCTATGACTCCTTCTCCGCAGATAACCACGTCTTCCACATATAAGCCGGTTAAAATACTGGCATAGGTATCCAGCGGACTTCCCTCCCAGCTGGCCGGGAGAAATTCTCCCTTCTCATCATAGCTTTCAATCCTGCCCGGCAGAATCGGCAGCTTTGTCTTATCCGGAATCGCCCGCAGCACCGCGTCCTTGGCCAGCTCCAGCTTCATATGGCTTTTCAGGAACAAATGGGTAAAACGATAAGTTCCTTCCGGTATATAGACTCTGCCATGCTCGGGAACCGTCATAATCGCCGCCTGCAGATACGCCGTGTCATCCGTTATGCCGTCTCCTGCTGCTCCGAAATCTTTCACATTTAACGTGACGAATTCATAGCTTGTATGTACTTTGATGACCTCGGTTGATTCTTCTTCTCGTTTTAACTGTACCTCCACATCCGTATCCGGCGTCAGGCCATAGACGGAAAGTATGGTCTTATCCGTTGTCAGACGCTTTTCTCCGTCTATGTATACGTCATAGCTTTTTGTACGGTAATCCGCTTTATTGTCCAATACCTCCAGAACAAAGCTTCTGGCCGCCGTAAAAATTACTTTTGCTTCCATTCTTTCTCCCTTATCACTTTCTGCATCCTGCGTTCCTGTGCCCTTCAATCAATTAAATCCTGCCTGTCGCAGAGCTTTGTTTCCAGCATATCCGCATAAATACCGCCCAGCTCCTTCAATCCTTCCGCCACCAAGCCGGCCATTTTAATCGCGCCCTCATAATGAAGATGGGTATTGTCCGTCATATCCTTTTCATAATTCTCATAAGTTCCTGCCGGGAAATACATAAACCATTTCCTGCTCTCCAAATCTCCCGTTTTCTCATAGAGAATTCTGCTCTTCTCCGTCAAGTCGATTACCGCCAGATGCTCTCTTTCCGCCAGCGCTTTCACAGCCGCGGGATACGCCCCATGACTGTTCTTGATGGTGCCGTCCTCCTGAAAAAGCCTTCTGGAAAGCGGCGTAATCAATACCGGAATCGCACCCTTTTCCCTAGCCGCGTTGACATAGCGCATCAAATATTCCTGATAAGTAGTATCCGGATCCGTATGCCGATCCTCCTTAGGTTTCTCATCATTATGCCCAAATTGTATGAAAAGGAAATCGCCTTCCTCCATCATCTCCTTTGCCGGCTCAAACCGTCCCGCATCATAAAAGCTTTTGGAGCTGGCCCCGTTTTTAGCAAAATCCAAGACAACATATTCCCGTTTCAGATACCTGTCAAATTCCTGCCCGATTCCGGTCTGAGGATAAGTATCCACCCCGTTAAACGCAACGGTGGAATCGCCTACCCAAATGAGTTTTTTCATAATTTTGGCCCATCCTTTCTATTTTTAATCTAAGCCTCTTTCTCTATTATAACTAGTACCGCGCCGAAAATCAATCCATTCAAAAAGGATATTTGATGTTCCGTTCCATATGCCATGAAAAAAGGCCCCTCTGCCTAAGCAGAGGAGCCCCTACATAAGATAATGCTATAAAGTTTTATCGAGCTTCTGGCTTAATACCTTATTGAGCCGGCTGTCTGGGATCTTCTGCGAAGGTCTCGCCGTCAACCCATCTCTGGAATACATCCTGAATACCGCCGTAGATTTCTGCGGGAGTACCCTTTAACTGCTGAATCTGATCATTGTAGGTATCCAGCTTGATTGCATTGTTCTTGCCATTGACAGTGATACCGCCAAAGTTGGTGAAGGTCTCGGACGTCAGGTTCTCATACATTATCATGAACATATCGCCAGATTCCTCATCCTGCAGGCAGTTCTCAAGCTCTGTCTCCAGAATATCATAATTGTTCTTATTGGTACGGTTTGCAATTGCTACAAGAACAGCTGCAACCTCTTCCGGTTTCTCTACGCCTTTGAAGATGTACTTCATATCAACGGTATAGGTCACACCCTGATATGCGTCCTTCTCCTTGCCCTTAAAGTTTTCTGCTCTTGCAGGACCAATCGGGAAAGGAAGGATACCGAACTTGTCGTTGGACTCAACAGTACCCTGTGTCAATTTCTCAAGGTCAGCATACAGATCCGCAAAGAATACGCAGCTGCCGTTTGCAAAGGTGTAAGGCTCAACCTTTGCGCCTTCCTTCTGCAGGTCGGCCTGAGTCTGTCCGAAGACGATATTGTTCTCGCCGTCAGCGCTCTTTAAGCACAGATAGCCGTTATTCACCATATCCTGAATCCAGTTGCCGGCCTGAAGGCACTCGTCGCTCAACAGGTTCATAACACGTCTGCCGTTAGCGTCAACCTTGCTGTAAGGCGCATCGTTGGAAAGGTATACCAAGGGGAAGAGCAGGTTTACTTTACCGCTTCCGAAAGGATATACGGAGCCGTCGGACTGCTTCTTAATGCTTGCGCACATTTCCTCGAATTTCGCCCAAGTCCACTGGCCGTTCTTTACCAAGGTGTAAGGATCTTCCAAGCCGTACTGCTCCACCAGCGTCTTGTTAAAGAGCAGGCAGTTACGGATAATGTTGGCGCTGTTCACGGAAAGGAAGTTCACGCCCCACTGCTTGCCGTCGATAAAGCCGTAATCGGACTGTGTCGTCCAAGGATTGGAGCCTTCGCCAAATTCAGGATCATACTTGATGATATCTTTAATGCTGTCATCATCCATGGGCATGAATACACCCTGACGAATCATAGCAAGCGTATGGATATCGGAACATCCTGCATCCCAGATATCATACAATGTCTCGCCTGCATTGAATGCGTCGAGAATTGCAGCTTCGCCGCTGGCCTTTACGGAAGGATACACTTCAATCTTGCAGTTGTAGTCTTTCTCGATTTCCTTCAGGATCTCGATTACCTTCTTGGTAGCCTCATTGGTCTTATCAGGATCGTCCTGACCGTCTGTCTGCACATAGTTATATCTGCTGCCTACAGAACATGCAAGTCTGATAGTACGTCCGTTCAAGTCCATGGGGGTCTCTACAAAGCCGGCATACTTCTCTGCCAGAATTTCTCCCTCTGACTTAGGCTCCTCCGTAGGTGCGGGAGTAGCCCCTTCTGAGGGCGGAGTGGTAGGAGTTGACGGAGCTTGGGTCGGGGTGCTTCCACTGTTGCCGGAATTACCCGAATTACCCTGAGAGTCGTCATTGTTACCACAAGCCACTGCCGAAAATACCATGGTAGCAGCCAAAACAAGTGCCATTACTTTTCTTTTCATTGCTTTCTCCTTTCAAATATGTTTATTGTTTACTATATAAAATATGGGCTGTTATAAAAGGTATCCTCCCTACAGCCCATATCTTACCGAAATTAATTATCCGGTAATACCGGACTGTGCCACGCCCTGAATAAAGAACTTCTGTCCTATCAGGTACACAATCATTATCGGCAGGACTATCAGCACCGCAGCCGTATTATTGTACTGCGTCACCATAATTGCTTCTTCACCGCCGTCCACATAGGTAATCATATTTACCAAAAGATCGGTTCTGCCTTGGAATCTGCTGGTGTAGCTTGTATCCGTCCACTGCCATGCAAAGGAAATCAGGAATACCGTCACCATCAAGGAAACCGCATTGGGCATCATTACCCTGTAAAATGTTTTAAAAGCGCCGCAGCCGTCAATCAAGGCCGCTTCCTCCAGTTCCTTCGGCATATTCTTAAAGGTCTGCCGGAACATGAAGATGTATAATCCATTCCTGATGCCAAGCCCTGTCACAGCCATAATAATCACAGGCCAAGGGGTGTTAATCAGGTTCAGACCGCCGAAGAAGAAACGGAATCTGATAAAGTAAGTGGTCATCAATACTTGGGGCGGAACCAGCAGCTCCATCAGCATCAAGCCAAAGAGGATACCCCGTCCCTTAAACTTAAACCGGCCGAAACCATATCCTGCCAATCCGCAGATAAACACCTGAATCAGCGATACCAGCAGAGTATATACCAAAGTAGGAATAAATAACTTTTTATATTGCAGCTGGCTCATTACCGCCTGAATATTCTCCCAAGTAAAATATTTGGGAATAAACTGTACTGCCGGATCCAGATAATCCTCAAAGCTCTTGAAGGAGTTGATTATCTTAAGCAAAAACGGATACAATATCGTATAACAGCAGCCTACCAGAATAATGGTACGGACAATCTTCCACCCGATACTCATAAACCCGTTGAGGGAAAACCATTTTGCTGCCCATCTCTTAAAGTTGAATTCCTTTTTTTTCTTCTTAGTCAAGATACGTCACCCTCCTCGATATAATTCCGGCCGCTATTCCCAGTACCACAAGCACGATAATGGAGAAAATCCACGACAGGGCTGCCGAATAACCATATTTACCGCTGGTAAAGCTCAATCCTTCCAAATATTCCATGACACCATATGTAGGATTTGTGAAAGTGGATATCACCGTATATACCACGCATACCAGCAGCGAGGGCGTCAGCATCGGGAATGTAATCTTCCAGAATTCCTCCCACTTGGTAGCTCCTTCCATCTTAGCCGCTTCAAACACCGAGGGGCTGATTGACTGTAATGCACTTAAGAAAATCAATATCTGCACGCCCGAAGCGTTCAATATTCCATACATATTGGATATGACGCTGATAACCATATCCGTCATGGAAGCGGGGAGCCCCATGAGCGATACCAGATTGCCCACCGCAAAAATCGTACCGAAACCAAGCTGGTCAAATCCCCCTGCGGTAGCTTCCTCCGCCACAGTCATAGCGTTGAACATTTCGCTGGCTTCTTCCAAATCCGCCACAACACCCATGGACAAGACCACGGGAAGGAAGAATACCACGCGGCAGAATCCTCTGCCCACGAACTTCTGATTCAACACATTGGACATGAAGAAACTGAACAAAATAATGACTGTAGCATCAAAAAACATACCTCTCACAGCACCCATCAACAATGTGATAAAGCTGGAATCCGACAAAAATGCATCAATATAATTCTGAAATCCCACATAACTCATTTCCATGCCGCCGAAAACCATCTTTACATCGTAAAACGAATATATAATGGATTTCACCACCGCCGGCAGAAATATGAATACTAATCCAATGATAATAGGCATCAAAAAGAGATAACCGGCTAGGCCCTTTCTCTCTGAGAGCGCCATGTGCTTTTTCTTACCATGTTCTTTTGCCATAACCGTATCACCTACCTCCCTACAACCAGCCACGAAAGCGCTTCCACAGTGCCTTCAGGAGCTTTGTATGCTTCTTTGCCATAATTAACATATACCTTTGTGCCATCTTCATATGTAACACAATTCACGTCTTCTGTCAAATGTTTATGATCCATAATTTTCAGATTCTGCAAATGTCCCATCTGCTCGTTGATCTTTTTATAGTTTTCAAGCAGTCCGTCCATCTGCGTCATATAATTGACAGAAAACAAATTCTCGTAATTGGTATCTATCAAGTTCAGCTGATTGTCATATATAAGCAGGTAATTCAGTCCCGCGCCGCTCTCCACCGCCTCAAGCATCGCCACGTTTACATTGGACGACTGATTGATGCTGGTACAGGTAAACGGCAGATAACCCTTTAATACCATTCCCACAAAAGGAACGCTGTAGCTCTCCAGCCTCTGATGGCTTGAAGAAGTGGGGACATTTATCAGGGATTCGGCATACTGCAGCACATAGTCGTTGCCCACGTCAAACTTTAACTGATAGCCTGCGTCCTTGAGCGTCGAAAGCATATTCTCCGTCAATATCTGAGCGGTCTGCCTTGTCACACCTTCTTTTGCGCTGTAATTGCCGCATAAGGTCTCTCCGACTATCTGCACATACAGATTTTTATTTCCCACATTGTCAAAAGCCTTAATAAACTTGGCCGTTATATCCTCGTATCGCAATGGGTTAATCAGCCAGAACTGCTCCCACATCTGCCACATATTTCCCTTTACGGGACTGGTGGTTCCCACTATTACAGAGTTCTTGGTCAGATACTTGGACACGTCCTCCGTCCTGCGGACGCCGTTGCCTCTCTCCGCTATCCTCACCGGGTCTATACCAGTGTACAACGTATCGCCCTGAGATGCAAGAGTAGAATTTAAAGTTTGATAACCTTTTAAGCCTCCCAGCTTGCTTTCTATCTTCACCTTGCTCAAAGCCTTCTGCTCCATACCGCCGTTCATGATACCGGTAAAGAGAACATCCACGTCGGCGATGCCGTTGGAATGCAGAATATCCATAATTTCCTGAGCCTGTTCAAAGGTTGTCACCGAATAATTGATATCCAGCGGAATGCCGAAAGGATTGACCTTCTTCTGCATGGAACCGAGCAGCTCTATATTCAGCCCCCAAGTATTATCCGTATCCGTCAGCCTTGTAAGCGCCCCTGTCTGTTCCAGATATTTCTGATAATACTGCGCCATTCCCACATAATCGGCGTCCTCGCCGTTTAAGAAATGATATCTGACCGTGTAATCCACGTCCGCCACATTCTCATAGTAGGCATAGGACACGCCCTGAATTCCGAACTCATCCATGATCTGATAGTCAAAATAAGGATACGCAACATTGTAATTCATATATGTGCTATGGGCCTGCGCCGTCATGCCGCCTACGGCCGCGCCATTTTCAACGATGGCAAAAACCGCGTGATCATTAGCCTTGATGCCGAATACAGGGAAGGTATTGTTGATAGCCTCGCTTGTTCCTTCCGTCAGCTCCACAGCCTTATCCTCTCCATAGAAGGGTATCACCACCTTATCCATAGAATTGGAATCAATATTATTGTCAAAGACAGAACCGCTGCCGTCCGGCACAAAAACATAACCTTCATCGCTTGCTTTGGATGAGCCGAAACACTTCAGCATCTCCACTTTTGTCAGAGACTGACTGCTGCTGGCCTCAATCTCGCTGATATCCACCGATACAAGCAGATCCGCTCCCGACAGCCGATAGCACAGCGGAATACGGAAGAATGCGGGACTTGCACTGGCTCCTGCCGCCCCAAGCTTTTCCTTCTCCGCTTCCTTCACGGATGCGTCAATCCCAAGAATCGTATACACTTCCAAGATATCTCTGGTAATCTGCGCGCTGAGCCTATCCTTGATTACATAAATGGTTCCCAGCTCTTCCAGATTAGGCCACCGTTCCGTATATCGCTTTTTCTCGTCGCTGCTCAGTTCATCCCATGCGTATTTCGTATAATTATTCGTCAGATTTCTCACCGTAATGGTGCTGATTTCCTTTGCGTCACGCATCTCCTGAAGCCGCTGCACATACCCTTCATAAGTCTCCTTGGTAAATATGTCTATCATTACGGATTCTTCCAGATTCGTACCTATTCCGTAAGTGACTCTCAGGGTGTCATCCACAACCTCCCAGCTCACCTGATTCTTATCCGCCGAATATGCGTCCGGATAGGAAGCCATCGTCATTTTGGTCTGAAGGTCGGTATAATACTCAACCGACAGCTGGCTCAGCATCTGCCTTTGGGCCTCCGAGCTCAAAGAGTTCAATTCACTGCTGCTCAAATCGTAATATACCGGATTGGACAATGTGAGCTGACCGCTGGTCTTCTCAAACACGGCAATGTCATAACGGGTGCCGATATACAGTTCCAAGTAATCATTCTGCAAAGCAAGTTCAAAATTGGAAAGAATTTCTTCCTGTTCGCTTGTCTTCTTCACCGAAGCCGTGGAATCCGGATAGATTTCCGCCCCCTGAATGACCGTATAATCGGCTCGAATCTCATTGTTTATCACATCCGTGAGTCCACAGCCTGCCAGTCCCAGACACAACACAGCCGAGAGTGCAGCAGCCTTATACTTTTTCCATCTCATTTTATCTCTGCCCTCCATCACTAACTTACCCGTTGAATTGCTTCATCAAAGACCACCGAAACAAAGCTCAACACTTCTTGGAACATGGCAAACACCATCACTATCAATACCGCAATCACCACCATTCCCACCAATGTAAATACAAGCACCACCAGCGTTCTGGTCAATGTAAAATGATGCGTTGTGAGCATTCCCGTTATCAGCAGAAACGCCGCCCACACCAGAGATAAGCCGTTTAACATGCCATAGAAAGTCGCCTCTCTCTGAACGAAGATATTGCTGACGATTACCATAATGAACTGAAGGATGATATAAGGCGTCATAGAATAAGACGTAAACATCATGATATCCTTCAAGGTTCCCTTGCCGTCGCTCAAACAGGTCAGACACCAGTTTGCAATACACCATGAAAAGAATAAAAACAGGGAAGAAATTATGGTATAAATGAAGTTGTAATAAACGCTGGTTCCTCCAAAAATAAATCCTGTTTTCAAATTACTGATAATCTGTACCAGAATTGTCGCCGCCAGCAGAATCGCCGCCGTCCTGAAGCTCCCTTCCTTCTCATACTTAATGTCCCAAAATCCCTTGAATGGATGAACCGATAAATACAGTGAATACTTTAATTCTTTCAGCAGCTGTTTCATTATTTTTCATCCTCCCCATAGGTAATTAATTCCCCTCTCACATAGCGTCTTACCCTGACAAAAATGCCCTTGCCGATAAACAAGGCAATGAAAATCATCAAGGCGCCCACGATATAAGGGAAATTCCGAGACATGCTTTCCTTCCTCAACCGCTCCTTTGCATTGGAATAAGAATCCACATCATCCGCATATTCATAGAACTCCATGGCATTGTCAAAATTTCCAACTTCATACTCTGCATTGCCCAAGCCCACATACGGGTAAGCGAAATTGGAATTCAGCTCCGTCACCTGCTTCCATGCTTGGTTCGCACTATCAAAATCACCATCCGCATAATATCCCTCCGCGTCAATGAGCAGTTTCCCGTATTCGGTGGGCTCATAGACTATCACGGAGCACAGTGCGGAATCCAGCACATAAATATTATCGCCTATATAATCAATCGCAACGGGACTCCTCAGCTCACCTTTTACCGTGCCCAATCCGCCGAAGGCGTAAAGCAGGATGCCGTCGTTATTGTAAGTAAATATTCTGCACTTGGTGGTATCCAGCATGGAATAGATATTGTTCGGTCCCAGACCCACATCCGCAATCTTAGACGGCGTTGAAGTCCACACCAAATCGCCTATGGGCGGATAATCGCCCCTTCTGACCAAGACGTCCGCGCCCTTCATGTTCAGCTTTTTAATAGGCGTTGTGGAACCGCTTAAGTCCGCGCTCATGACCACCGCGTTCAAGTCCTCGTCCTTCAATGTCATAATCGTGCCCCAGATGAAGTTATTCTCATCTATCTTCATATTGCTGTATTCCGTAGGCACATAATTGACCATGTCAGCCCTCTGGGCGTCCGTATAAAAGGATCTCAGGAACTTCGTAAAAGCGTCCACCTTAACAGAAGGAGCGCCCGTATATCCCGTAAACAGCCCCTCTGCCGTAAACTGCATGATTCCCAAGTTAATGTTTCTGGCTATGACGCTGATACGTCCCGCACTGTCGGCCACCACCTTCGTAGGCAGAAAATTTGCCACCGAAGTACCGACAATATTCTCCGGCCTGACAACCACCAGCGACACATTGCCCTTCCAATCGCTCACCAGCACACGGCTGTTGCCCGTATCCGCCACATAAATCGTTCCGTTGGAAGCGACAAAGATTCCTTCCGGCTTCGATAATTCCGTCTTGGTTCCATCCGGCAACGTAAATTCTTTTAAGCAGTCAATATAATTCATCTGCGCATCAAAACGGAAAATCACACCCAGCTGCATTTCCAGCATATAGAGATATTCATCCGTAACGCACATATCCGTGGGTCTAGTTACGGAATAGCCGTCCACCTCACGCAAATCCACCGTTCTGGAATATTCATAGGCGTCCGGCGTCGCTACCGACATCCCAAATGAATTATAGATATAAGTGGAACTGGATGAAGGTTCGGTATAATATGCCTGTGCGTCCAGACAGCTGCCTGCAAAAAGCGCTGCCGCAAAGCATAATGCCAATCCATTATGTTTTAATTTCATATCCATACCTCCCGCCCGCAGTGATCGGGAATCCCGCTTCCCACCGGTATTTCTGCTTTTCGCAGCCTTTCCGCCTTTTATCGGGTTCCCGCCACTCGCGGCATTAATTCAGTATTCGTGTGCAGGCAGATCCTGTTATCGGATCCCTGCCCACACCTGCCAATCTTACTCCTTGATACCGGAGGTTGACATTGTTTCAATAACGTTTGACTGGGAAATGATGAACACCAGCAGCGGCGGAAGCAGCATTACTATGGAAACGGCCGCGCCCACGCCCGCACGGGCAATACCACTGGTAGTTATCTGACTCAGCGCATAAGAGAGAGTTTTCTTCTCCTCAGAATAGATATAAGGTGTAGCGCCCGTCTGCCAAAGTCTCTGAGTTTCCAGAATCAACAGAGTCGCCGTAGCGGGCTTTACCAAGGGCATTACAATCTTTTTGAATTTCACCCATTCGGAAGCGCCGTCCAAATCGGCGCTTTCCAGCAGGGACATCGGTACCATCTGATCCATGAACTGTTTCATCAAATACAGTCCAAGCGTGGAAGAAAATGCCGGCAGAATCAATGCCGCATAGCTGTCTATCAAATGCAGTGTGTTCATAATCAGGTAGTTAGGAATAGAAAGCACCGCACCACTGAACATCAGGGAAGTTCTGATAATGACAAATATGGTTTTTGATCCGGGGAACTTATACTTGGACAACGGATAAGCCGCCATGCTTGCCAGAATGATATGTCCAACCGTACCTACCACCGTGATAAACAATGTGTTAAATATGTACCGGATCATAGGCACCCAAGTATCCGACATCAATGAGAACAAATCCCGATAATTCTTAAAGGTGGGATTCACGGCGAAAATCGTAGGCGGGAATCTCCACAGCTCTCCGGCAGACTTCAACGACATATTCACCGCATATACCAGCGGCAGCAGCATCATGGCTGTAAAAATAGTCAGGAACAATACCATTGCAAAATCGCCGCCCTTGGAACGGGACAATCTTCCTAATTTCTTGTATTTTACATTCTGCGTTTTGTTCAACTTATTCACCTACCTTGTTAATGCACTTCTGGATGAACTGGTTCAGGAAAATCATGAGCAGGAACAGCACCGTTGCTATTGCGGACGAATAGCCCATCTCGTAACGTGTGGTTCCGTAATCCTCAAGGTGCTGCATAATGGTATGTGCAACATAGTTTACGGAAGGATTGCCTGCCAGACCGGTAATGATACTGCCGATATTAAACGCACCGGTAATACTCATAACGGCGCCGAACAACAGCTGAGGCTTCATCAGCGGCAGGGTAACATACCAAAGCTCCTGCCAGCGGTTGCGGATGCCATCCATAGCGGCCGCTTCGTAATATTCACGCCCGATACCCTGAAGTCCTCCGATAAAGGAAAGGAACGATGTACCAAGGCTTCCCCAAAGCACGACTCCGATGATAATCGGCACCACATAGGACGCATTTTCCAGCCATTTGATTCTTGTGTCGATAAATCCCCAGTCCAACAGCCATGCGTTCAAATAACCCTGCGCGTCGCTGCTGAAGAATATCTTGAAGATAGGCGTCATACCTCCTGCCAGAGACGGCGCATACAGACATACCGTCAGCACAACTCGCACCGCTCTGGGAAGTTCATTGATAAACCATGCCATAACAAGGGAGATAATATATCCTCCGGGACCCGTTATCAAGGCAAACATAATGGTATTTCCCAGCGCCTTGATAAATAGGTCATCCTGCATCAGCATTCGATAGTAATTGTTAAATCCCGTAAAATTCGGGGCCTCCAACATGTTAAAGTCCGTAAAGCTGAAGAATATGGATATCAGCACCGGGCATACGGTAAAAATCAGAAAAAGAATACAATACGGTGCAATAAATAAATACTTGCTTCGATTCCTTTTTATATCACGCAGGGTATAGTGCATATCCTTCTTGATTCTCTGCTTTAACGTCAGATTATCATATATTCCCCCTCGCGACGGCCTGCTCTCTGTAGTCGTTTTCGCTGCCATACTCTTCTACTCCTCCGTTTCCAGACCAAACTCAGTACGTTTAATCAAAATCTCCTGATCGATGTCTTCGGTATTATCCATCAACGCCGATCGCGGGTTGGCTTTGTCATTGATCACCGCCAGCTTTGCAAAGTTGATATAACGAGCCGTATAATATCCGCCCGGCACCTGAGGCATTCCTTTCAGATTATTAATCTGTGTCTCAATGGATCTTCTGTCGTTGCCGGTCCATGCAAAACGCAGGAGCGCATCCGTATTCGCCGTATTATAACGCGCCGCAGCACCCATAACCGCCTCCAGCTGCTCGCCGTATTCATACTGAATGTCGGAACTGGTCCACCACTTTACAAATTCCCAAGCCAGATCCTTATCCTTGCAGCTCTCCAGCATCAGACAGCCCTGAACAATAATCGGCGCCACATTATCGACGGAACCGTCCGCCTGAACCACTCCCGGAAGAGTCGTCATCGCCCATTTGCCCTTGATTTCAGGCGCGGAAATGGAAAGCAGGTTGTAAGTCGTATACTCCGCAATACCGATAGGCATTTCACCTGTACGGAAACGGTTTTCAAAACTGTAGTCCGTAGCCAGACCATAGAGCATATAGAAATCCGTCCAATACTCAAAAGCGTCCAGCGCAACCTTTTCGGTCAACGCGCATCTCGTATGCTTCGGCGTATAGAACTCTCCGCCCATCTGATACAAGAACATTGCAAAGCTCTGCATACCGGCGGAAATATCATTGCTGATGGTGCTGGGAAGCGCGAAGTCCATATTCTGGGACTGAAGGATTGCCAGTATTTCAACGATACCGGTCCATGTCTCCAGCAGGGATACGTCAATTCCCAAATCTTCCATAATGTCCGTCCTGTAGAACATCATCGGGAAGGACATGGTCTCGGGAACCGCATAGATTCCGCCCTCAAACTCGAAAGGCTCCAAAGCGTTCGGCGAGAACCGGGAAGCAACTTCTTCAAAATCATCAAACTGCGTCAAATCATATGCGGCGCCACGAACCGCAAAGTCCACCGGCTCCGTCTGAACCACCTGCAGCGCCAGATCGGGACCTCTTCCCGCGAACACTGCCGTTTTCAAGGTAGAGGCGGGAACCAGCTGAAGATTCACGCTGATGCCTGTTTCCTTGGTAAAGCCGTCCATAATCATCTGATTCAGCGCCATTGCCTGATCACGTCCGCCGGTAAGGCCGGAGCCGATCCAGACGGTAATGGATTTATCCGCGTTCCCCTCCACATTGGAGAGCACCGAGTAATCGCTGCTGAAAGAGGTAATGAAGCCCATCACCTGAGAAGCCAGCTTGTTCCAGATATTATCGTTGGCAGCCTTTACTTCCGTGCCAACCTCTGCCAGATACAGATAATCCAATAACAGAGGCTGTTCCCGCATACCGATAATCCATTCGCCGAAGCCTCCCACCATCTCCCTGTAACGGGAATAACGGCTGGCAATCTTATTCGGCTCCATATGCATTTTATTCACAATATTAATCAGCTGCTCCAGCTGGGAAGTGAGCTGGCCGCGCTCTCCGGTCATCGCAACCATAGCGTCAAACATCTTCTGCAGGCGCGCTTCGTCTTCCTTCAGCTCCTTCAGTTCGTCAGGCATATAAACCGCAATCTGATAATCTCTGTCCACGTCGGGCGTAGTGCTCAGAATCGCCAGCAGCTTCAGGTTAATCGAGGACAGGCTCTCCAAGATAGAGTCCGCCTCCGCCAGCATATCCACGATATCGCCGACCGTGTTCTTAAAGGTAATCGTATGGGTTCCTTCCTCCAGATAGAAACGCCAAGGCTCGCTTCCGTCGCCTTCTCCCAGAGAAAAGGTCTGCCAGTCATCTCCATAAAAGAAATGTACGTTTGTGGCTTCCTCAAAAGGGAGCTCTCCGTCTATGTATACGGAACGGTTAAAATAAATTCCCTGCTGGAAATTCTGCAGGGCGCGAACGCCGATATTGTAAAATCCGCTCTTCGGCACTTCAAACTCCCAAGTAATCCACTGATTGGAATACTGCCATCCGGTTCCGCCGATGGAATTCAGCAGCTTCTCCGTATAGCTGGAAGGCTGGGTCCTTGTAGACGTGGTATCCGATTTCGCATACAGCGTAGGAGAACTCTTCTCATAGGTATTCTCCGCTTGGAAAATGCTGAGGCCTTCATTCAGAACGCCCGTCACATCCTGAGCGCCTGCGGAACGCGCGGCCGAGAGTGTCTCTTCATAGGAAGCCGGCATCACATTTTCCGATAGCAGGGTAATTCCGCCGATCGCCATAGGCTCCTTCACGGATTCGATTGTCAAGGTGTGGCTGCCTTCCGTCAGGTAGATATAGAGGGCCGGGGAATAATACCCCACCGCATCCGTGGCGTAGCCGCTCATCCAGCAGCGCTTCTCAATCTGATTCGGACGATTCAGCAGTCCGCTGGGATTGGGAACCTCATCCACATACACTCTGCTGAATTCTATGTCTTCCGCTTCGTCATAAGGATACGCTCCGTCAACGGAAATTTTTCTCTCAATGTTGCTGCCATAGCCTTCCAATGTGTAATAGTCCAGCTTAACGGCATAAAGCCCTGCCTTCTGCACCTTCACGTTCCATGTGTAGACATCTTCGTCTGAAGTGCAGAGAGCCTTCCGGCCTTCATACTCTTCCACGACAGCCTTTGCCCCATTGCTTTTATCAATGTCGGCCACCACATCCACCTCAATCACGGAGCCGTTGTAATCCGACTCTTTGTACCGGCTGATATAGCTTATGTACCTGCTGTCGTCATAGACCTTGTCGGCTTGGAACTTGGCGCCCGCGATCTTTTGGTCGCCTTCACCGGTGGTAAGGGCAAAAACAGCCGCAATAACAAGGACGGCACACACTGCTATAATTGCCCTCTGCTGCCACTTTTTCAAATTTTCCCATTTTTGTCTTAACCCTAATTTTCCCATTTAGCATTTTCTCCTAAATTTTCCGTCTGCAACATCTTATTTTTATGCAAAATGATTAGATTTAAAAAATCTTTTATATAAATTTTATCATTTTTCACAAGCTGCGCAATGCCATATATTGCTCATAGCATTGCTCAAATTGCTTTTTCCAGCCGAAAAAAATCCATTTTTCAGCCTTTTATATTTTGCTTATAAATATTTCTGCATCCCCTCCGCTTCCACGACCCAGCCTTCCGGAAATCCGGGATGAGGCCTGCCGCATCCCTCATAGCCCTCCGCCATCAAGGGAATCGCCAGAAGCAGGGAGCCGTTGCCCGGCAGGTACAAGGGCAGATCGTCTCTGAGAATCTGACGGTTATTGCCGCTGACAACATAATCATTCTTGGGCGTATCCTTCAGCAGAATGTCAACCGCCGTCTCCGGCATGCCAAGCCTTGCCGCCGTCATGGCCATCACGGCGAAATCCCAGCCCCACAGCGAAGGATAATTCCAGCATTCAATCACTTTCTCAAGCGTATTCTTCATAATCTCCGGATCCAGACGTTCATCCTCCAAAACCCCGTAAGACATCAGCATGGAGGGATGATCATGATTGTAAACCGTATAGGTTGCGGGGCATTTCTCATGGGCCAGATAAACGCCTTCCTGCGCGGTCAGAGACGCCATATGCTTTCCCACTTCCTCCCATTTCGGATCCCACTCCAAGCCAAGCTCCTTCCCCCAGCGCACCGCAATTTCCAGAGTACTCCTCCAATAAGAAACCTCAAAGGCAGGATTCAGCGTCTCTTCCGGCCTATGGCACTCCTGAACGGGAATGACCGGCGCAGTCAGCTCATAGCATCCCTTCTCTTCGTTATACACCGCAATATCCGCCATAAAATCCGCCGTCTCTTTTACAAGCGGCCAATATTTCCTGCGAAATTCGTCGCTGCGGTTTTCACGATAGCAAAGCTCCAGCATAAAAATAATATGCGGCTGCTGCCACAGCAGCATGGGCGCTACCTTAGAAGGGCTGTCGATTCCCTCCAGCGCGATCATCTTCGGCCACCGCACTCCCCGATAGCCGTTGCGGGCGGCGTTTTCCCTCGCCTCCTCCAAATGCTCCAGATACCACGGCAGGCTTCTCTCCAGCAGTTTTGTATGTCCCCACAGCGGCGCCCATGCGCAGTGCCAGAAATACATTTCCAGATGCATCTTGCCATACCAGCTGTTGCAGGTCAGCCCCGTTTCCTGAGGCGGCGCGGAGCCGCAGGAATTTATCGCCAGCAGATACATGGAGAGGATGATTCTTCTCTCCAATTCCTTCGCCCTTGGATCCGGGCTGTCATGCAGCTGCAGAATCGCCCCCTTTTCCCAGAACTCCTTCCAGTAAAGGCGGCTGCGCTCCTGCACCTGCTCCGCGGATAAGGTGAA
Source organism: uncultured bacterium (assembly GCA_948467735.1). GTDB lineage: Bacteria > Bacillota > Clostridia > Lachnospirales > Lachnospiraceae > Acetatifactor. Next base: position 81,499 of record CAOKFN010000012.1, read on the forward strand.
AGCCGCCGGCGCCTCCTTAGAAAAGTTCACCGTCAAATCCAGCTCGCCGCCCGCCGTCTTCAGGCTGACCTTATGCCCTGCGGCCTTTTGGCCCTCAAAGGAAGCGTCCTTCGCCTCCTGACCGTCAATCCATACCTGCACATCCGCCCCGAAAGCAAACGTCACATAGTATACATCCCTGTCCAAAGTGCGTTTCAGCACCAGAACTCCCTCTCTCCGGCTAAAGATCTCCGTGCTGTGAAGCTCGGGGCTTTCAAAATCCGACGCGCTCTTTTTGTGAGAGCCATAAGGGAAGGAGGCCGCCACCGTCAGCGCGCCGCTCTTAAGAAGCTCTGATTTTACCTTAATGCCGATGGTATCGTAATTTTCCTCGGAAGAGTACCCGTTGTCGCAGGCCGTCTCCACTTTGCATTCCACGCCCTCCAGCGCAAACCTGCTCTTCAGAATGCCGCCGTACAAATCCAGCTCCTGACGGATTCCCTCAATCCTCTCCGCCGCAATTTCCTCATTCTTGTATTCAAAGCCGATTCTTACCAGATTCAGCCTGTGAGGGTTCTTCCGAAGCCACTCATAGACCTCTTCATTGCCCGGTTTGGGATTCTTAGGATAAACGACCGTTCTTCCGTTATAGTCAAATTCCGTCATCACCAAATCCTTTAGCGTATAATCATACCGCTCCTCGCTCACCGGTTTCGTATGCCATCCCCATTGGGACATGGTACATAGAGGACAGGTATCAAGATATTCCCGATACAAGGTCTGCAGACCTGTCACATCCGCCGTAAACGCAAGCTCTCCGTTCCCCACCGTCAGCGGGGACGCGTCGTCCGCCTTCTCCAGAACAGGATTATGTCCGGACACCAGCGCATATCTGTCTATCGCCATTTTTCTCTCTCCATTCTCCATAAAATTTATTTTCCGGGCCCCTTTCAACAAACTCTTCAGTCTGCCGAAGCCCCTGATTTTCTTCCGGGCAGCCCGGTCCGCGCCAAAGCTCTTGGCTTCCCTTCCGCAGTTCAGCCCTCCGTCGTAAGAATCAGAACCTCCGACGCTTCCAATACCGCCTTGATTTCCGTTCCGCATCCCGGCCTTTCGCCTGTTCCATTTCCCGCTTCTTCCCGGGCCGTCCCGCACACAGGGATTTCTTCCTCATTTTCTCCGCCCGGGCGCCGTCTGAAGCACCGCACATGATCCGCCCACGCAGGCAGGATTATCGCAAGCTCCGTATGCCGCTCCGCATAAAGCTCTGCCGAAAATTCCGCAAAGCTTTCCGTTTTACCGCTCTTTTCCCGCCCCGTATTCCAGCTCATGGAAATCGTGCCCGTCATAAAGCGGAAATCCCGCAGGGAGCCTTTCCCAAGGCGATCCGGCAGAGCGGGCAGGAGCTTTAAGCAGTCCTTATCCACAAACAGCAGGCATTCCTGCAGCGCCTGAACCACGCCCATGGCCGCATCCAGCTGCACGGGCGCCGAGGAACCCTTCCCCAGCGTCAGCCCCATGCCCCGCCAGTCGTTGTGCAGGGTGAAAAAGCTCCGCATCAGACACGCCTTATCCATGATATCCAGACATTCCAATACCTTCTCCGGCCTCTGCAGTCTGGCATAAATGCAGGCCATATGGGACAGCGACCACCCGGTCTGGGCGCCAAGGATCCTCTTGTCCACCGCCTTTTCAAAGGCCCTCACTATCTGCTCATCCTCCCTGCCGCGGACGATTTCCGTGCCCGGAAACAAAGGATAGATATGGGAAAGATGCCTGTGGTTATAGCGCTGCTCCAGCCCTTCCTTCTGCCATTCCCTCACATCCCCGTCCTCCGTCGCGTCATAGGCGGGCAGATGTGCGATAATATCCTCCCACAATTCCTGCTTTTCCCCGTAAAGTCCCTTCTGTTTCGATATTTCCAGCAGATTGGTGAAAAGCTCCTTCATAATGGCGATATCCATGGTGGCGTTCTCCACGGAAGGACAGGGATGGGCCATATCCGGCTGTTCTGCGGGAATCAGATTGCCGGGCGTATTTTCCGGCGATACGGAAGGATAAATCCGTATCATGCCCTTTTCGTCCCGCACAATATAATTCTCATAGAACAGTCCCGCTTCCAGCATAAAGGGCAGGATTTCCTGCGTCAACAGCTCTTCGTCGCAGGTGTATTGATAGTATCTGTAAAACATCTGGGAAAGCCAGCCCGCGCAGCCTATCCAGTTGAGGATAACCGGCACAATCTGCGTGGGATAGCAGTGTTCGGGCGTGGTCCCCGCCGGCAGATAGATGCCCGGCAGGCCGAAGAGCTTCTGTGCGCATTCCCTAAACTGCGGCATTCTTCCCACATAATAGTGAATCAATGTGCGCATGGTATACCCCAGATTGCCCGACAGCACATGCCAGTATATCATCTCCACATTTTCGTTGGCCATATTGTGCGGCCAAGGCATCTTATACCTGCCGTGCCACAATCCGTACAGGGAAAAGGGCAGTCCGTCCTCCCTTGTGCCGCTGACCATCAGATATCTGCCAAACTTCCACTGCTTTTCCAAAAGCTCGGCGGGAGCCTCCTCCTCAAATGCCTGCGCTATCAGATCCTCATTGGGGGTATCCCTGCTCTCGGAAAGCGTAAGCCCGGCGCTTTCATAGAGCGGTCTGTGCAGCCGGACATGCTCTTCCCTGCGGGCCTCATAGTCAAAAAGCTCTTCCTCCCAATCCTCCGAAAGCAGCGGCTTCAGCTCCTGATCCGAAAACACAACGGGCCTTATCACAATCACCGCCTGCGAAGCGCCCGTGACCCGGAGCATGGTTCCCTGCCGCGAGACGCCGCCGTCCGTCCTCATGCCGCCCAAAAGCCCGTACCATGTGCCGTCCTCATGCTGAGCCTGAAAGCCGAAGGAACTCCCCTGAACAAAGCTTTCCGGAGTCTGATCTTCCCATTTTTTCTTGGCGTCATCCTCCCCCGTTTCATGACTGCGAAAACCCGCCGTAAAATCAATCGGCTTCCCGTCCGTTTTTATCTGAAAGAACACCATATCCCGCTTTCTGGACACGAAAACCTTCCGGAAAAAAGTATTGCCGCCCTCCTGCCACGTCACTTCCACCTCTCCGGTGTCCATATGTATCAGACGGCGGTAATGCTTGAAAATCTCCCGCCCTTCCATCTCCAGCTCCAAATCCCCCACGGGAATCGGATTCCCCAGCCGGGGAGAATACCCCTGCTCTTTCAGCGCATTGGCGCCAAACCAATTGCCGCCCCAGTAATCCCCCCTGTCGATGGCTTCCCTTGTCTGCGCCAGCGTCCCATGCACATCCGGCAGCTCCTGCCGTTTCCCCTTTTCCCAGAGCCTTGCGTGATTGACGGCAATCCGCTCCCTCGCAATCCCGCCGTAGACCAGCACGCCGATCAGCCCATTGCCCGCCGGCGCGGCCTCCCGATACATATCTCTGTGCCAAGCGGCCGGAGAACGCATTATCAACGTATCATTTTGTCTCTCTCTCATCTTTTCCCTTTCCCACGCTGTCGATATATTCTTTCGGCGACATGCCGGTTATCTTTTTAAACGTGCGGTAAAAATTAGAATAATCCTCATACCCTAATTCACGCCAGACCTCGTTAATCAGCTGGCCGTCCTGCAATCTGGTCTTAGCGCTCAAGATACGCTTGTACCTGATATAATCAAATACGGTAAATCCCGTAGCCCTCTTAAACTCATGGCACAGATAATATTTGCTCAGGTAAAATCTCTTTGTCAAATCATCCAAAGTAATTTTCTCCGAGAGATTCTCCGAAATATACCTGATGATATCGTCTATCTTTTCGCTGTGGCTTCGGCTCTTATCCTCCGCCCTCTCCAGAAGACGGCTCTCTTCATACGCCTTGTTAAACTCCAGAAGCATCTGAAGCAGCAGACTTGTCAGCACCACATTTCTCTCCGGCTGTCTGGCGTCATAGCACTCATGCATCTGTAAAAAATACTTATCCAGTCCGTATTTCTTCACATTTTCATGGTCTATCTTGTTGCCGTCCCTCATATGCCCGTCATTGTCAAATATTTTCAGAAGGTTATATTCCCTTGTGCAGAACTGTTGGAAATATTCCGGCCGGAAATAAATGCAGACCCGCTCGTAAGCCATCTCATGATTGACCATAACGCAGTGAATTTCCTGATTGCTGATCAACAGAACGTCATAAGGCTCCAAATGATAAACCCTTCCGTCAATGCTGAACGTCGCATCGCCCTGAAGCAGCATATACAATTCATGATTATCGTTCATATGAAGGAAATGCTTTTGTTCGCTATCTTGGGCCGGCGTATAATTTCTTCTCACTACAATGCTTTTACCCTTCTTCATACCCATCCACTTCCATAAACCACATTTTATACAGCACAATCCACTATTTATGTGTAAATTTCATTCCCCTGAATATGTACGTCCAAATATGCTGTCCTGCTCTCGTTATGCCGAACCGTTCCGCCGGCTTCTCCAGAGCGTCCGACGCCCCCCTTTCTGCCTCATGCGGCGCGCGTTCTGCCATTTCATGCGGCGGCTTCCGTATTGCCCGCCCTTCCGGTCCGTCCGCCTCTCAACGCCCTTTTGGTCCGTCCGCCGTCTATTTCCCGCCCTTATGAAGCTTCAGATACTGCGCATATGCCATAAAAGTCGCGGCCGCGCCCTTTTCGTCATCCGTTTTTATGGGTTCCGACAAATAATAGGCAATACTGCCGTCCCTTCTGCCCTCCTTCGGCCCAAGCCCCGCCACGGCGCAGCTGTCCAAAAGCCTGCCGTCCGCCAGCTTTTGTTCGATGACCGCCTCCAGAATCTCCTCGCCGGCCGCCTGATATTTCTCCGCCAGCAGCACCTTCAGCCTGCATGCTTTCAGGATGGACGCCGCTATCATGGCAGAACCCGACGTCTCCAGATAATTTCCGGGAATCCCTCCATGGTCAACCACCTGCCAAAACAGCCGGCTCTCCTTATCCTGATACTGAAGTATCCCCTTGACGCCCTGTTTATAAATCTCGGCCAGCTGCCTGAAATGGTCATAAACCCTGCCGTCCATTTCTTCTATGGTGTCCACCACGGAAACAAGGAACCAGCCGATTGCCCTCAGCCAGAAGTTCGCGGAGCATCCCGTCTCCTTATCGGCCCAGAAAATACTGCGGGACTCGTCATACCCATGATAATAAAGGCCCTTCTCCTTGTCAAACATCTTCTCCTGAACCACCTCAAACTGGCGGCAGATATCCACATAGCGGTCTTTCCCGCCAAATTTGGTATTATGAGCCATATAAAAGGGCTGTGCCATAAACAGCCCATCCAGCCACACCTGATTGGGATAAATCTTCTTGTGCCAGAAATTACCCGCCTGTATTCTGGGCTGTTCCTCCAGCTGTCCAAGCAGAAGCTCCATGGCCCTGCGATACTTCTCCTGTCCGGTCTGCTCGTAGGCAAAAATGACAGCCCTGCCGGGATTCACGTCGTCCAGCTTAAAATCCTCCCGCACATAATGACGGATATCACCCTCCTCCGTCACATAGGCGTCCAGATACTCTACCACAAAATCCCGAAAACGGCTCTTCCCCGTAACCTCATAAAGCTGTACGGCCGCAAGCAGAAGACAGCCGTCGCCATAATTCCACTTATCCGTCCGCACTCTGCTAAGGTCTTTATAAAAACCCTCAATATATTGCTCCAGCTTATCCGCATTTTCCCGTTTCAACATATTCGCCCTTTCTCCCATCTTTCCCATGTTTTATTTATTTTACTCGAAAAATTTCCTGATAGGAATTGCTCTTTTTGCTTGTCATATTGCAGTTATTGCTATATTACTTTCACAAATTTCCACAAAACCATTTATAAAAAATCTGTTTTTCTTATCATTTTTCCCGATTCCCACTATCCTTCACCCCCTCAATCCCCTGCGCAATTTTCACACAAAACAGCAACTTTAGCAATTTAACGACAGTTGATTTTATGCCACAATAAAGAAAACAAGTTCCCGCTCGCGGGAACTGGAAACTGAAAACAGCATCCGCCCGCTGACACCCGGATGGATTTCCGGACGCATTCTTTTGCGGCCGATAATTCATCCCCTTACAGGGTGTCAGAGGGCGGATGCGGAACTAGTTCCCGCTTGCGGGAACTTGGAACAGAAAACAGCATCCGCCCGCATGCTCCCGGATGGATTTCCGGACGCTTCCCCTGCGGCCGGGAATTCATCCCACTTGCATGGGAGCAGGAGGGCGGATGCGGAACTGGAATAGGAGGAAAATGATTATGAATCCTGTCACATTAACTACTTCAGGCAGCTGCTGTACCATCTCAAACGGAATATTAACCCTCTCATGGAAGGAAGACGGCACCATCGGTTCCATTGTCCTAGACGGCGAGGAACTGGTCTGCAACACTCCGGAGCGTTCCGACACAAACGGAAAAACGGTATTTTATGTGGATTATCATGCGGACGGCGCGTTCCGCAAATACCGCTCCCCCCGCCTGAAAGTCATCGAGTCCAGCGAAAAAATGGCCCATATCGCCTATGTGGACGCCACCGGATACTTGGCCATCGAATACCACATCATCCTGATGCAGGGCGAGAGCGGCTATTATTCTTATGTCATCGGAGCCAACAATACAGACACGGAATTCGAGCTTTCCGAGTTCCGGATTGTATACCGCTGCGGCAGCCGGGTCTTCGACCACGCCTATAACAACGAGCGCCACGGCCTGCAGCCCACTCACAAATACATGGAAGAGCATGAGAAGCTCTTTGACGAGACCTTCCGGCTTCCCGACGGCGAGAAATACACCAACGGAGACGTTTATTCCAAATATGACTATGCGGGATACTTCTCTGAAAATCCCGCATGGGGACAATACGGGCACGGATATGGCTTCTGGCTGATTCCCGTCTCCACGGAATACTATCCCGGCGGCCCCTTAAAGCAGGAGCTTCTGGTTCATTACGACGGCATCGTACTGAATTATTTCACAGGCTCCCATTTCGGCACGGGCGCCCTTCATGTACCCATCGGCTGGAAGAAATTTTACGGACCCTTTTACCAATATTTCAACAAAGGGGACGACCCCGACGCCCTCTATCAGGACGCGCTCGCGAAGGCGGCGGAGGAACAGACGAAATGGCCTTATCAATGGGTATGCGACCCACTCTATCCCTTGGTGCGAAGCGAGGTAAAGGGCCGGCTGGTATTTGAGGACGGAAGTCCCTGCACGGACGCCACAGTAATTTTGGGAAAAGGAGGCTTTGACAACGGCCTTAACAACAGCCTTGTGATTGAGAAACAATCTTCGGATTATATTTACTATGCGGCTACGGACGCGGAGGGGAACTTTACCCTGAAAAATGTGCGCTTTGGTACATACGCCCTTTTTGCCTACCAGACGGGCGGCAGCATTACAGAACAGCTGCAGGTGAACGATCTTGTCATCTCCTCCCCCAGCCAGACGCTTGCGCCCATCACATGGAAGCTTCCCGCCCGCAAGGTTCTCTGGCAGCTGGGCAGAGCAACCAGAACCTGCGAAGGATACCGCTATGGGGGAGAACTGCGCAATCACAAATGGATGGGCATGGTGCCGGAAACCCTGCACTTTACCATAGGAACCAGCGTCGAAGCGCAGGACTGGTATTACGCCCAGACCAAACCGGGCGTTTGGTATCTGCATTTTACCCTCGACGCCCTCCCCGCCTCCCCCTGTCGGCTGATTATAGCCATCGCCGGGGCGAAGGGCGGCCTGTTGAAAGTATTCCTAAACGGCGATAAGGACGAAGACATGATTAACGAAACCTATCTGGCAGGCGACGCCGCCATTTACCGCAGTGCCACGAAAAACGGACGCTACCGCCGCATTGAGATTCCCATCGCCCCCGGGATGCTGAAAGAGGGCGAGAATACCATCCTGCTGGCAAATCAGGACAGCATGATCATGTATGATACCATTCTGCTTTCTGAAAATTATGAGAATTGAGTTTTAAATTCAGTACCAAAAACACTTAACACCGCACCGAAATTTCTTAAAATCTGCACCATAGTTTCCAAGGCCGGACAGCCCTCTGCCCGGCCTTATCAATATTGCACTTCACATTTCCTGCGATACCGCCCATCTACGCCAAATCCCCCGCGGCAGACCAAATATGCCCTTTCGGGCACACGGATATCTCCTTTGGTCTGTGTGACCTTTTCGAGCGCATGGACGCCTCCTTCGGAACCTTCCCCCCGCTGACGGCTCCACGCCGGGAAGGTTCCTGCCAAGAGCCGTCTGTTTCTCAAACAGCTCTGAATTTCCCCATTTTTTCAATCTGCTTTCTGCAAAGCCGCATAAATACGAGACAAATGGGAAATGTCATCCGTGATTGCTCCTTCTATGGAAAATACTGATTTTATGCGGGTTTCAGAGGCGTTTTTTCAAAAATGCGGAAACTCAAGGCAAGTAACTTCTTGCTTCCTTTTGTATAATATGATATACTAAATACGTAAAAACAAAATCCTTTTCACACGCAGGCATGTCCGAACTGCCTGTGAAAAATCAGTCGTAATATGCGAAAAATCGACGGCGGCGCCAAGCCGCTGTTTAGCGTATACTTAAAAATATATCTATCGAACCGAATACCCCTCGGCATTCGCTGGCACGGATAAGCCCTGACACATCCGTCCGGCTCACTGCCTGCGGGAATTAACAAATATAGATAAAATATGATTGCGATATGGCGGAGGATTAAAAAATGGGAAATCAATTTGCATGGAATCATCGATACGATATCGGAGTGGACGTTATCGACCAAGAGCATCAAAAGCTTTTTCGTATTCTCAATAAATTATTTGATTTGGGACAGGAGGAGAAGAAAAGCCAATGGATCTGCCGGGAAGCGGTAAAATATTTCAAGGATCACGCGATTCAGCATTTTCTTGACGAGGAAGAATACATGGAATCCATAGGCTACGCGGAGCTGGAAATGCACAAACGCATTCACAGGAACTTTCGCGAGACGACGCTGCCGGCCTTGGAAAAAGAATTGGAACTGACAGATTATTCGGAGGAGTCGGTGGATCATTTCCTCGGCGTATGCGCGGGATGGCTGATCGGACATACCATGATAGAGGATCAGGCCATTGTAAACGGAGCTCCCCTGAAACAGTGGGAAAATCTTATGCCTGAGGAAGAGCAGGCGGTGATGAAGCAGACAATCGCCAGCCAGCTGCACGGCATGTTTCAGCTGAGGCCGCGGATGATCAGCAACTGTTACGGCGGCGAAAAGTTCGGGAACGGCATTTATTATCGTTTGATTTACAAAACCAAAGAGAAAAAGAAATGGGAATTCCTTCTGGTTTTTGAGGAACAGCTGATCGTCAGCACCATCGGCAGCGTGATAGACACGAAAGCCAAGGCGGTAAACACCATGCTGATGAACGCCGCCAGATACACCGCAAGGCAGCTGATCGGGCATATCAAGGAACATTTCCCTTCCCTGAAGGAATCCGAAGTACAATCCGAACAGCTGCTGAATTACGAGCAGTTCCAAAAGATATTTGAAAAAAACAGCCCCCAGTTCAGCCTGCTGTTTGACACCGGAAAAGGATATTTTGCCTACTGCATGACTACGTCGGATACCTTCACGGACGAAGACGGAATCTCCATCATCACGGAAAACGCCATGGCAAACATTGAGAAATACCTGAATCAGAACAAGGCGGAAAAGGCTGCCTCTGAGGCAAAAAGAAAGCTTCTTGTGGTGGATGATTCAGAATTTATGCTGCAGATGATGCAGCAGCTGTTCGGCAGCGATTATGATGTGGTTACGGCCACGTCCGGACTGTCCGCCTTCAGAAGCATTACGCTCAGCAGGCCGGATCTTGTTCTGCTGGATTACGAGATGCCCGTATGCAACGGAAATCAGATTCTGGAAATGATCCGCTCCGAAAAAGAATTCGCGGATATCCCAATCATTTTCCTGACCAGCAGGGTGGATAAGGAAAGCGTCACAAAAGTACTTGAGCTCAAGCCCCAAGGATATCTGTCCAAATCGCTTGCGCCTGATAAGGTCAAAAAAGAAGTCGATCTCTTCTTTGAAGGGAAAGGACAGGCGGCGCGTGCGCGATAACAGGCGGCGATTCCGGTCGATTTCTCCCTCCTGCCATGCAGGCCATGCGGCGCATATGCGACCCTCATTTATAAAATTCAGGCTCCAATTTGACAGGCGCAGCGATTCCCTGCCTCCCAAATCAGAGCCTGAATTTTTCTAATGAATGAAAATACTTGTGCGGACGAACGCAGATTGAGCCAGCGTGTTTTATTACACGCCCTCCTGCGGCGTCCGCCGTATTTTTGACCATTTATTTCACTACGCCCTTCTGCAGCATCACGTTGGCATAGAGCGCCTCTTCCCCTGTGGCGATAATGGCATAGGCTTTTTTCGCTTCCTCATAGAAAGCAAAACGCTCTATATGACCCACCGCCTTCCCGCCCCGATCGTCAAAGCGGTCGATAATTGTCTGATATTCGTCCCAGATAGGGGTTTCAACCGTATCCCCCGGCACTACCTGCATCAGCCGCACCGGCTGTTCCACATAAGTATCCAACGGAAACAATTCCAGAATCGCTTCCAGAATCTCCGGCACGCCGTGCCCGTCCATACGAATGACAATATGTTCTTTCCCCATGGATTCCGACGGAAAATTGCCGTCCGCAATCACCAGCCTGTCCCCATGCCCCATCTCGCAGAGCACCTTTAACAGCTGGGGCGATATGATCTTAGGAATTCCCTTCAACATACCCTTTCCTCCATTCCAGTTCCGTCTCTTCGCTGCAGCGCCCCCTCAGGGAAGGAAATTTCATCCGCATAAGTCGCGGCTGAAATTTCCTTCCGGGCGCTTTCCGCTTCGAGACTGTTTTTATTTTTCCAGTTCCGTCTCTTCGCTGCAGCGCCCACCTCAGGGAAGAAAAATCCGCATAGTTCGCGGCTGAAATTTCCTTCCAAAGGCGTCCTACGGACGCCTTGCGCTTCTCGTTCCGGAACTTTTTTTAATTCCAGTTCCGTTCCTGCGCTGCAGCCCCGCGCCTACCTAATATTGCGGTACATCGGGCCGTATGCGGCGCAGGCCCTGTAATCCTGACCTTCCTTATCCATTCCGAACGCGTTCCATGCGGCGGGACGGAAAATATCCTCCTCCGGAACATTGTGCATGCACACGGGAATCCGCAGGATGGAAGCCAGCGTAATCAAATCCGCGCCGATATGTCCGTAGCTGATGGCGCCATGATTTGCCCCCCAGTTGTTCATAACGTCGTAAGCGGTCTTGAACGCGCCCTTTCCTGTGGTTCTAGGCGCAAACCATGTACAGGGCCATGTATAGTCCGTGCGCTTCCACAGAATATCCGTCACCTCATCCGGCAGCTGAACCGTATACCCCTCGCAGATCTGCAGCACCGGCCCTAATCCCTTCACCAGATTCAGGCGGATCATAGTCACGGGCATTTCCGAACGGGTCACATATCTGGAAGAAAAACCGCCGCCCCTGAAATAACCGCTGTCGGCCGCGCACCACGACGCAGCGTCCAGACAAGCCTTCTGATCCGCTTCGCTCATCTCCCAGAACGGCTTCATCACCCCGTTCCCCTGCGCATCCTTCACTTCGCCGCAGGCGTCCAGACAGGCGGCGCCGGAATTAATCAAATGCAGGAACCCGCCCGCTTCTTTCGCAATGCCTTCCAGCTCGTAGCCCGCCGCCTTCTTCACGGCCTCCGGGCTCCAATAGGTACGGACGTCCGCAAAAATCTGGGCCCTGCCCGTGAGCAGTTTCATGAACAGCATACCGATTCCGTTCAAGGTATCGTTTTCCGTGGCAAGCACATAAGGCTCCCTCGCTCCGTTCCAGTCAAAAGAAGAATTGAGAATGGCTTCCGCAAAATCCCCGTTGGGATAGAAGTCCGTCCACTGCCTCTGTCCCTGAAAGCCCGCGGCAATGGCGTTATGCCCCACCATTTCCTCCTCACGTCCCTCCGGCAGATTGGAATTGCCGTTCATCAAATCCTCGATGATGCAGGCCATCTTGACCACGAACTCCCAATCCTTCTCCTTCTGCTCATCGCTCTTCTTCACAAAGTCCGGATTCTTGTCAAAGCCTTCCTTACAGTTTTCCTTTGTCCACGCAAGGGCCTTCTCATATTCCTTCACATTGTAAATTCCCTCGCTCATGCGCCGGATAATCTCCACCTCGTCCACGGACTCCATCCGCATCCCAAGGTACTCCTCCATAAAGGCAGGATCAATGATGGAGCCTGCGATTCCCATGGTCACGGAGCCAATCTGTAAGTAGGATTTCCCGCGCATCGTCGCCGCCGCAACAGCCGCCCGGCCGAAACGAAGCAGCTTCACCTTCACATCCTCCGGAATCTCCACAGCGTCCGCCTCCTGAACGTCATGCCCGTAAATACCGAAGGCCGGAAGACCCTTCTGGGCATGAGCCGCCAGCACTGCCGCCAGATATACCGCCCCCGGCCGCTCCGTGCCGTTAAAGCCCCAGACCCCCTTGATGGTCATGGGATCCATATCCATTGTCTCGGAACCGTAGCACCAGCAGGGCGTCACGGTCAGCGTAATCGATACGCCCTCCCTTTGGAACTTGTCCGCGCAGGCCGCCGCCTCCGCCACGCGCCCTATGGTGGTGTCCGCGATTACCACCTTCACAGGCTCGCCGTTGGAATAACGGATATTCTCCTCAAATAACTTCGCCGCGCTCCTTGCCATGTTCATGGTCTGCTCTTCCAAGGACTCCCTGACCTTCAGCGGCCCCCGCCTTCCATCGATGGTGGGGCGAATGCCAATCACCGGATACGCCCCGATTAATCTGTCTTCTGCCATGCCTTTTTTACCTCCAAATTATGATAAAATCTGTAAAAATTTACCGTGAAACTATTTCACTGTTTTACATCCATCTTATCCTTTTTTGGAAGGAATGACAAGAACTAATTTTGCTTTTTTACGCCGAAAGCTTTCTATGCCGCCAAATCAAATCCCCTTTTTATCTGTCCAGACGATATTCAATGCCGACCACGATATCATTTTGGGTGATAATGATTAGCAAGGTCTCCCCTCTTGTATAAATGTAAGCGGTTCCTTCCGTCTCATACCCCTCCCCATAGAGGGCTTTCATACGATCCACAGTATCCCCAAGGCACAGCCCCTCCGTCGTGGGCAGGCCGGAATCAATAAAATAAATAGAATAAATGTGCTCCCCGTCCTCTTGGATGTAAGCCGTCAGCTCAAACGCCTCATAATTATACACAATGTCGTTTCCATCAAAAGCACAGCTGGGAACCTCTGAGATCTTGGCGCATTCTCCCAGCGCAGACCGGTCAAAAACCTCCCCCGGAACCAACGCGGCTCCCTCATATACAAAGCAGAAAGCTTCTTCCTCCTCTTCGGACTCTTCCTCACGTCCCTGACTCACATTCGGATTCCCGCCTTCCGTGCCATGGCCTTTCTCAGCGCTCCCCGGACTGCCGACGCCGATATGAATCTCCTGCGCCAGATTCCCCGCCGAAGTCTGTCCCTGCCCGCAGGCCGTTAACACCATGGCAATTCCCAGCAAACAAAGTACTTGGCTTATTTTCTTCATTTTGTACCTTCCCCCTTCTATTCAGCCGCCGCATACGGCAGTTTATTCAGCGTCCATTTGGATTCTTGTCCACTTGGACGCTGAACCATTTGTACGCTTGTCCGGACAGAGGCTTACCTATGTTGGATGCTTGTCCAGACGGACGCCTGCCTATTTGGATACTTGTCCAGACAGGCGCTTGTCTATTTGAACACTTTTCCAGACAGGCGCTTGTCCATTTGGACACTTTTCCAGACAGGCGCTTGTCTATTTGGACACTTTTCCAGACAGGCGCTTGTCTATTTGGACACTTTTCCAGACAGG
>CAOKFN010000013.1 GCA_948467735.1 uncultured bacterium
CTTAATCAATCACTCTGACACCATCTACATAGATGTTGATTTTTTCGATTTCAATTCCTGTAAATTCTTCTACCTTGTATTTCACGCTGCTGATCAAATTGTCCGCCACAGCCAGAATGCTGACCCCATAGGCCACTATCACATGAAAATCAAGGATCAGTTTATTCTGATTGATAGTCACGCTGATGCCGCGGGTAATGCTGTCCCTTTTGAGCAGCTTCACCAAGCCGTCCTTTACGCTGACCCCCGCCATGCCTACGATGCCGAAGCATTCTACCGCGACGCTTCCTGCATATTGGGCAATCACTTCATTATGGATAATAATTTTTCCCATCTGGGTATTCATAGAGGAACCCTTCATACCGACAACCCTTCCTTTCTTCGGAATGCTATAACGCTCTTCTTTGTCATCTATCATTTGAAAATATTATGCGGACATACCATAGTTATTTTAACAGCTTTCCCTAAAAAAGGGAATATTAAATATAAAAAATAAAAAAAGTTTTTTTCGCTTGCTTTTTCCATATATTTCTGTTAATATGTTAATGTTGTGAAAAAAATAAAAGCGTGTCAATACGCAGGTGTCGAGGAGGTGTCAAAATGGCTAAGTGTGATGTTTGTGGCAAGGGCGTTCATTTCGGTAATAATGTAAGCCATTCTCATAGAAGAAGCAATGCAGTCTGGAGCTCTAATATCAAAAGAGTAAGGTGCAAAGTAAGCGGCGGCTCTAAGAGAATGCATGTCTGTACCCGGTGTCTGAGATCCGGCAGAGTAGAGAGAGCTTAAATCAATAGAATTCATAGGAATGCCTTTCAATTCCTTTTTCCATGAAATTTATTGTCATGAAAACGGCATAGCGAAAAGCTATGCCGTTTTCTTAGGAATGCTTTTCCACCCCATCCCGCTTTTCTTATATTTCTTCTTTTTTTCTGCGGATATATTCACGGTTAATCATCTGCACCAGCTCTTCGTCTCCAAACAGGTTGTCCGGATGAAATATCTTGACCAAATCCCGATATCGCTTTCTGAGCGCCAGTGGATTGTTGGTTCCCCGGAACAGCGTCCTGACAGTTTCCTCCAGTTCCGTACCGCCCACGCTTTTCACCTGATTCTGCGCATAGCTTGTCCTCTCCCGAGCCAGCTCTCTTTTCTGCCGCTCCAGAGCCTGTCTGTCTTCATCCAGTTTTCGGAAACCATCCTGAAGAATCGCCAGCTTTTTATCAAAAAATAAATTCTCTTCCTTCAGCCTTTTCTGCTCCTGAAGAATACGTCTGTTGAGGGCGTCCAATTCCTTCCGTTCATTTTCCAATCGTATGTTTTCCCTAAAAAGCCAAAGCTTGACTTCCCGAAGTTTATCTTCGTCCTCCGTACTGCTTATCTCTTCCCAATCAACCATTTTGCAGCAACCTCACAGAAACAAAAGTTCACCGAAAGCTTTTGAAAGCGCCTGCTTTCCGTTCCGGGAACATTTGTTTCTCAATCATCACAAAAGCAATTATACCCAAAAAACAATAACAAAGCGATGATAACAAGGCCAATCAGCCGATTATGTGTAATCAGCATAATCAGCATTCCGATTGCTATGAAAAAGGCAGCGAATCCAATCATCTTTTTCATGATTCACCAAGTACTTTTTATCACTTTATTATATGCGGCAGAAATGCGGATATTCCAGCGGAATGTTTTTTAGTCCTCCGAAGGAGTCTCCTCCGGAAACGCTATATCTACCACCTCCGCATCTGACATGCCGCCCTCCGGTTCCTTCGTCTCTTTTTTGGTAAACTTTTCTACGATATCCGGAATCATATCAAGCACCTTTGTCACGGCGTCCTGATTCTTGATATTTACCAGCTTCACGCTTCCGTCTTTGATTACCAGCACCGCGCTGGGCGTCATCTTTCCTCCCAGTCCTCCGGCCCCCGAGGAGGCTTCCGTCTCGCCGCTGCCCTTGGTTCCTTTGCTGCCCGCGCCGGCCCCAACGCCAAACGACACATCCACAAGAGGCAGGATAATCGTATCGCCTATTTTGGTCGCCTCTCCCACCACCGTCTTAGTGGACAAAACGGTATCCATTCCTCTTAAAAGTGATTCCACAACTCCCTGAAACTGATTTTCTTTCAACGCCATATTTCCTCCAATCTGTGCGTTCCACACGAAGCTACGCCTTTATTTTTACTCTTTCCCTAAACCTGCGTATTTCTTTATCCAGATACAATTTCAATACGTTCCATCCCAAAACCCACAGTGCCATATGCCCCGACATATCAATCCTGCCCTTGAACACAGCATGTTCAAAATCCGGCGTCACCCGGAAACCGATACCTGCAGCGGAAGCAAGCATACAGTATATGCCGTAAATATAACCGGTGGTATCCGGCGAACCGGCGCCAAATAAAATGTCTGCTTTGATGCGTCTGGGGCGGATATGCTTAAATATTTTCCCAAATCGAAACAGAATATATGCGAAAAGCTTTTTTGTTTCTTCCTCCTGCACCAGCGCCGTGTAATATGATATATTTTTCCAAATCTTTTTTATTTTATCATATATCCCGTAAATTGTGTACTTTATCTTTTCAAATTTTTGAAAAATCTTTCCGTCCGTCCGCAAATCCGCATCCGCAGCGTCTGCATCTTCCGGCGTTTCTGACGCGGCGTCGGCCGAATGGCGGTCTTTCTCCAAATTTTCACCGACGGAAGAAGCCTCTTTAAAAACCGCGTCATCCTCTGCCCCGGAGCTGATTTCAGAGTCCTCCCCCTCGCTGCCGGCCGCCGGAAGCTCATCGGAAGCTGTCGAACTGCCGCTCCCCTCATTCTTTTTCACTCCCCGTCTTTTTCTATGCTTCCTCTCAGGCTTCCGCTCCGTTTCAGAAGAATCCTTTTCCGGAATCATACTATCATACAACGGAAAACATAACGCCTTCACCACCAAATGCCCCGATTCGGGATATTCATATTTTAATCTCAGCAGTCCGAAAAGCCATCCCGCTTTCACCGACAGCCGGACCCCTTTCTCATCCCTGCTTCCCCGAATACGATAGGAAAGCGGAAAAAACAATACCAAAAGAAGGAATACCGCCAATACGGCAAGCAGAACCAGAAGGATGACGCCTAATACGGACAATATCCGTAAAATAACATTTAACATTGCAGATACTCCTTCAATTTACAATCTCCTCTGACTTTCAAACAATCTTCCACAATTTTTTCCACCAGCTCCACTGCCTCAATCTGATTATCGGCGATTCCCACAATACACGGCGGATTTTTCTGATAATATCCCCATGCCAGCTGTTTTGCCTCATAAATTTCCAGCTGGTCGGAAACATTATGAGAAATCGAAATGAGAAACACACCGGAAAAAAGAGGTTTGTTTTCCAGTTTTTTCTTTATTTTATCCAGCTTTTTCTCATTAATGCTTTTGCCCAGATACAATTGGGGATGGTAGATAAGTCTTATAGCCATATACGGGATTCCTTTACTATATTTTATTCTTCAGCGGCGCTTGGCTCTGCCCCTTGCGGATGGTCATTCGGCCGCTTCCGGCCTTGAATATTGTCTTATTATATCATGATTTCATGCGCTTCAGCGCATATGGAATCGAAAACCGAAACAATGTCCTTATGTTTCGATATTATACCACACTATTTTATTTTTGTAATCAAAAACTATCATTGATTTGTAATGAGTTTTGATTGACATAACTGTAATTGATTTATATTAACTTTTTTATTGACTTTTTTGTGAAATACTTTATACTTAAAATTAGCGGTCGAAAGGAGGAAGAGAATTGTGAAATCTGTCACTATTGAAGATCTTGTCCCAGGAATGGTTCTAGGTGAGAATATATTAAATGAAGGGGAAGTCTTATATCCCAAAAATACTGTTTTAAACGAGGTCATCATCAAAGGCCTCAACCGCTATTCTATCGAGAATGCCGTAATAAAAGAGGAAATCGACATGGCGGCCACTCATTATGAGCGCGTTCGTTTCAATGAAGACTTTAAATTATTTGCCGAAAAACATTCAAGAAATCTTCTGGTATACAAGCGTCTGATGTTGAATTTTATTAACAATAAACAGCAAATATCCGATAATGCTCTGCTTGCTCTTTATAATGATATGGCATCTACATATTCCTATGGTTCCGAATTGCTGGATTTTCTCTACAACTTAGTTCCCAACGAGGATGAGCTGACTTATAACCATTGTCTCAACTCTGCCCTGCTGGCAGGTACGTTTGCGGATTGGAGCAATATGCCCAAAAAGGACGCCGAACAGCTGATATTGGCATGTTTTTATTACGATATCGGCAAGCTGAAGCTGCCCTATGAGATTCTCTGGAAAGCCGGGAAACTCACGGAAGAGGAATTTACCCTTGTGAAAAAGCATCCTGTCATCGGCTATGCGCTAATGAACCAGACCACCTTGGATCAGAGAATCAAGAACGCCGTGATTATGCACCATGAACGCATGGACGGAACCGGATACCCCTATCATATGAAAGGAAACGCCATCGATCTCTATGCCCGCTATATTGCTATCATCGACACATACATCGCCATGGCGTCCCCCCGTTCCTATCGGGAGGCCCTGACCCCCCTTCAGATTCTGGAATATTTTGAGAGAAATATGAAGGATTATGACACGGAACTTCTGCTGCCTTTAATGAAGCGCATCGGCGACGCGCAGATAGGCAGTACGGTTCAGCTCAATGACAATTCCATCTGGGAGGTTGTAATTATCCATCCTGCCAACAAGTCCCGTCCCATCCTGAAAAATGATGATTCCGATGTATTGGATTTATTGGCACACCCGGAGCTTCAAATCGTAAAAAGTCTATGAGAATGATAACAGCGCAGCCGAAAATATTAATAATATTTTCGGCTGCCCCATAAATGATTCTTCTTCAGTTCCTGATATTCGTCGTATGCCCTTTCTAAAATCTGTTTTTCATTAGAAAATTTCAACATATGGTACGCTTCGTGATACTTATAAAAGCCTGAATCCATAAAGAATTCTTCCTTTTGTGGTGTGCTGTAATAACTGTCCGCCATCATCAGATACCAGTGTACTTCCTTTTCCACAACATCCTCCGGAATATTGAAAGTATACTCACTTTTTCCGATATATTTGATGATGGTTGCCTTTGCTCCCGACTCCTCGAGCACTTCGCGCAAAGCGGTATCCTTATATTCCTCGCCCTGCTCCACCGTGCCTTTGGGCAAAACCCATCCATCATACTTATTTTTGTAATTTTTGTACAAGAGAAGAATTTTTCCACGGAAAATTACCACACCACCACAGCTTGTTGCCTCTAACATTACAAATCCTCCGTCAATTTCTGCCTGATTGGTGTGCTGGAATATGACCCTCGCGGGAATAAAAACAGTATAGTCCAAACTGCCAGTAAGTGCAAGCCCTAATTTTGCCGTTTAAAATAAGCGTCAAAAATTCTCCTTGCAATCGGGGCGGCATAATCTCCCCCGCCTCCCGCGCCTTCCACCACAATCGTAACGCAGATCTCCGGATTTTCCGCCGGCGCAAAGCCGGTAAACCATGCATGGCTGTCGCCTTCTTCATTAAATTCCGCGGAACCTGTTTTTCCCGCAACCGTATAGCCATATCCCGAAAGATTGGAGGCGTTTCCGCTTTCCACAACGGCTGTCATATATTCCCTCAAAATTTCCGCTTCCTTCTCGCTCATCAGACGCCCATAGCTGTCCGGCTTAAAAGCTTTAATAACGGTGCCCCTGTCGTTTTCCACATGATCAATCACATAGGGCTTCATCAGTATTCCTCCATTGGCAGCGGCGCTGGTAATCATATTCAGGTGAATCGGCGTGATCAAGGTCCTGCCCTGACCAAACGAAGTCTGCATAATCTCTGCCGCCGACATTTCTTCCGACACCGACACGCTGCTCTTTGCATAATTGAACGTCAGCGGAAGTTCCTCTTGAAACAACAGACTTTTTAAAGTCTCCTCATATTTTCCCCAATCCAAGCTCATGCCCATATTGGCAAAAGAAGAATTACAGGATATCGCAAAAGAACGCTTCAAATCCACAGTTCCATGACTTGTCCCATGGTAACAGCTGACCCGATCCTTTCCTGAACTGAAATATCCTCTGCACTGAAATGAATAATCCTGATAAGTATTTGGATTCTGCCTGATATATTCCAGCGCGGTTATTATTTTAAAAGTGGAGCCGGGAGGGTATAGTCCTTGGGCCGCCCTGTTCAAAAGTACGGAGCTTTCTTCGTCTTCTATCACGGAATCCCAGACAGAGTCGATTTCATTGGGATCAAAATTAGGATGCGATACCATTGCAAGCAGTTTTCCGGTGGAAACCTCCGTCACCACAATAGCCCCTCTGTAAATATCAAGCTGAGTGTCGGCCACCTGCTGCAGCGCGGTATCCAGCGTGGTATACACATTATCTCCCGGATTCTTGACGCCCGCCTCGTCATTGGCGGCTTTATTCTTCAGCGAAGTATGGGTATTAATCAAATAATAATTGGCAAGCGCCTCCACACCCATGCGTCCCTTAGTGGAATATCCCACAATATGGGCAAAAAGACTGCCATGGGGATATACCCTTATCTCGTTCTGTTCCTCATCCATCAGCGTTACCGCAAGGAACTCGCCATTTCGGTCATAAATCGCCCCGCGATAATTCCTTGACAGCAGAATTTCCTGTCTGGGATTGTAGCTGTTATTTACCATTTCCTCTTCATCCACAGCCGTAAAATTCCCCAGATAACACATTAGAACAACAAACAGAACCGCAAAGAACCCTCCGGTGGCGAGAATTTCACGCCAGTTTCCTGCGTATTGTACGCCATGGCTCTTATTTCTCACTTCATGCCTGCTTCCATCAAAATCGGAGCTTTCGCTTACTTCAATGATTTCGCTTTCCGGAGTTCTTTCCTTCCATCCCGCCTGTCGTCGGCCACGGCGTTCCTGCTGCGTCTGTTCTTCCCGCTGTTCTTGGCGTTCCCGAGGCCTCCGGTCTTTCTGAGCTTCCCGCTCTTCCCGATACGCTCTGCCTTCCTGAGAGTCCTGCTCTTCCTGCCGCTCTTGGCTCTCCGGTTCTTCTCCCCGCACCTGTTGGTTCCAATACGTCCTTCCTTCCTGACGCCCCTGTTGTTTGGGATATATCCGATGTTCTGGATAACCCTGTTGTTCTGGCCCTTCCTGAGCTTCCGGATCCTGCGGCTGTTCCCGCTCTTCCTGCTGTTTCAAAGTCTCCGGCTGTCTCCGATGTTCTTGGGCTTTCTTTTTCTCCTGATCTCTTTGCGCCATTATGTTTCTCCTTTTCCTGCTGCAGTCTGATATAAATTCCCTGAATCAGAAAAAACATCATCATTGTGGTCATGGCAGAGCTGCCTCCGTAACTGATAAACGGAAGAGTCACCCCTGTCAGTGGAATGAATTTGACGCCGCCTCCCACAGTCAAAAATACTTGAAAAATATACATGATTCCAATTCCGTAAACCACCAGCTGATAAAATCTGTCTCTTACCTGAATCGCCATCTTCATCATCGCCAGAAAACAGACCAGAATGGTAAAAATCAAAGCTATTCCGAAGACCACCCCCAGCTCCTCACAGACCGCGGAAAAAGTAAAATCCTGTTCCACCAAAGGAATGGCGTCCGGATTCCCCTTCAATAATCCCATTCCAAACCAGCTGCCGCTGCCAATCGCAAAAAGGGACTGGGTAATCGCATACCCCTTGGTGTCAATATAGGCCCAAGGATCCCGCCACGCAAGCACACGGGTACGGACATGGGCAAAGAGCTGATATGCGGCCCATGAGGCGCCGCTTCCGCCAACAGCGCCAAGCAGCAGATACAGATAGTTTCTGGTGGCCGCAAATACCACAAATACATACCCGACAAAAAAAATCACGGCGGCTCCCAAATCTTTTGACAGCACCAGTATCACCACATGCATTCCCGCGACAGCCGCTGTCAGTACAATGCGCAGAAACGTTGTCTTTTCCCACAAAGCCGCCGCCAGAAAGAAAATAAAGATGATTTTCACAAATTCCGTGGGCTGAAACGCAATGTCTCTTATCGTCACACTAATTTTGGATCCCCTCGTTACTTCTCCAAGAACAAGGACAATGCCAAGAAGAAAAATTCCTGCAAATCCATAGATCCAAGTCAATTTTTTCCAAAAACGGATTTTGGCCAGCAGCCATGGAATCAACAAGCATATGGTCAGGGACGCCAGCACGATAATATACTGCTTAATGGCTCTGTTAAAAGAGAGTCTGGAAATCATGCACAGTCCAAGCCCCAGCATCATACACATATTGTTTAAAAGAAGCCTGTTGGTACGTTCATATATCATAGGTACCATCACCGCCATGGTCAGCAGAAACACTTGTACAAACACATAATAAATGACATACTCCAAATTCCTGCTCACCAATATCAGATCCCCAAACATAAAAAACTGCATGGAAAACATCAGCAGATTCTGCATTCCGTATAAAAGCTTTTTCTTTTCCAATCTGCCCCACAGGCATAAAAAGCTGCACAGTGCATAAAGTATCATAAGCGCCGCTATGACATATCTGGAAAGTTCCGTAAAATATCCCTGCATTGATTCCTTCCTTTGTTTCTCTTTTATTCCACCCCGCGCCTCTCATGTCCGGTGGTGATAGTATTTTCCTTTTGATTCAACGGCATTGTGCCAATAAAGGCGTCAAGAAGCCTCTTTACCTCCGCGGGAGATTCCATCGTAAAATCCATGCGCAGATCCACACAGTCCCTCCATTTTGATCGTTCGGAATACAGGGAAAGGGGAACGCTGTTGTATATCATATTCATACAGTGCATGCAGTTGACATCCACCGGAAATTCTCTGCGATACCGATCTATGAGTATCGCAGGATACCGATCTTTGAGTATCGCATGATACCGGTCTTTGAATGTCGCAGGATACTCAGGTTTCACATTTCCCTTCCTGCACTGCCCCATGGTGCGGTACAGACAGTTTGCCGTAATCATCATAGGAATCCGGCCGTAAACAATTTTTTCACAGGGCATCTGCCCCAAAAGCTCCCGCTGTTCGGATGCTTTTAATTCATAAGGCAGACAGAATCCCTCTGCCAGAGAGCCAATCTCCTCTATGGCATATCGATTCCACATATACACTCCCGCGTCTGTCCGGCAGGACAGTTTTGTTTCCTGCGTACAATGCATTTGTTTGTGCCGCACAAAGCCCGCCCCATCCATGGACCGAACCAAGAATCCCTGAAAAATCCTGCTATCCGAAACCTTGTCGTAAAGCCCGTTCAGATATTCCTCATCCGCCGCCCTCAAAATATAGGGGAGCGCCGCATATAAAGAACAAGAGCCGGAAAGCTTCTCACACAGAGGACGCGCCTCCGTCCAGTCCCGTACAATCAAATCCCCGTCCACATATATCCGGACTGCCGTCTCCGGCCGATTGGAAGCTATCCATTCCGCCGCCGTTTCCAGCTGAGGGAACGTATGAACGGAAATGGCCCATCCCTTCTGCCGCCGTGGGTTTAGCTTCAAAGCAGACGGAAGTTCTTGTCGCCCCCCGTCCGTCCTGCCGGAATAACCGCGGGCAGACAAAAGCTCCTCCTCCAGCTTTGCCGCCGCATTTCTGCGCAGCTCGTTTATCTGCTTCAAAGGATAAAAAACATCTTTTCCCACAGATACCTTTATTTCCTCCGCATAAAATACACTGCCGCCTAATTTGGCCAGCTGCTTTTTAATATTCTCTTCCGTCACAGGGTGTTTCTGCGCCTGTTCCACTTTGTCTCCCACAACGCTCACGGAAATCCCCCGCTCCTGCTGTATCCCCTTCAGGGACGCCTCCTGCTGACGTTTCCTCTGCGGGTCGGTCAAAGACAGACGATGATTCCGGGAAATTCGGCACCGCAGAGTAACCTTCGCCGGCTGACCAGCCAAAAACTCCGCCTCCACGGAAACGGGCAGCTTTAAAACGGAATCGATATATTTTCTCCGTATATCAGCCAGCAACTCGTCGCTGCTCCCGCCATACGAAGGACTCTTTATTGTTATCATCTCACGGCCGTTATGCCTGAAATAATATCCGTTCTGAGCTTCGCTCCTGATATACAGAGAATTTAAAATCTCCCTTTCTTCCATAGGGCGCTTCTTTATCATTTCCATGCGGTACGCTTCCGCCGCCTTCTCCGGCCCCATCCGCTCACGCAGTTCATAGTATTTGTCAATGCAGCGCCGGTAAACAGAAGTCACGCCGGCCGCGTATTCGGGCTTCTTCATACGTCCTTCAATTTTAAAAGAATCAATTCCCGCTTCTATCAGCTGAGGAATATCATCTATCGTACACAAATCTTTTAAACTTAAAGGATAACAATCCTCACACTTTCCGCCGTCCCCAATTACCGTATATTTTAATCGGCACGGCTGGGCGCAGCGGCCCCGATTTCCGCTGCGTCCGCCTAAAATACTGCTGAACAGGCACTGCCCCGAATAGCAGTAGCACATCGCCCCATGTATAAAAGTCTCCAGTTCCACATCCGTCTGCTTCTTTATCAAAAGAAGCTCCCGCAGACTAAGCTCTCTGGCGGGAACAATGCGGCACGCCCCCATCTCTTTCAAAAGAGCCGCGCCATAACCGCCGCACAGAGTCATCTGTGTACTCACATGCAGCTTCCATCCCGGAAACTGTTCCCTGATAAACCGAAAAACGCCTAAATCCTGCACAATCACAGCATCCAGTCCCGCTTCATAAAAAGGATGAAGATACTCATACAATTCCTTCAGTTCACACTCTTTTAAAAGCGTATTCACGGTCAAATATAATTTTCTGCCCATCAAATGCCCGTAACGGATACACTCCAGCAGTGCCTCCGTCGTAAAATTTTCCGCATAAGCTCTGGCTCCAAAGCGATTTCCGGCCAGATAAACCGCATCCGCGCCTCCGTGAACCGCGCCGTAAAAGGCCTCCAAGCTTCCCGCAGGGGCCAGAAGTTCCACGCCATATTCGTGATGATTCCTGAAATTTGTATTTCCCATGGAATTCCTTTCTTTCCGATTCCTTTCGCTTGGCAGTTCATTTTCTGCGCCGCCGTCACGACGATTCCTTTGAAAATGAAGCCGCTGCCCTTCGCTTGGTTCTGCGCAGATAATATAGAAAAGCTGTCCGAATGCGGACAGCTGATAATGAAACCCGGCCTTATTTCTTCTTCGACGCCGGTTCCGGCCGATTCTGCGCCTGCTGCATGGTCTTTACCTGTTCCTCGGAGCTTTCCAGCTTAATCTGCGCCGATATCAACTCATGCTTCAAATCATATAATTCCTTGTCTTTCGCCTGAAGCTCCTCTTCCAGCTCCGATATCTGCTTTTTCGCCTTAAAATAATCATCTGCGATATTCAGCTGGAGCAGAACGCTCTGCACATCCAAAGACTGCCTGCGAAATCCGTCAAGCTTATTATATTCATTCATCTTATTATTGATATAAGATGCCACTTTCTGCAAATATTCCTCACTTTCATAGCCGCTCAGGGTATATACCTTGCCGCCTATGATTACCTCTGTATCTGTCTTGGAAGCCATGCGCGTCCCACTCCTCTTAAGAAACCTCTATTCAAATATTGTCTGCAGCACCTTCTTCATTCCTGCTGACGGCACAAAATCCTGCGCTCTCATGAATCATCCGGCTGCCGGTGCAAAAGTAAATACCAATACGCCAAACCTCGTTCATTCCCGCTTGGGAACAGACTTGACACAGGTATTCTCTATCGCATACTATATTATATATCATATTTCAAAATCAGGCAAGCATAAATATATGCCTGCCTGATTTATCCAGTTATTTTTTTACTGTTATGACTAACCCATTTATTCTATCGGAGCGCAGACGGAGTGTGCAGGCCAAAGAAACGGGTTCTCAGACGCCGCCCATCAGCCCTCTCAAAATCTCTTCTTCGGAAAAATGATACTTCACGCCTTCTATTTCCTGATATTCCTCATGGCCTTTTCCAATCAATGCGATAATATCTCCCCTCTGGGAATTCGCCGCCAGATATTTGATGGCTTCCTCCCTATCAGGAATCACTTTATACGCGCCGTCATACACCTTGAGTCCTTCCATGATGTCCTTATTAATCTGATCCAAGGCTTCATATCTGGGGTTATCCATTGTGATAATCGTCAAATCCGCGTATTTTCCGGCAATCCTCCCCATATCCAGACGGCGCTGCCTTGGCCTGTTGCCGCCTCCTCCAAAGAGACAGATCAGACGTTTGGGATGATATCCCTTTAACGTCCGCAGCAGGCATTCCATGCTCAGCTCGTTATGGGCATAATCGATGATAAATGCGGCGGAATCCGCCGTCCCCTGAATCACCTGCATTCTCCCTTTTACCTTCACTTCCCTCAACGCGGCCTTAATATGCACAGGCTCCACCCCTGCCAGCGTCGTCATGGCAATGGCGGTCAACGCGTCCTCCACATTAAAACTGCCCGGCATATTCAGGACAATCTCCCCTTGCATCCTGCCGGAAATCTGAAATACCGCTCCCAGAAGTCCCGGTTCCCAGAGATTTTGTATCCCGCGCCCCATGAAATCCGCCTCCGAATTCACGGACACCGTCACCACATCCTTGGCATTTTCCGTCACTTCTTTAAAACGGGGATCATCTATATTGACTACCGTATGTCTGGTCTGGGAAAAAAGCAGCTTTTTACAGGCCAGATACTCTTCAAAATTTTCATGCTCCCCCACTCCGATATGATCCGGGGAAATATTGAGAAAAGCGCCGCATTCAAAATCGATTCCTTCCGTCCGCTTCTGCTTCAGTCCCTGAGAAGACACCTCCATCACCACATACCGACAGCCGGCCTTCAGCATCTCGGCAAAAAGAGCATGCAGTTCATATGCCTCGGGCGTGGTGGGAGTATTTTTATTGAATTCCAATTTTTCTTCCCCGATAAAAGCGCCCAAGGTTCCAATCATGCCCGTCTTATATCCTGCTTTTTCCAATATCTTTTTGACCATGACGGCTGTTGTGGTCTTTCCTTTGGTCCCGGTAATCCCCATCACAGTCATCTGTCTGGCAGGATAGCCAAACCATGCGGCTGAAATATGCGCCAGCGCGGCTCTGGTATCCGCCGCCTGTATCAAAGCCGCATGCACCGGAAACTTCGGCGGCTCCTCCACCACGACGGCCGCCGCCCCCTGTTCTATGGCCTTCTGAATATAATCATGTCCGTCAGAATGCAGTCCTCGAACGCACACAAATAAAGCTCCCGGAACCACCTTTCTGGAATCATAAGCCACCTCTGTTATTTCTGTCTGCTCATCGCCGGAAAAAGACACTTTTTCCACCTCAGCCAGCAATTCCTTAAGCTTCATAAGAATATTCTCCTTGATATACAATATGGGAAGGTCCAATCATATGAACCACATCCTCCTCGTCCCATTCCACATCCAGATTCCCGCCGATCTGCTGACAGACCACTTTCCTTCCACACAATCCCAAAAGATTCCCGATAACCACCGCCGAACAGCAGCCCGTCCCGCAGCCGATGGTTTCCCCCGTGCCGCGCTCCCATTCCCGGATGCGGATATGGGAATCGTCCATCATCTGCGCAAAGGTAACATTGGTACGTTTCGGAAAGCATTCCAAATGCTCCGCCAGATTCCCGTACTTTTCCACATCCAGAGAAGATACATCCTCCGTCAGCAGTACCGTATGGGGATTCCCCCAAGAGAGGGATGAAGCCCGAAACACCCTGTCCCCCACCTGCAGCCGCTGGTCGATAAAGGTATCCTCCTCTGTGAGCACAGGTATTTTCGCCGCACGAAATTCCGGTTTTCCGATATTCGCACTGATATTAATCACTTCATTGTCCTTCACTTCCAGCCGTACCCTTTTGATGCCTCCCAGCGTTTCTATTGTCAAAAACTCTTTGTCCGTCAAATGATGAAAATAAACAAATTTTGCCGTACTGCGCAGAGCGTTTCCGCACATTTCCGCTTCCGTCCCGTCAGGATTAAAAATCCTCATTCTGAAATCGCAGGTATCCGAAGGGCAGATGAGCACCAGACCGTCGGAGCCAATGCCGAAATGACGATCCGACACTTTCATCGACAGCTCACCCGGCTCCTTAATCTCCTGATGAATGGCGTCCATATACACATAATCGTTGCCGTATGCCTGCATTTTAGTAAATTTTAGACTATAAACCATAATGAAACACTTTGCCTTCCTATTTTAGTTCCGTTCCGGAACTGTTTTAAGTTCCGTTCCTCCGCTGCCGCGCCCCTGCTCTTCTTATCCCATGGCCTGCGCCAAATCCGCTATAATATCCTCTGGATCCTCGATTCCGATGGAGATGCGGACAAAATGCTCGTTGATGCCAAGCGCCTCCCGCACCTTGGGCGGCGTGGATTCATGGGTCTGGGTCAGCGGGAAGGTGATAAGCGTCTCCGTCCCTCCCAGACTCTCCGCAAACAGTATCATTTTCACATCGGAAAGCAGACGCTTCACCGTCTCCTCGCTGTCCGTTTCAAAAGAAATCATACCGCCGATACCGGCATAATTCAATTTTTTCACCTTCGGGTGGACGCGCAGCCATTCCACCACCTTCTTGGCATTTTGGTCATGCCTCTCCATTCGCAGGGAAAGCGTCTTTAATCCCCGCAGAATCAGCCACGATTCAAACGGCGACAGTCCATTTCCCCTAGACTTCATCTGCAGCCGGAAATGATCCGCCAGTTCCTGATTCGTCACCACCACAATTCCCGCAATTACGTCATTATGGCCGCACAGATATTTTGTTCCGCTATGTACCACAATATCCGCCCCTTGGGTGATGGGCCTCTGAAAGTATGGGGTCAGGAAGGTGTTATCCACAACCAGAAGGATATGATGCCTGTGCGCAATCTCCGCAAGCTTGGCAATATCCGCAACCTTCATCATAGGGTTCGTGGGCGTCTCCACAAAAAGCATCCTTGTGGAAGGGCGGACAGCCGCTTCCACCTGCTCCAAATCCCCCATATCCATATAAGTAAATTCACAGTCCAAGCCGCTGAAAATATCCTGACAAATACGAAAAGTCCCCCCATAGATATCGTCGGAGAGAATCACATGATCCCCTTTTTTCAAAAGCCCGAACACGCACATATTGGCGGCCTGTCCGCTGGAAAAAGCAAACGCTTCCGTCCCTTCCTCCAGAATTGCCATGGTCCGCTCCAGCTCCTGTCTTGTAGGATTCTGCAATCTGGAATAATTATAGCCCGTGGACACGTCAAAAGTACGATGCCTGAACGTGGCAGTCTGAAAAATCGGGAAACTGACCGCCCCGGTAATAGGGTCGCATCCCAGCGCTCCATGCACTACTTTAGAATCAAAATGCAGATTTTCCTTTTTATCATAAGAATCATAATAGCAGTCATTAATCATTTTTATACCTCCCGTCCGCTTTAACAGGCGCCAAAATTTTCCTATCTTGCGTGTTATTCTACTCTGAAATGAAACTGCTGTCAACCCTTTCAGCAGATTCGCCCGCCCAAAAGGCCGCCGCAGAAACTGTTCTATTCTGCCCGAAAGCCCGCCTGCCCGCGGAAACAGCAGCAAGCCTCCATGCCCTTTTAACTGGAATAATTTTCCAAGAAGCTGTACAATGCCTCCTCGTCCTCAATCAACATCATCTCCATCACCTGTTCCTGAAGATCTTCCGGCAGAGAGTCCAAGGGGATGTGCGTCTCAATATATACCGTCTCCTTATCTTCCAGATAGACAACCACCTGATTGTTGTAGGCCGCAAGATAAAAACAGCTGCTCGGCTGAAGAAATTTGTAATTTTTCCGCACCACCACACGGTCCTTGGAAAATGAAATCACTTCAAGATTGACAAAGCCCCGTTCCTGTTCGGACAAGGGCGGTGAAATCTCATAGGTTTCCATCGCCTGCAGAAACTGTTCCCTGTCCATGCCGATATACTTGTCCGGCAGCCGCTGGGTGGTTTCCATCACCGTATGATGGAGAATGTCAGCCTCCTCCATAATATACTTTGTGTCAACGCACAGGGTCGCCGACGTAACCGCCGCCTCTGCGGACGCGTCCCCCGCCGCCACCCCATAATCAAAATGATCATCGGTAATCGGCTCCATAGTATTGGACATCTCCAAGGGATTGGGCGAATCTTCTCCCATGCCTTCACCGTCCGGCAGGCCTTCGCCAAATCCCGCTTCCTCCGGATAAAAGTAATGAGAAGCCTTTACCCCCGTATAAAAGCCGATTCCCAGCAGCAGCACAGGATATATGAAAAATAAACTGATACCTTTTAACAATTTCATGATAATCATGCCTCTTTCATCATCAATATACACTCAGGCATTAATAAGTATCAGCTTTTTTCATTTAATTATTCATTTCTCTTACAAATGTTCTCAATACACATGCAGCATTTGTCCCAGCGCATAAATCAATCGTCCTCCGGCAATCGCTCCCGCTTCCTGTTCCGTAAAATTCCGGAACAGCAGCAGCAGAATCCAATACACGATTCCCGAGACAGCCCCGGCCACAAGCAGAACCACCAGCGCATCCATGTGAGGCGACAAAAAATGCTCCAGCAATTTACACAGCGCACCCGCAGCACAGCATGTTCCCGCAGGTATCATCAAAACATTCAGCCAGTCAATGCGCATACGAATCTGCCGATAGGAAAGCGTTCCCAATACGACGCAGAGAACAAACATGCTTATGATTCCGCCGTAAACCAACGATAATATGCCCACCCTGCCAACCGCTGACGTTATTGTGGCAGATATCAAAAAGACGGCGTCGGCTGCGCCAAGGGCCCCCAGCACAAAAATTTTTTTACCCGCTGTCTGAAGAAAACGGCTGAAATACGAAGCAAGTATCATAAATACAATCAGAAAAGAACCTCCCGAGAGCATCTGTCCCACAGTCTCATTGCCTTCCGGACAGAGAAGCATCGTCAGCTGTTCGCTCATGACGGCCGTAAACACTGCCAGAAAAATGCCGTGTACCAGACAGATATGTACGCCGCTTTGAAAATTCATTCTTGCAAATGGAGGCTCTCCCTTCCTAAAACCAGCGAATACTTTGGCAATGAGGGGAACGGCGAAAGCCACAACTAAGGACGACGCAGCACCGCAAAGTATCAGATATTTTCCCGCATATGCCCCATACTCCAGAATTGGCGTTTCTTCAAAAACTCTGCCGATAAAAAACAGACCCAGACCCAGCGGCAGATATTTCAGTAATTCAAGAGCGCCCTGCTGCCATCTTCCCGCCTCCATATACTTTATACACGCAGGCACAGGCTCCGCAGAGTACGCCGCATCCTGTTTTGCCTTTCTGTTCCTGCTGCACATCCCACGATAGATAACTGCCAAAAAAAGAATCACCAATATTTCCGCAAGATTACTCCCAATGGCAAAGCCCATCCCGCCATACACCGCCGTATATTCATTCTGCATCAGCAGAACGCTGACCTTTTCCCCATAGCTGCCTAGGACAAGGGCAAATACTATCCCCAGCGCAAGCTTAATAATCTGTCGCAGAATTCCGGAAATCACCGTTGGGAAATCCGAACCTTCCCCCTGAAAATATCCCAGAAGCACGGAAGAGACAGACCGAAGCAGTACCAGCGGAGAAAGCGCCATAAGGATCAAAGCGCTGTATGGAACTCTGAAAACCGTTTCTACGATTCCGTTAGTACAGAAAAACAGGCACAAACTGCCTGCCAGCCCCGCAGCGGCATGAAATATCATAGCTGTTCTGCGCATCTGTTTCACATTATAGTATTGTCCCTTATTTCTTCTGCTGCGAAGCAGTCTGCCCAGCGCGTCCGACAAGCCTCCTCCTATCACGCTCCACAACAGCATATATGCCTCTGCCGCGGCTAGATAATAGGTGACGCCGTTATCTCCCGTCAGCCGTCCAATCACCAATAACGTAACAAAACCCAGTATATTGGTAATTTCTTCAGCCTGCCGTCTCTTTGTCTCTGACCGATTCATCCGTATCCCTCAATTAATTTCTCGTAATGTTCTTCAGGCTCCGCCTCTTCCTGTCAATCCCTTGTGATGCCCAATTTCCACAATATCTCTTCCTGCCTGCGCTCCATCTCTCCGGCCTCCGATTCTTCCATATGGTCGTAGCCGCACAAATGCAGCATGCTGTGGGCCATAAGAAAGGCAAATTCTCTTTGAACGCTGTGCCCGTAGCTTTCCGCCTGTTCCAGCACCTTCTCCGCGGAAATCATGATATCACCCAATACCAGCTCCCCCGTATCCGGATCAAAGAAATCCGCTTCCTGCTTCTCGTCAATTTCAAAAACCCCTGCTTTGCGAAACTCCAGATTGGGAAAGGACAATACATCCGTCTCCCTGTCAATCCCTCTATACTCTCTGTTAAGCTCACGGATTCCCTCGGCATCCGTCACCACCACATTGACCTGCGCCTCGTAGGGACATCCTTCCTCATCCAAAACCGCTTCGCCCACAAGCCTTGCCATATCCTCCACTGAAAAAGGAAACGCGCACTCCGTCTCATTCTCCACATTAAAAGTCACGTCAAAGCCCTCCTTTGCTTATGCCGAATTCTATTCGTCTATTCCCGTTCCGTTTTCTGCCTGCGGATGACTCTCCCGTCTGCGGTATTCTGTCTTCAGATTATTCTTCGCCTGCGGTAGTCTGTTCTTTGTCCGCGGATGATTTCCGCCTGCCGCATCCTATCTCCTGCCCCTGCGCTGAGAATACCTTGTCCCGTAAGAAGTCCCCTTTTCTTGGAACCTTCCCTGTTCCCCGGAACGTCTTCTCTCCGTGGACCGGCTCTCCTCTTTTGCCTCGTAGTCTTCATATGCCTTGACAATCCGCTGCACCAGCGGATGACGCACCACATCCTTACTGGTCAGATGGCAGAAAGCAATATCCTCAATGCCGTTAAGCACCTTGGCCGCCACATCCAGTCCCGATTTCATATCCGCGGGCAGATCCTTCTGGGAACCGTCCCCCGTGACCACAACCTTGGATCCAAACCCGATGCGGGTTAAGAACATTTTCATCTGGGCAGGCGTGGTATTCTGCGCTTCATCCAGAATAATATAAGCATTGTCAAGGGTGCGCCCTCGCATATACGCCAGCGGCGCCACCTCTATCAAACCGTTTTCCATATTTTTGGCGCAGGTTTCCGCCCCCATAATCTGATACAGCGCGTCGTAGAGAGGGCGAAGATAAGGATCCACCTTGCTCTGTAAATCCCCCGGCAGAAATCCCAGCTTTTCTCCTGCCTCAATGGCGGGTCTGGTCAGAATAATTCTGCTCACCTCATCATTTTTAAAAGCGGTAATGGCCATCGCCATGGCCAGATAGGTCTTTCCCGTTCCGGCCGGCCCCAGTCCGAATACAATCATATGATTCCGTATGGCGTCCACATAGGCCTTCTGCCCCAAAGTCTTTGGCTTGACCGGCCTGCCGTTTATGGTATGGCAGATGCAGTCCGCATCCATGTCCGTCAGGACGTTTTCCTGATCCTCCATCTCCATGGTAATCGCGTAATCCACGCTCTGTTCCTCAATTTCGTTTCCTCTTTCGGAGAGAACGGAGAGCTGCCGCAGAACCCCTTCCGCTTTCCTGACCATTCCCTCATCTCCGGTAATGACAACGCTTCCGTTGCGGTTTACAATGACCACGTTGAAATCTCTTTCCAGCTTTTTTACATATGCGTCCTGTGTCCCGAAAATTTTCCGCATATCTTCCGCCGACATATCAAATTTTACCAAAAAATCACTCATCCGTACCTGTTCCCTCTAAACCGGGTGTCTGCTCAGCCTTTTCCGTTTCGGAACTTATGCCTGTCAGCTCCTGTACCCGGAACTCTCCCGTGACCACCCATGAATTGTCGCTTGTATCTATTTTAACATTTTTTTCAATAATTTGTACCCCTTTTTCCTCTAAACTTGCAATAAAATCCATTAATTTTTGATTAAGAAGCTTTTTAGCCTCTTCTTTGGTATATCGATACTCCACATTCTGATACTCCCTATGGGTTACTTCCCCCCAGAAAACGGGAACCTTCAGCTTCTCAAACGCAGCGGGCCTGCTTTCACGAATCACGCTGTCATATACCTGAAAAGGCTTATCCTCCGGCAGCCTGCAGGTGCTGCCACCCAGCTTTAAATAATAGCTTTTCTTTTCCCTTCCCGTATATTCTTTTTCTATGTAATCAAAGGAAAGACTTGTGGTAAAATTCGTCATATGCTCCAGCATAATGTCCGCATCCGCGTTCACATACTGGTACTCCCGTATGGTGGCGTCCTCGTTGTAAATGGGCACCTTCCCTTCCACAAGAACCGCGCCCTGCTCCACCGTGTCCCCGATGGCGACCTTTGGAACCCCGCTTCGGACGATCATCGCAGTCACCGTGCCGCTGTATTGCGATATCAGATCCGTCCCTTCCACAGTCTCCGGCTTCTCCACAATAATCGGCGCGTCGTTTTCCTTAATATCTATCCTCAGCTTCGTCCCGGTCAGCTTTGCGGAAGTCCAAGTAATCTGTGTGAAACGTCTCCTGATCTCTTTTTCCAGCGCCTCGATATCCAGCTCGCTTTTGGGCATTCCCACACGCACCTGCTGTTCCTCCAAAAAGCTGTCGAACATGTCTCCCGTAATCTGGTAATTGCCGGTCAGCTCAATATCCCAGATATAAAAGGACGAAAAAATCCAAAAGCCGATCGTCAATACCAGTCCCGCGGCAAATACCTTTCGCTTCAGCAGTTTGGGCAGAAAAAAAGGGAACCCGTACCTTTCCAATACAGCCACCCTTGTCCCCGTCTTTTTTGCGATGGGCCGAAGTTCCCAAAAGCCTCTTAAATTGATGCACATATAATATACATCGCCTTCACGGACAATGTCCCACAGGAGAATCCCTCTATTGCTGCAAAGATTCATAAAACGTTCCGGCGAAAATCCGCTCACGCGGATGCGCAGATATCCTCTCAAATACTTCAGCAGTTCTATCATGCCCCGACTCCCCTCAAATATATTTGATGCAGCTGATACAGCCGCTGATCTTCATATCTTCATTGGTATAGTAGTCGATGGTAAGCCGAGTGCCTTCAAAAGAGACTTGGCAGGTCTTGCCCTGAAGCAAAATCAAATGTTCCGTATATTCCAGAATCCCCCGGTAATTTTCAATCCATGCCTCCCGATTTCCCGTCATGGTTACTTTCAGAGCTCCCATACAGATATCCTTGGGGAGTTTTAGAGATTCCAGCAGGGATTCCTTCTTTGATTCTTTTTTTTGGCTGCGATCACTATTCTTCTTCATGTTCCCATTATATTATCGCAGACCTGAAACTATGCAAAGTGTGAGAAGAATTTCTAAGCCCGCAGAGTACGCGGACTAAGAAATTCTAAGTCTCACACTGAAGAACGCAGGAGCAGCGTTCTTCACGGATTGCTTGTGCCTCTGGCGGAGGCACTGCCGCAAGAAGCGGGCATACCGGGAAGTGTGAGAAGAATTTCCAAGCGACCCATTCTGATTTCACTCTATAACGGCTTTAATAAAAGGGGTTCGCTCCGGGGCCTTATCCGTGATGCTGCAGGCGGCCAGATATCGCGCTTCGGCCTCCGCGGCGCGCTTTTCGTCATTGGCGTGAATCATGGCAAGGGGTTCCCCGGCCTTCACATAATCGCCGACCTTCCTGCTCAGTACCAATCCCACGGACAAATCAATCACACTGTCCTTTGTCTCTCTGCCGCCGCCAAGAATCAGGGAACAGATTCCCACCTCATCACAGAGAATCCTCCCCACATAGCCGCTCCTTGGCGCAGTGACAGGACGGACAATTTCCGCTTTCGGCAGCAGTTCCGGCCGATAGACCGCCTCGCCGTTTCCTCCCTGTGCTTCCACGAATTCCGCCAGCTTCTTCAAAGCCCTGCCGTCGGCAATGACACTTTTCAGCATTTCCTCCGCTTCCTGCACATGGGCCGCTTTCCCTCCCGCAGTCAACATCCGGCTTCCCAATGCCAGACATAATTCCACAAAGTCCGCAGGTCCATTTCCGCCAAGGGTGTCGATGGCCTCTTTAACTTCCAAGGCGTTGCCCACCGCAAATCCCAGCGGCTGGTCCATATCCGAGATAACCGCGATGGTTCTGCGTCCCGCGTTATTGCCGATTTTGACCATTTCCTCCGCCAGCATCCGCGCATCCTGTTCCCGCTTCATAAAAGCGCCGCTCCCGGTTTTGACGTCCAGCACGATGGCGTCCGCGCCGGCGGCTAATTTTTTGCTCATAATGGAGCTGGCAATCAGGGACATATTGTCCACCGTGGCGGTTACGTCCCGGAGCGCGTAAAGCTTTTTGTCCGCCGGAGCCAAGTCCGCTGTCTGTCCCATAATGGCGATTCCCACGCGGTTCACATTCTCGATAAACTGCCGGGCGGAAAGCGCCGTCTTAAATCCCGGAAAGCTCTCCAGCTTATCGATGGTGCCGCCCGTATGTCCCAGCCCCCGGCCGCTCATTTTCGCCACGGGAATTCCGCAGGCCGCCGCCATGGGCGCAAGCGCAAGGGAGGTCTTATCCCCCACCCCTCCGGTGCTGTGCTTATCCACCTTGACGCCGCGAATCTCCGATAAATCCAGCCTTTCTCCGCTCTCCGCCATCGCCATGGTCAGCGCCAGAGTCTCATCCGCGGTCATTTTTTGGAAATAAATCGCCATCATCAGGGCGGAAACCTGATAATCGGGAATTTCCCCCTTGGTATAGCCCTCCACAAAAAAGGCAATCTCCGACCGCGAAAGCTCTCTTCCGTTTCTTTTTTTCATGATGATGTCATACATTCTCATAACCTGCCGCCCCCCTTATCCGAAATCGCAGTCTACCCTTCGGCGCTCCATACGCCCGACAGGGCGAACCGCTCCGCCTGCGCGGACGCTTTTTCTATAATCTCCTGCTTGTAGCCCATCAAAGCCAGCAGCTTTATAGCATTTCTTGTGACCGCTCTGCCCTGCTGCAGCTTATAATTAAAAAATACATCCCCGTCCCGGACGTCTTCTTCAAAATGATAATTGTCGAATTCTCCCTGCAGCAATTCTGTCAGCTCAATATCATGGGTGGCCGCAAAGCAGAGGATGCCGGAACTGCCGAAAGACTTTAAAATCTGTGTGGAAGCGGCGATTCGTTCTATGGTATTGGTTCCCCTGAGCACCTCGTCCACAAAGCAGAGGACGGGCCATCCTTTGGCAGAAGCCGCGTCCAAAATACGCTTCAGCGCTTTAATTTCCACAATATAGTAGCTCTCTCCGGATACAATGTCATCCCGCAGAGCCATGGAAGTATAGACTCGGAAGAAAGGCGTGCGGCAGCTTTCCGCCGTACAGGTGTGGATGGTCTGCGCCAAAATGGCATTGATGGCCGCCGTCTTCAAAAAAGTAGATTTCCCGGAAGCATTGGAGCCTGTGAGCAGTACGCCCCTGCAGGCGGTAATATCATTTTTCACAGGGTTCTTAAGCAGAGGGTGATATCCGCCTTTCATTTCCAGCTTCAAAGAATTTGTCCCCTGCCGGTCATGGTGAGTTTCCGTACTAAATTCAGCTTCCGTGTCAAATATCGGAACACACCAGCCCGTTTCCTCAGTTTTCATACTGCTTCCGGACTTATTGGCCTTGGCCGCGCTCTCTCCTGCCGTCCTGACGTCCCGCCCTTCCGCATCTGCCGTTTCCTCATCCTTCCCAGCCGCCATAATCTCATTGTCAGACGAAAAAGTACGCTGTGCCTTTTGCAGAGACTGCCGGAACGCCCATATGGAAACGGCGGTTTCCATATAGCCAGCCACCTGAATCAGACCGTCAACATCTCCCATATGTCCCCGCAGAACCTTCAACATACTGTTAAATTTCATCAAATCCACATGGAATATCATCCGGATATAGTCCATCAGCATTGCCAGAATATCTCCCGACGCGTTTCCTCTCTGGGGGGACATCACCCAATAAGAATTCTGTCTCATGCCCTGCAGCTGTTTTCTGCCCTCCCGCAAGGCTTCCCACTCCTTCCCGCACACGGGCATGGGAATTTTTTCCAGCTCTCCGCACACATGCAGAAGGCGCATAATATACGAAAAGCTGGTGATATAGGGATCTATCTCCGCCTTTTCTCTAAAATACGTCAGAATATTATAAATCGTCAAAAGCACGATTCCCAAGATTCCAACGGAAAAGTTGACCCACAAAAGACCGATGCAGGGTAGAAACAGCAAATCCATCAAAATATTCTTTCTGTTTGACCTCTCTCCTAACAGCTCTAGATTGTCAAGATAATCATACAGGGAATATTTTCCCATATATCCAAGCCTGCTTATGGCAAGCTGCAGCCGTACCCTTTCGTCGGGATGTTCTCCGATATACGCCACAATATCCTCCAGATGCTCCAGCTGCTCCGAATCCTGCTGCGGCGTCCTGAGCACATAATATAAATACTCCTCGCCCGAAGCGGACAAAGTATAGTTCATCCGTTTAAAAATATCATCCATCCCCAGATCATTCCATGTAATATCGTCAATCTGTCCCTCCTTCGGATGCTTCCTATAAAAGCTTCCCATTTTCTCAAAACGCTCCGCAGGATATTTTTTATCGATTATTTTGTCATAATCTTCATATAGATATCGGATAAATTCTTTTTTCTCTTTTCGGGCGCGGATGGCTTCCATGATAAAAATCACCACCACAAATACTGCCAGCGCCAGCGCAAAAACAACATATTCCATCTTGCTTTCCTCAAAATAATTCTTTTAAATTTCGATATTGAAAATCAAAGGCTTCCACATAGAGGAACCTGTTCCGGCTTCTTACGCTGCGAGACCGGATTTATCCGCTGCGCGTCAAGCCGCTACGCGTCAAGCCGCTACGCGGCTAGGAAGAATTTGAGCAGGAAGACGGCCGACAGCACATAAGTCAGAACAGTCACCTCTTTTGCCTTTCCGGTAAACACTTTGATGATAGTATAGGCAATCAAGCCGATGCCGATGGCATGGCCGATGGAGCCGGACACAGGCATGGCGATCAGCATCAACGCCACGGGCACTATCTCGGACATATCGTCAAAATGCACATTTTTCAATCCGGTAAGCATCAATACGCCCACGTAAATCAAAGCCGACGATGTGGCGGCCGCAGGAATAATCGCCGCAATCGGGGAAATAAACATGCAGGCAAGAAAAACGATTCCCGTGGTCAGCGCCGTAAGGCCGGTACGTCCGCCCGCTTCCACGCCCGATGCGGATTCCACAAAGGTCGTCACCGTAGAGGTACCCGTTACGGAACCTGCAACCGTTCCCACAGCGTCCGCCAGCAAAGCCTCTTTCATCTTGGGCATCTTGCCGTTCTTATCCAGCATTCCCGCACGGCTTGCGGTTCCCACCAAAGTACCAATGGTATCAAACATATCTATAATGCAGAAAGTGACAATCAATGTCACCACCGTAAACCAGTCGATTTGGAGAAATCCGCTGAAATTAAGCTTAAACAGCGTTGTCTGGGCCATATCCTGAAAGGGCGGCAGAAAAGATGCGTCGGCCAAAGAGGCAAAGGGATTGACATGAAGGAACAGAGCTTCCCCCATCCAGTAAATAGCGCTGGATACCAGCATGCCAAGAATGACCGCCGCTTTTATCCCTTTCTGGGCAAGAATAACAATGATAAACAATCCGACGAACATGGTTACGACGGTCAGAACCATGGTTCCGTAACCGGAGCCCATATTATTCTTTGCCAGTCCCGCAGTCAAAGCTCCAAAGAAATCACGCATGGCGTAAAACGGCCCGCCCGCCTCGGAATAAACGCCCACATTGGAGCCGAAGCCGATATTCATCAGCATCATGCCGATGGCAGGAGCTATGCCAAGGCGCACGCCAAGAGGAATGGCGTCCACGATTTTCTCCCGCACATTGAGCACGGAAAGAATGATAAATACAATGCCTTCCACAAAAATAATACACAGCGCCGATTGAAAAGATTCCAGATAAGTCATTCCGGTGAGGCTGACGATATTAGCCGCCACCACCGCAAAGAAGCTGTTCAGTCCCATGCCGGGAGCCATGGCAAACGGCTTGTCTGCCACAAACGCCATCACAAACATGCCCACGGCGGAAGCAATACATGTGGCCATAAATACGCCGTTCCATAAAGCGCTGCCCTCCGCTCCGAAATTTGTCAGCAGATTGGGATTCAAAGCTATGATATAGGCCATTGTCATAAAAGTAGTAAGTCCGGCAATAATCTCGGTCTTTACCGTGGTATTGTTTTCCTTGAGTTTAAAAAGTTTTTCCAGCATATTTTTTCTCCTATTCCAGTTCCCGCAAGCGAGAACTTGTTCCGGTCTCTTCACTACAGCGCCCTTTTTAGGGAAGGGAATTTCATCTGCAAAAAAACGCAGATGCAATTCCCTTCCGGGCGCTTCCGTTTCGAGACTGTTTTTTCAGTTCCCACAAGTGGGAACTTTCCCGCAAGCGGGAGCTTATTCCGGTCTCTATGTCGATTACTCGGCGGCGGAATTTATGATACGCTTGACGATTCTATCGCATTCCGCATAAATATCTTCCACGCTTTCTCCAACAAAAAATTCTCCGTTCCGATACAGAATTCTTCCGTTCACCATGGTCATGCAGACATTTGACTTGCTGCCGCTGTATACAAGGTTCTTGGGAATATTGTGTATGGGCTGCATATTGGGCTGGCGCAGATCAATCAATATAATATCCGCCAGCTTCCCTTCCTCCAGCACATCCGCATGGGACAGCTGCATCGCCTTTGCGCCGTCCACGGTGGCCATGCGAAGCACTTTCACGGCGTCCAGACTGCCGGCATCCCCCTCCCGGACTTTGCTTAAACCTGACAGCAGAAACATTTCACGAAACATGTCCAGACAATTATTGCTTGCCGGACCGTCCGTCCCGATTGCCACCGGAATTCCCCGGCGCTCAAACTCGGCGATTGGCGCTACTCCGCTGGCCAGCTTCAAATTAGACGCCGGATTGGTTATGGCATACAGCCGCAGCTGGCGGAAAATGTTCATGTCCCCCGCCGACATATGCACACAATGATAACCGCCTCCGCCAAAAGCAAAAATTCCCATATCATACAAAAACACCATCGGACTCACGCCGTAACGGGCCTTACATTCCTGAACCTCCTTCGCGGTCTCCGCCAGATGAGTATAAACTGGCGCCCGATACTTGTGAGCCAGCTGCGACATGCGGCGCAGCAAATCCTTGGAGCAGGTATATTCGGAATGAAATCCCAGCTGATAGCTGATTAAGGGATCGGAATGATTCCACCTCAGATATTCCTCCTCCTGCTGCTCTATGGACGAAGTAAAATTATTCAGCCCGCTTGTAAGCACGCACCTCATTCCCGTATCGATACATGCCTGAGCGATACTGTCCGGAGTCAGATACATCTCAAAAATGGATGTAATGCCGGAAGTCAGGTATTCCAGAACCGCCAGTTTTGTCAAATGATAAATATCTTCGCCGGAAAGCTTTTTTTCCATGGGAAACACATACTTTTCCAGCCATTGCTGCAGCGGCACATCATCCACATAAGAGCGCAGAAACGTCATGGCGGAATGTGTATGCGCATCCTTAAAACCGGGCATCAGCAGATTATCCCTGCAGTCAAGCTCCATATCCCAAGAAATTGCAGCAAATTCTTCGGTTCTGTCCTTAAGCTTGTCCGCCGCCGTGATATAAGCAATCTTATTATTTTTCACCCATATCTCGCCGCGGAATACCGGTTCCTCTTTTCTCATGGTCAAAATTTGTGCATTATATAACCTGATATTCACTTGATGGACTCACCTCCAAATCCATAGGGCAGCAATTCTTCCAGATAATATACCCGAAAATCAGCTGTACTTTTCGCCACAATAACGATAAAATCCTCCTCTGCAAATTCCTGCAGCACCTGTCGGCAGATACCGCAGGGATACGCGTAATCCACCGGCGCTGCGCCGTCATGTCCTCCTGCAATGGCAATCGCCCGAAACTGCCGTCGGCCCTCGCTGACCGCCTTGAAAACAGCCGTCCGTTCCGCACAGTTCGTCGCGCCATAGGAAGCGTTTTCAATATTGCACCCCTGATAAAGCACGCCCTCCATCGTGAGCAGCGCCGCACCAACCTTATAATGGGAATACGGTGCGTATGCCCTCTCTCTGGCCTCCAATGCAGCGTTTATCAAATTTTGTATCTCCGTCTCCGTAAGCTTC
The DNA here is from genome assembly GCA_948467735.1 of uncultured bacterium. Taxonomy (GTDB): domain Bacteria; phylum Bacillota; class Clostridia; order Lachnospirales; family Lachnospiraceae; genus Acetatifactor. The sequence continues at coordinate 28,278 of CAOKFN010000013.1, forward strand.
TGTCTGTCATCCCTCTCTTTCCTTATCATTTTCACCATCGCCCCCTTCCGACGTTCAGGCAGCCGAAATCATGCTCATTATCCCGCCTTCGTCCGGCCTCGTTTCACATTTCTCCTTAACAGTATCTTCCCTCCGGTTTTATTCTGCATTTCCTCCTTAAAAATGCTCTTCTCTCCGGTTTTACTCAGTATTTCTTCTCCAAAATATACTCTTCTGTCGCCTTTTCGCACTTCAGCCGACCGCCATGCCTTTCACCGCTTCCGTCACCAGCTTTTTAAAATTCGGAGCCGCCATATCCGCCGCTTCCTGCACCTCTTCGTGGCTCAAAGGTTTGTTCGTCATCCCCGCCGCCAAATTGCAGATGCAGGAAATACCACAGATTCTCATCCCCATATGTCTTGCGGCAATCGCTTCCACAACGGTGCTCATGCCCACCGCATCGCACCCCATCGTCCGAAGCATCCTTATCTCGGCCGGAGACTCGAACGAAGGGCCTGTCAGCTGCGCATATACGCCTTCCTGAAGAAAAATATGATTTTCCCGCGCTGTCCGCGATATCACTTCCTGCAGCGATTGGTCATACACCATGCTCATATCCGGAAAACGGGTTCCAAGAGCGTCTATATTGGGCCCAATCAGCGGGTTGGGGGCAAACACGGAAATATGATCCTTAATCATCATTAAATCGCCCGCATGAAAAGAAGTATTGACCCCTCCGGCGGCATTTGTCAGAAACAGAATTTCAGCCCCCAGCAGTTTCATCAGACGTATGGGCAGCACCACGTCGCTGACGGGATATCCCTCGTAAAAATGCACTCTGCCTTTCATGCATACCACGGGCGCTTCGTCAATATACCCGAAAATGAACCTTCCGGCATGGCCGGGCACCGTGGACACGGGGAAGCCGTCGATCTCTTCATAAGGCAGTTCGCATTCCACACGAATGCTTTCCGCATAATCCCCTAAGCCGGAACCCAGCACTATCGCCGCCTTTGGCACAAAATCCGTCTTCTGCCTGACACGCCCAAAACAATTGGTCAGCTTCTCATAAACCTGATTCATCCCTGCACCTCCATTCCAAAATCGCCGCCTGCGGCAGCATGTCCTAACCGCTCCTATTCCTTCTTTTGATCCCACTCAATTCTCTCGCCATGCTCCAGTCTACCCTTTTTCTCCATGTACCGCCGTCACTCTTCGTAATGACTCAGCTTGACGATAATCATGCCGTCCGTTTCCTCCACGCTGTTCTCCCACGGCCATTCCGGCATATACAAACTATACTCCAAAGCCTCCTCCATCCGGCTTTCAGGTATCTGATTAAAGTCCGCGCCCAATGTATGCAGAAATCCTAGAATGCGACGGGTGCTCCAGAAAAATCGCGGGGAAACATCCGCGTCATACCCGAAAAACGAACGGCCTATGACCTCCCCCGTCACGCAGGACGAATTCCCCTTGAATTCCCTTCCGCCGATTATCACCACCGGAATGGTTTCATCCCCTCCGTTCACCTGATTTATCCTCTCGATAATCGCCCTTCCCAAAGCGGCGTCCTGCTCGTAACGACACCAATCTGTATAATAAAGGCTTTCCGTCACCTTCGCCTGTTCCATTCCGGTGATAAGACAGACCGCCGCCCCGAATACAAAAGCGGCCTTCCACACCCGGGATGCGCCCGATTCAATCCCTTCCTTGACATTCCCCGCCGTCCCAAGCCTGCCTTTTGCGATTCGCGTCTCTTTCACAGAATGCTTCCCTTCCATTTCCCGCGAATTCCTTGTCAGCCTGCAAAGAAGCACAATTCCCAGATATCCCAAAAACCCCGTAAACACAGGCAGCACCAGCTGGGAGCGGATTGCCGGACTGCCGCCCAGCAGTATTGTCATCATAAAAGGGGACGCAAGTAGGGCAAAGTAATAAAAAAGAATCACTCCCCCCATACCCCTGCACCTGACCGTATTTTTTTTCAGGAAACAAATCAGCAGTATCAAATCAAATAACGCCAATATCCCCAGTCCCCAGTGATAGAAAATAGAATGCAGCCCTGTAAAAGCCTTCACAAAATGCGCCGCAGCCCCATAGATGCAGTCCTTTACGGACGCCCGCCCCCACAGAATCTGCTCCTGCAGATAACTGGAAGAGCTGAAAAAAAGTCTTGTAATCAAAGTATTCAGCACAAATGCCATCATAAAAACAGCACAATACGGAATGACCCGCCGAAAAAGGCTTCCTGCGCCGCGCTTCCTTCCCTCCGAAACATCCCGAAGGGCCTGCAGCAGCAGAAGCGTAACGGTTCCGAATATATACAATACAACAAAGGTTTGATAACTGGAAAACGTCCAAAGAAGAAGAACAACACTACAGGCCCCATCAAGAAGCCCGTGCCGCTGCGACCATCGGAAGGATAAATACAAGGCCGCCGCCGTCAACAGCAGGCACACACATATTTCCATACTCTGTAGAGAAAAATAGAACTGTTCCGCCATAATGGGATGGGAAATCCAAAGCAGGCCGCCCAGCCCGCAGGCCCACAGGCTTGTCCTTGATTCCCGGCTCCCCCGTTTTGCCTTTCCCAGCCTGATACTGCCGTTCATCCTCTCCCATAACCAAAAGAAAGCGCAGACTGCGGCCGCGAAGAAAAGTATAGTCATAGCGCCTGCAAAATAAGGATGAAACTGCTGATTCCCCAGCAGATACTTCATCAATACAAGCCCCTGCCTGCCCGTCTGCATCCATCCCCCGTAAAAATCCTCCTGCAGATGAATCAAATCCTCCGTATCAACGCCTATGACGCCGGAATTGAGCTTAGCGCCATGGAACAAAAACACAAGCGCCCCCATAAAGAGAAAACGAATTTGGAATATGGAGTTTCCACAGGATGCCGGCCGACGCTCTTTCATGTTTTTGTTCCTTTCGTAAATATTAATAAATGTTAATATCATTATACAAAAGTTTAAAATAAAAATCAATTGTTTTATGGATATGGCTATGTTAATATGGGAAATGTGCAAAGAATTTAAAAGATTCGTCGTTTAATTGCAGGGCACAAAACCAACACTATCGCCCGCAGAAATAATACCTGCCTGACGCTCGACTCATCGCCCGCCGGAAAACAAATACACGCCGAGAATTTTTCAGAGGATTATAAGAGGAATTTATCATATGAAAACAAATCACAACAAAAAAACGGCATTCCAGCATCATTTTGAACTTGCAGCCGCCGTATGCTATTTCGGATTATACCTCATCATTGCCCTTTCCCTGCTGATAAAGCAGCCCTTCGGGAATCCGCCCGATGAGTACAACCGATACCTTATCCCGCAGTATATCGCGGAAAACGGCGCTCTGCCAAACGGCTACGAGGAATCCATCCGCATCGGGGGGTACGGTTTTTCGTATGGCTTTCAGCCCATCCTGCCGTATATGTTCCAAGGATATGCCATGAGGTTCATGACACTCTTTACGTCCTCCGAGGCCGCGCTGCTCTACACCGCCCGGGCGGTCAATCTTCTGCTGGGGCTATGCACGGCATGGGTCATTTTGCTGCTCTCTAAAAAATGGTTCCGGGACAGGCGCTTTGGCTGGCTTTTTGCTTATCTGACCACCTTTCTGCCCCAAAGCATTTTTGTGCATACCTATGTGAACACGGATTCCTGCTGCATGCTGTCCATCGCCGTTATGCTCTACGGGCTGACCTTGGGGCTGGAAAGCGGCTTTTCCCGCCGCTCCTCCCTGATCCTTTCCGCGGGCATTATCCTCTGCGCCCTTTCCTACTATAACGCCTACGGATATATTTTGAGCTGCATCCTGCTCTTTACCGCTTTTTATCTCTCTGCCCCGTCAGGGCATATTCGTTTTGACGTGAAAAGCTTTCTGAAAAAAGGAATCTTTATCTCCGTCATCGTACTGCTTGGCATCGGCTGGTGGTTTATCCGCAGCGCCATTCTTTACGAGGGCGATTTTCTGGGACTTCAGGCCAGACATGAATGCGCATCCCTGTATGCGATTCCGGAATTTCACCCCGATACCCGCGTAACATGGCAGAATCAGGGCTATTCCTTTTGGGACATGATGGTGCGTTCCGATTTCTGGACTCTTTCCGTGATGAGCTTCATCGGGGTATACGGCCCCATGACCATCACCACCTCCATATGGGTCTACCGTTTTTATAAAGCGCTGTTTCTGCTGGGGCTGGGGTTTTGCGTGTTCCTCCCCGTCCGCAGAACCGCCGAGGCCAAAGGCCTGCATTCGGAACGCAGAGCTTTTCGCAGATTTTATCATATCAATATGCTGTTCTGCATCCTGATGCCGCTGTTTTTAAGCCTGTTCTATTCCTACACCACGGACTACCAGCCGCAGGGGCGCTATCTTCTTCCCGCCCTGCTTCCCGTCTGCTATTACGCCGTCCACGGTCTGGAAAAAGCATGGCTCCTCTTGACAGGTCTGACGGAAGACAGACGCAAAACTTTTCCCAAGGAAGAAGATTCTCTCAAGGAAGGAGCTTCTCTCAAAAAAGGCAGGCCTTCCCTCACCGGCAAGGCAGCATCCTCTTCTCAAAGCCGCCTGCTCACCTGCGCCGTCACACTGGCGTGCATGATAATCATCGGACTGCTGCTATTGACCGTATACGGCTACGCGTTTCCCTATTATGAGGCCAATCCGATTGCCCCTTAAGTCCGGCCCCGCAACCTCCAATACCATTAAAAATTTTCGGCAGGAGATATCTGTCCCCTGCCGAAAGCCGCCCTTCCATGTCTGCCGAGCATCCGGCTTACTGCCCGCCGAAACGTCCGGAAGGATCCTGCCTCCCGCAGCCTGCGGATACCGGCGTTAAATAATGATGCAGACCATCCCTCCGTTGCTGTCATTGACAATCTTCTGCATGGTATCCTGAAGCTTTATCTGGCTCTCCTCTCCTACAGCCGCCACTTTGGCGGTAATTCCGTCATTGACAAGCTGCTCCACGGTTTTGCCGAAAATATTGGTATCCCATATTCCCTTTTCCATATCCGCCTGACCGATAAAATTAATCAGATCATTGGCCTGCTCCTGCGTCCCCACGATGGGCGCGATTTCCGTCTCAATATTGGCTCGTATCATATGTATGGACGGACTGGACGCTTTTATCTTTACGCCGAATTTATTTCCGTGCTTGATAATCTCCGGCTTATCCAGCATAATTTCATCCTTATCAGGCGTCACCACGCCGTACCCCTTCATGCGCACCATATTCACCGCATCCAGTACCTTCGCATATTCATGCTTCATGGCCGCGAAATCTCTTAATTTACTGATAAGCTGATACTCATCCGTAATCGTTTCTCCCACCATTTCCGTCAGCATCTCATAATAATAGGCTTCCTCCACATCCAGCATAATGCGGATAACGCCGTCGGACAGGCTTACCGTATCCGTCTTGCACCGTTTTATGTATTCGCTGTCCAGCTCCACAGGATTTCTCAGCACATCCCGTATGGTGCTGTAATCCTTCATCAATGCCTTGATTTGGGTGATAATATCCTGTTTCATGCGGTTATCCATGGGAAGCATCTCCACCCATTTGGGCATATAGAATTCTATGGAGGAAATGGGGAACTCATACAGGACATTTTCCAAGAGCATATGAATGTCGTCCTTTTTCAGCTGTTCACAATTCACCGTCACCGCTGAAACGCCGTATTTATCAGAAATTTCTCCCGCCACTCGTTTTGCGTCCTCGGAATAAGGCTTCTGGCTGTTTACCAGAACAAGAAAAGGTTTTCTAAGCTTTTTCAACGCCAGAATCGTCTTTTCCTCCGCCTCCAGATAATTGTTTCTGGGAATCTCCCCGAAGCTTCCGTCCGTCGTCACCACCAGCCCTATGGTGGAATGATCGTTCATCACCTTATCCGTCCCTATTTCCGCCGCCTGCGTAAAAGGGATTTCGTAGTCAAACCACGGCGTTTTTACCATGCGCTCCACATCTTCTTCCATATGTCCCGCCGCGCCTTCCACCATGTAGCCCACACAGTCAATAAGCCTTACGGACACAGGGACGTCCCCGCTCAGCACCACATTGGCGGCTTCATTGGGAATAAATTTCGGTTCCGTGGTAGTGATTGTCTTTCCGCCCGCGCTTTGGGGCAGTTCGTCCTGCGCCCTGTTTTTCGCATGTTCATCCTCCATGTACGGAAGCACCATCTCTTCCATAAAACGTTTGATAAAGGTCGATTTCCCGGTACGCACCGGGCCCAGCACTCCTATGTATATCTCTCCCCCTGTTCGGTTTTTAATATCATTGTACAGGTCATAGGTGTTTATAGCGTAATTCTCCATAAGAAAAACCTCCTGCATATACTGCTATATGTATATGCAGAAGGCTGCTTCCTTATGATAGTTATAAAGAGTCCTTAATTTCCGATAATTTGTGTGTCTGCCGCCCTTTCTTGCCGACACTCCTTTTTTACCCACGCGCCCTTTTTTCTCTCCTGCCTGCCCTAACCTTTTTGATCAGTATGAGCAGAACCGCAAGCGCTGCCGCCGCACCCGCCGCGGTGCCCGCTATAACAGGAAGCTTTGAGGACTGCTCTGCCACGCAGAAATATTCCTGCGTCCCTGTCATCTCAACCTGCAGGTACTGTCCCCTCACCCTGCTTTCCAGCTCTGTCCAGCGTCCGTTTTGATATCCGTACACCACCGCCTTTTCATATGGGTTCAGGATTCTCACGGCAAAGCTGTCGTTCTCTCCAAGCCTGCTGTTTTCAAGGGATATCTCATATACTATGTTCTTCCCCTCCCCTGCCTCTTTCGGCGGCGCAAAACTGCAAGGCGCCGCATGCAGCACCGCGTCCTCCGTGAATACATCCGTCACTAAAGCATAAGGCTTGATCCTGACGGCCTCAACGGTATTCACCTCTTCTCCGCCGACGCTCTTGACGACGGTGACATTCTCCTTATATTCCCCCTGTACCACATAGGTTCCCTCCATAACCCGCTGCGATACATCCGGCCATACGCCGTAGAAGCCTTCTTTTTCCGGAATTTGGGGATAATTCAGAACATCCAGTCTGGCACCGTAGGGAATCTCCTGCGTTCCAAGAACTGTGTCCTCCACCCTGTAAACGACATTCAGATGCCAGAACTGCAGCGGAAGCTGTTCCACGGCCAGAAGCTCCTGATAGGAAATCGGTTCCGCCACACCCACATAGCTGATATTGTCAATGCCGTATACATTGTTTCCCACATAATAATTCCCCGATACCTTCGGCTCGTATTCTGCCGCATCCCTGTCAACTTCCTCGTAAGCCGCAATCTGTCCCGCGATGGCGCCCGACCTGCCCTTCTCTGCCTCCACGGAGGCCATGGCATAGCAGTCCTGCAGCGTATCCGCATAACCGGCAATCCCCCCCACATTGCTGCCCCCGGATACGGAACAGAGGGCGTAGCACCTCTTAATAATGGTCAGAGACTCCCCGCAGATGCCGCCCACATAGCCGCCCTCCGTGCTTTCCACGCTTCCACAGCCTTTTGATTCAACGATAATGCCGTGATCCATATAACCGCAGATACCGCCCGCCCCATCCTTTTTGGCCGTCACATAGCCCTCGTTTACGCTGTTCGTCACAAGGCATTTGGTGATGAAACGTCTGCCGATTTCATACTCAGCTTTACCCGCCGCGCTGTCCTCCGGGTCTTCGTCGTCAATGGACATGGATCCGGCAATGCCTCCCACATTGATATCTCCCTTGACGACGCCTTTATTGGTACAGGTTTCCGCCCTTCCTGTGGTGATGGAATCAAGATGCTCATCATCCACATCCTCGTAAAGCTCCTCAATGCTTAAGTCCTGCACATCAACGGCGCGGTCCGCAAGCAGGTTGAACACCACGTTAAGCTGGTCGTTCACCGCCCTTAAATCCTCGTTTATGACGTCGGTATTGCGGGAAGCGTTATCGCTTAACACCCTGATGCTGTCCGACAGTCCCTTTAACTGGTCATGGAACGCTTCCCTTGTGGCTCCAAAGTCGTCGCCAAGCTTCCTGAAACGTATCTCAGGCTGGGCGTTGATATAATTGATGATTCCCCTGACGCCGTCCGTGGCCGACTGCAAAGAATCTATCACCGCCTGCACATTGTCCGCCGCTTTATTTATTTGATCCAGCGCATCCTGACAGCTGTCGGATACATAGGGCGAAAGGATATTGTAAATGGCCGCAAGATTGCTCAATATGGAGGAGGCCGAGGTTGTCACGTTCCCAAGCAGCCCGGTGAGTTCTATCACTTCCCGCGCCAGCTCATCCCTTTCCTCCTGCGTCAGCTGATCCCAGCCCTTGATATTCCCCTCCGCGTCCGTGGTGATATCCTGTATTCTGCCCGCCGTCTCCTCCACATCCTTTGATACCTGTTCCAGCTCATCTATGGCGTCCTTAATACTGTCCTTGGATGTATCCACCGCCTGCTCCTTATCCTGTTTCACAAAATGAATCCAAACCGTATATGGAGCGCTGGCATTCGTAATGTCAAACTCATACACATAAGAGCCGCTCTGCTTCTGAGATAGGGGGACGGTGTTCCCCTCCATATCCGTCACAGCGGGAGCTTCCTCCAGCGTGTATGCGGTATCCGGCTTCACATTTAAGACCGCCATTCCTTCCGCATTGCCGCTGCATGAGGCATTGCCGCTCAGATTTGAAGCCAAAATGATATGAATCGGCTCAAACTGAGCCGTTACCCTGACTTTTTCCGCCGGCATCATAAAAGAATACTGCCTGCCGTCGCTTTCCTTCGTGACCGGGATATCTTCCCCGCTCCCCGAAACCGTCAATTTCTTCAGGAAATAGCCGCTGCCGGAAACCGGCGTAACATATACCTTTTCACCTTCACCGGCGTTTTTCAGACTCGTTGTCACCTGACCGCCCGTGCTTGAAGCGGAGGCGACCAAATAGCCCGTATCGGAATCGCCGTCGCTCTTTTCCTCCACAAAATTGACATATACCCTGATGCTGCCCGGAGCAAATTCTCTTGTATCCAATACATATTTATAGACATTATTTTCCTCCGCAAGCTCGGACAGCGCCACCGTCCTTGTTGTCTCAAATCCTTCGGCTGCCCCGTCTACGGACGTATCGCTCCCTGCTTCCTCCCCCGGCATTTTGCCCTCCAGAGCGTCAAGTCCGCTGTCGCTTTCTGAAAAGGTATTATCCTCTCTGCCAGCGGCGCTTTCGCCTGCCAAAGTCCCCTCTCCGGCACTTTCGCCTTCCAGAACCCCGGCTCTTCCGCCTGCCAAGGCTTCATCTTCGGCGCTTCCCGCCAAAGTCCCTTCTCCGGTGCTTTCTCCTTCCAGAGCCTCCGCTCCGGCGCTTTCGCCTGTCAAAGTCCCCCCTCCAACGCCTCCGACAGTCACAACGGTAATCACCAGCGCGCTGTCGCTGTCCGGCATATATCCGCTGTCAGGAATGATATTTATGGTATATCTGTCGGAAGAGCCGGACGTCCTATACGCGCTGCCGCCCACGGAGGATTCCACATATACGCCGGTATCATCGTCCGTCTCCGCCTCATAAATTACCCTTACCGTGACATCATGGCTCGGCATGGTGAAGAGATACTGATTGGCGTCACTGTGACTCCCGCGCACCTCCGCTCCGTCAACCGTAATTTCCTTCAGCTTATATCCCGTCCGCGCCGCAGCCGTCACTGTGACTTCTTCCCCTTCCGCCGCGCTGCTTTTGTCAGAACGGGCGCTGCCCCCTGTACTGCTGACGCATGTTACCTCATAGGCGCCTCCCGACTTCTCGTTAAATACCGCCTCCACCACAACAGCGGCATTTTCTGTCAAATATTCATTTTGATCCAATGTAATCTCATTGTTGTCATCGCCTTCATAGGTTCCCTCATACCTGTTTCCGCCCACCATGAAATGGCTGAATTCATAACCGCTGTCCGCCGTAGCCCTGAAAGTCTCCCTGCTGCCGTCCACAGTGTCCAGAACCGAACCGCCCACCGTGGATTTCACCAGAAAAGTACCCATATATACAAACTCCGCGCTCACCACTACATTTTCCTTGGGCATGATAAACGAATACTTGTCTTCGGACTCCATTGTCACATCCACACTGTTTTCATTTGCGTCTTTCACGCTCAGGGAACCGTCCTTAAGCCCATATCCGTCATTCGGCATCACCGTGATCGTAACCTTTTCGTTCTCGTCCGGCGACACGACGTCAGACTGCAGCGTCCCCCCCGCCGTGGAAAGCAGCGTAAGCTTTTCATAATCCGTTTCCTGAAACTCGGAATTTTCGAGCTTTCCCATGATATCCAAAGCATCCGTCAGGTTTCTGACCGTTTGATTCAGATCTGACATGCCGTTCCCCGCCGCGGTAATGTGATCCAGCACTGGCGGCAGCATATCCATCACATGTTCCATACGACCTGTAAGCGTATTGAACGCGTCGATATTCTCGTCCGTAAAATCCGTAATCTGGCTGACAAGCTCATCCCCAGTGTCTATGGCGCCGTCCGCATAAGCCTGCATGGCATCCGTATCGCTTTTCACCACATCCTTTGTCTCCTGCATGTCATTCAGCGTTTTCTCTATCAAATCATGCAGCTTATCAATGGCGTTCCTAAGCGATTCCGCTTCGTCTACCTCAATAAACGGCTCCATCTGCCCTACTATGCCGCCCACATCCTTGCGCCCGTACACGACCCCTTGATTCACGCAGAGAGATATAATGCCGGATTGACGGCCGGCGATGCCGCCGATATTGTAGCCTGTATGCTCATAGCCAACCGTCCCCTCATTGGTACACCTTGATATGATACCGTCTGAAAATCCCGCGATACCGCCTGTGTCCACACCGCTGAACAGCTCCACGTCATCATCGCTGACCAAGCTGTCAAGGATGCCCATGCCGCCCATCTCATCATCTTCCCACACCCATGCGTTATTATCATTGATACCCGCATGGTTTGTGCAGTTATTGACCGCGCCGTGGTTGATACCCGCAATGCCGCCTGTGGAATAATAACCTGTGATCCTGCCCTTGACGGTACAGCCCGAAATCGTTGCCGTACCCTCGTTGATACCTGCAATGCCCCCCACCGTATCGCGCCCGCTCACGGTTCCTTGGAATGTGCAGCCCTTCACCTGACCATAGTTGACGCCGCATATGCTCCCCACACACTCCCTCTCATTCTCGGAATCCACATTTCCCTGCAGCTTCAGGTTCCGCACTGCTCCCGTATTCCCTATATAGCGGAAAAACCCGGTCACATAGCCGTCGCCCACATAATGGAACCCCGAGATGGTATGTCCGCCCCCGTCAAAGGTTCCGCTGAATACGGGAATCGGTTTGAAATCGGTTCCCGCCAGATTCAAGTCGCTTTTTAAGGAGATATATTTCCCCTCCGACCATGAATCCACATAACACTTTTCCGAAAGCGCCATCAAATCCTCCACAGAATTAATATCTATGTATTCCGGCTGGATTTCCTCCGCGCCATCCCCAACGGTTTCCGGCACACCATTCTCCGGTTCCGCATGAATCGGCTGCATCGGCAGTAAACTAAGGCACAGCGAAAGCGCAAGCACCGATGATATTATCTTCCCAATAAATCCTTTTCTAGCCCTTCTGCTCATTTCGGCCGTCCTCCTTTCCCATGGTTCCCATGGCAGTTTTCACCAATGAATCCTCATCCTGCGCCCGTTCTATCTCCGGCGGCGTCCCTCCGCCCTCCTCCTGCTTCTCAATTCTGCCCATCCTGACAAACAGATTGGCATCGCCGCGCACAAAGCCGTGGAACTCGCCCGTTACCACGCCGTTGATCTGTCCCTGAACAAGACCGTCCACACGCATCAGGCCGCTGGTACGTTCCAGCTTCAGAGGCATGGATACCGCGAAAGAGGTTTTGTCAATAATCTTCTCTCCCACAAGCAGAATCTGCGGAAGCACAAACATTACCGTAACGATGGACATCACCGTCCCCCGGGACAGACACTGGCCAATCCCGCTCACCGCGCCGTTGGAAGACATCTGCCCAATAAAGAAACCTGCAAGCACCATCATAGTGCCGGAGGTAATGATCGTCGGGAACGCAAAATTCAATGTCTCAATAATAGCATCCTTCTTGGACATCTTATTCTTCAATTCCATAAACCGTCCGGAAATCACAATCGCATAATCGATATTGGCGCCCATCTGGATAGAGGATACCACCAAATAGCTTAAGAAAAACACATTCTTCTGCTCTATGGCCGGGAACGAGAAATTAATCCATATCACCCCCTGTATGACAAGGATCAGAAGCACCGGCATGCCCGCCGACATAAACGTAAACAAAAGAACCACAAGCACCGCGGCAATGGATACCACGTTTACCACCTTATTGTCGCGGGAAAAACACTTAGACAGATCATAATCGCAGGTAGGCTGCCCCGGAAGCAGAATTTCCCCCTCATAATATCTGCCCGCAATCTCATGCAGCTTTTCCAGAAAGGCAAACGTCTCCCCCCCTTCCTCCGGCACCGTCAGATAAATCAGCATGCGGCTGTAATCTTTGCCCTGAAGCTGGTCCAGCGCAATCTGCATCTTGGTGTGGGCCTCCTCAATCTCCTCCATCAAATCATCCTCAAGCGTGACATACCCTTCGTTCACCTCGTCATAGAGGAACATGAAAATATCTATCAACGGCACACTGTAATTGGAAAAACCGTTTACAATCTTCGCATAATTCTCGTCGCTGACCGCGTATGCCATATACAGGACTTCCGCTATCTCATAGTCAATCTCCAGCAGCTCCGAAAAATTCCTTGCCGTCAGCTTATCGGTCAGCATATAACCGTCCATCGCCTCCGTATTTGCAAGGCCCTGTGAATAATCCACCTCAGGACATGCATCAATCTCCTTTAAAAGCTTTTTCTCCTTCTCATAATTGCCTGCCGGAACCACAAGAGCCACAAAATTATTCGTGCCGAAGCTCTCGGAAATCAGTTCATTTGCAATGTCCGTTTCGCTCTCTACCGGCGTATCGAGCATGGTAAGGCCATAAACGTAGGGGCATTTTGACGAAACTATGTAAGCTGCTATGATCAACACAAAAAATATCGGCGGCAGAATAAACCGCGTCCCATAATCTAATTTACCGACAAACGAAATTTTGGGTATAAAACTTTTATGCTTTGTGTTGTCCATGGCCTTTCCAAAGAGCATAATAAGCCCCGGCATCAATAAAAACACAGAGAACAGCGCAAGGAAAATCGCCCATATCAGGCATACCGCCATATCGACTCCAATGCCGAACTTCATAAACGCCATTGCAATCAGACCGCCTATGGTGGTCAGCGAACTGGAAAAAATCTCCGGTATCGCCTTGCTCAAGGCCACAATATCCGCCTCCCTGATGCCAAGCGTCTGGTGTTCTTCCTTGTACCGGTTGCAGAAAATGATGGCATAATCCACGGACAGCGCAAGCTGCAGCACGATTGTCACCGAATTGGATATAAAAGAAATCGTACCCATCAAAAAAGACGTACCCTTTGCAATCAGCGCCGACGCACAGAAGGTCAAAAGCAGCACCGGAACCTCCGCCCATGTCTGGGAAGTAAATAAAAGCACCGACACCACCACAATGGCAACCAATATGCTGATGGTCTGCATTTCCTTCTCCAGCTGCTCCGCCGACGCGTCTCCCATGGAAGTAGATACATAGATATCATATCCGTCCAGCATGGATTTCACTTCCTCCAGCGCCTCCAGCGCACGCTTATCCGTCTCCTCATACCCAAAAGTGATATTATAGAGCGCGGAAAAATTATTATAATAATCGGGGGAATTCTCAAAATCCAGCATGATGATACTGTCCAAGGCGTCCAGCTTCTCATACAGACCATATGCCTCATCATAAGAGATATTCGTCACCATCACCCGGGCGGTGCCATAGGTAATGAACTGCTCTTCCATCAGATCAAGCCCCTTGCTCGTCTCCGCAGTATCCGGCAGATAGGCCGCAAGATTATTTTCCACCTTCGTCCAACTCATCGTTATCACGGAAATAATTATCGCAATCCCAAAAAGCAGAAAGAATAAATTGCGCCTGTCTACGATAAAGGTGGCAATTTTAATCATAAATCCGCCTTCCCCGCCGTTCTTTTTTGATGTGTCAGCCATAACATTGTCTCCTCTTTCATAAAATATATTTTTGTCTTTTACTAGGCATCTGTTGATTTTCTTTTTCAAAAATATTATAATGAAACTATCAAAAAATACAATAGACAGATTTTTATAATCTGTCTATTTATTAACGCAGGTATTTTCATTTGTTGTCTATTTATAAAATGTTTAGAATACCGCCCGAAGCTTTGCCGCCCTTTGGGGCAGAATGAGCCAAAGACGCTCGTTTTAACACTGCCGTGCGACAGAAAGGAATAAACTATTATGGAAAAAACAGACCGCAGAATCCGCAGAACAAAGACTCTTTTATTACAGGGGCTGATTCATTTGATGGAGACAAAAGACATAAACGATATATCCGTGAAAGAGCTTTCCGATTATGCGGATATCAACCGCGGGACATTCTACCTGCATTACAGGGATATATATGACATGCTGTCGCAGATAGAAGATGATTTGTTTTTGGAATTTAATGAAATATTGGACCGTACACTGATAGATGAATCCGCAGTCCTTTCACCGCGGAATACACTTTTTGATATCTTCTCCTTTTTGGAGCGCCACCGGGATATCGCTAAGGTCATGATGGGCGTTCACGGAGACTTGGCGTTTGTCAACCGCCTGAAAGACTTGGTAAAACAACATATGTACTCCATACTGAAACAGAGACAATCCGCAAGCGATTATGCCTACATTGAAGCGTTCATCGTTTCCGGCTGCATCGGCGTCATTGATACATGGCTGAACCAGCCGTCTCCCCGTACTCCCGAGGAAATGGCGGCTCTGTGCTGTCATATGCTGGATAAGGGACTGCTGCTGCTTTAAATGAAACTCACGAGCGGTCAAATCTGCCGCAATTCATGACGCTTCCCGCTCGCGAGTCGAAGAACTTCAGAAATTCATCAAGTTATTTTTCCGTTTTGTCAATATTGTCTTCCAGCTTCTTCAGGGTATGGGAAGCAAACTCTCTGCCGCCCACGCCGAAAGCGATGGCAAAAGCAATGGCCACAGCCGCCATAATCAGCTTGAAAGCGGTATTCACGATTGTCTCCGCAATGCCCAGCTGACTTAACACCATGAACGCGCCCACCACCAGAATCGCGCATTTTGCCACAACCGCATATGCCGCAAATCCGTTCTTGCGCAGAGTCTTCTCCGCCATGGAACCTGCAAAAAAGCAGATGACAAAAATCAGCATGGCGCTCAGCACCGCGGGCATATAACCGATCACTGCGGCGCCGATTTCCGTCAGCACATCCAATTGGAGAACATTAACGCCCTCCACCGCAAAAAAGATAATCACCACTGCATAAACCACAGTACCCACAGACTTTGACAGACTGAAATGATATTTTTCATTGTCAATCAGCTTGGCAAGCTTCGCATCCAGTCCTGCGGAAGCAATCAGGCGGGTCACGATCTGTCCCACAAATTTGCCGATCATGCAGCCGATCACAATGATGACAAGTCCCACAAAGATATTGGGAATAAAAGCAAAAATCAAGTTCAGCATATGTACCGCAGGCGTGGAAATCACGCTGACATTCAGCACATCCAGAGCCATCACAATCATGGGAATCAGAATCAGCACATAGACAATATAAGCCAAGGTATTGGACAGCTTGTCGGGGTTGGAAACCTCAATGCCCGCTTTCTCCTGCAGCTTATTGATGCTCAGCTTGTCAAATACATGCACCAAAAGCTGGCGAACCAATTTTGCGATAAAAAATCCGATGACCAGAACGATGGCCGCCGCAGCAACATTGGGCACATATCCCCACACAATGTTGAGCAGGTTCGTGATGGGCGCGGATACCTCCCGCATTCCCAGCGCCGAAAAGATGCCGGGCACAAAGAGCAGAAACACCAGCAGATAAACCAGCTTTCCAACGAACTCGGCGGTGCTTCCCGCCTTGCCGCCTTCCCCCTCCGCCGCATCCAGCTTTCCAAGGAATTCCTTGATTTTCCCTTTTCCAAGAAGCTTTAATATCAGCGACTTCACAATACCCGCAGCGATAAACGCAATCACCAGAATCAGCACGGCGCTTATCACAGACCAGATACCCGAGCCTATGGATGATATAAAAGAACTAATAAATTGTGGCATACTTCTATCCTCCGTATAAAATAGTATTAGATTTAATATACCATAAACAAATGAATTTCGCAATATAATTCTTAAATAAAAATAAACTAAAAATAAATTAACGCTATTTCCCGATATCTGTCACTACTCCGATAAATATGGGCAGATTGGAATCGCAGTCCACAATCATATACACAAAAGGTCTATCCAAATACACCGTCTTAACTTCCTGCTGAGGCGGCGCCGCGCCTGCATCCATTACGACTACGGACGCCGCGCCGGCTCTCGTTCCTCTCTCGTTTACGGCGATGAAAGTCTTATGCAGTATCTGGCTGATATAGAGAGCTTTAGGGCCGTCAAAGATGCTTACCCCCTCATCTGAAATGGGGCCGTCATAAGATCCGATTCCCGAAAAGTCTGCGCGGTACGCATCAAAGGCATTTTCCATTCCCATATTCTGCAGCATTTGGTTCAGCAGGACGCCGTACCCGCTCTCAAATTTCGGAATTGCCGCATTGACCTTCACATCCACAGGGTTATGCAGCGCCTCGTTCAATTTCTCTCCCGTAAGAGAATCTGCCAGAGCCGCCACAGTCACTCCCTCCCTCGGCAGAAGCGCCGCAAACGCATATTTCCTGTCCGCATAATATTTCAAAAATCCTTCCGCCTGCTCCGTTTCCAGATACCCGTATTCCGCCGAATGCATCATTTTCACCTGTTGGACGGTTCCGTCCTCTCTGGTAAATCTGCCATCCCACACCTGATTCTCTTTGTATATCGTCTCCCATTCCGCGTCAAAGGCGAGAGCGTTCACAAGATACATGAGAGAGTCCGGAGAAATCTCGTTGAGAATCTCTTTTATCATGCCGTCCGTATTGTCCTCCACCCATCCGTTGATTTCATTTAACGTAGTATTGTCGAAGGGCGCCTTATACAGCCCCGCCCCGTAATAATCCCTGTTGGCGCGCAGAAAGTCCTGTTTCACGGCAAATTGGCCGCAGTCCTTAAACCAGACGGCGTTCGCCATGCTGAGCTTGTATTTCTCCCCTTCCGGAAGCGCCTGCATATAGGCGGACAGATAGGCGTTCAGCCCGGATACCGACATGCCGAAGACATCCTCCATCTGCTCTAATGTCTCTCCCTTTGCGCCGTTTGCGGTCATTGCCAGCACCGAAATCACCGATAGGGGCGAGACGAGAACATTCTTACTGTTCTCTGCCCCTTCCTGACGGATGCTCTCCTGAAGCATGCGGACTCCGAAATCCATGACCGCCAAATGACCGTCCCCCGACCCTGCGCTTTGTGCGTTATCATCGGAATACCCATCTTTCATGGCCGGAATCCGTTCCTTTCCGTCCTCCCAGACATTTTCCAGCAGACTGCTCAGCCTGCCTGCATTCTCCTCCGTCAACGCCGCCTCCCGGGAACCTTTCCAAACCCAATGATCCTTGATATTGACACTGTACTCCGACCTGCCGTCACCCTTATAGTCCATCACATATATCATATATTCCGGTATTCCGTCACAAGTAACGGACGAATATTCCAAAGCATCCAGAAAAGCAGATAATTCATCCGCGTCCTTTAGTATCACAGGCTGATTTCCCTGAGAATTATTTCCCTGAGAATTATTTCCCTGAGAATCCTCCTCTTCCCTAGGCAGTTCACACCGTTCAACCAATGCGTAATACTTGAACCGGGCGGCTCCCTCCTCCCCGCCCTCCGTCGGCACAAAATCTCCCCCTCTGCCGTCCGGCTGGACCGCCTGCCCTTCACTGTTTTCCAGTTCCTCCATCAGATTTATGGAATTGTGTATGGAAGCCGAACCTGAACATCCCGAAAAGGACGTCAGCATTGCCGCAGTCATAACAGCGCATAAAATGCGCCTGCATAAAATCCGCTTATTTAGTTTTCTCTCGGTTTTTCTCCTCATAATAGTCTCCTTTCCTTACTGCTTTTGAACCCGCGCTAAAAAAAGCCTGAACAAAAAACGCCCCTGTCCAGTCGGCAGGCATCTTTTGCTCAGGCTGCGCTCTGCCGTACTGTCCTTTGTCCTTATAGACGAAGAATATCGGCAGAAGTTTCTCCCCGTTCCAAATGTTTCTAATTTTTTAATCTTACATTCCAAAAATCCCAACGATTATTTCATTGTCACTCTCTTATAATTTTTCTTGCCCCGCCGTACCACAATGCCGTCTCCGTCAAGCTGTTCCGGGCGATATGCCGTCTTGATATCGCTAATTTTCTCATTATCCACCACAACGCCGCCCTGTTCCACAGCCCTTCTGGCTTCGGAGCGTGAAGCCGTCAATCCTGATTTTACCAAAATACCCAGAATATCAATGGTTCCGTCTACAAAATCCTCCTCGGACAATACCGCTGTGGGCATTTCGGCCGCGCCGCCAAAAGCCCCTTTGGCGAACAGACTTCGCGCGCTCTCCTGCGCCGAGCATGCTTCCTCTTCTCCATGCACCAGCTTTGTCAGCTCATACGCAAGGATTTCCTTCGCCCGATTCAGCTGGCTGCCCTCCCACTTATCCATCTCTTCTATCTGCTCCATGGGCAGGAAAGTCAGCATCCGCAGGCATTTCAGCACATCCGCGTCCGCAGCGTTCCTCCAATACTGATAGAATTCAAAAGGCGAGGTCTTATTGGGGTCAAGCCATACCGCCCCCTTCTGGGTCTTGCCCATCTTTTTCCCTTCGGAATTCAGAAGCAGGGTAATCGTCATAGCATAGGCGTCCTTCCCCAGCTTGCGCCGGATCAGCTCCGTGCCTCCCAGCATATTGCTCCACTGGTCATCGCCGCCAAACTGCATATTGCATCCGTAATCTTCATACAGCTTCAGGAAATCATAGCTCTGCATGATCATATAATTAAATTCCAGAAAACTCAGTCCCTTTTCCATGCGCTGCTTATAGCACTCCGCAGTCAGCATTCTGTTCACGGAAAAATGTACCCCGATATCCCGGATAAACTCAATATAATTCAAATCCATCAGCCAGTCCGCATTATTCACCATCAAGGCCTTGGAATGATTCTCTTCCGTGGACTTCCCGGCTTCCTTGGAATCCGTCTCGCCAAACTCAATAAAGCGGCTCATCTGCTTTTTAAAGCACTCGCAGTTATGCTCGACGGTCTCCTTCGTCATCATGGTGCGCAGATCGCTTCTGCCGGAAGGGTCTCCGATCATGCCCGTGCCGCCGCCAATCAGCGCAATGGGCTTATTGCCCGCCATCTGCAGGCGTTTCATCAGGCAGAGCGCCATAAAGTGTCCCACATGAAGGCTGTCCGCCGTAGGGTCAAACCCGATATAAAACGCAGCCTTTCCCTTGTTGATCAGTTCCTTGATTTCCTCCTCGTCGGTGAGCTGCGCCAGCAGTCCCCTTGCCTTCAATTCTTCAAATACAGTCATATTATTTTCCATGCCTTTCCATTATACTTTTATCGGATAATACCGACTTTTATCCCAGCTGCTTATGTCTGCTGATGCAGCACCGCCATAACTTGGCAGTCCTTACAGATTTCAATATAAGCGTTTCCCTCCATGCCGTCCATCACGGTATCCCATTGAATCTGGGCAAGATATTTCATGGGCTTTCCGCAGTCGGGACAATTCTTAATTGCACAGTCCTGAATCCAAAACGCAAATCCCCCCACGGAGGAACCGCCCTCCCAGTCCGCGGCATACCTGAGCGGAACGGGGTTTTCCCCTAAAATATAGGAATTGCACGCAAGCTCCTCAATCCCTTCCTCCCCGATATAATCCTCCGTCATAAAAGAATCCCTGCCGAAGACGGCTTCGCTTTCACCATCCACCGTATATCTGCAAAAATCACCGTTCATATATTCCATACAGTTAGGACAGCACTTCGCCTTGATAACACCGCCGATTCCTAGGAAATCCAGCCGCGGGTCCCTGCCGTCAAATTCCATCAAATTTACGATTTCACAGCCGCAGCGGGGACATTTTTCACCTGTTCTGGCGCCGATTTTAACCGGGCTTCTCTTTTTCTCCTCCGGAGTTCCTTTTACCATGGGATAGCACCTGTCAAAATTTGTCTTAAGGAACTTCCCGCCGCTGTCATAGGACCACCCGCCGATTGCGGCGTAACTCGAGGGATTCACATACAGCTTTTCCCGCCACTTCCTAGGATGCGCTTCCAGCTCCAGAAACGTCTGAAACACCTCCTCCCCTCCATACACCGCAAGGCACGACAGCAGGCGGCTTGCAAGGAAGGAATCCGTATCGTCCCTCTTTACTGTTTCCAGCATCGCCTTGACGACGTCCTCCGGCGCGTCCTTATACATCTCGCAGGGATAAAAGAGGTCTTTTTGAAAAGCCGCTCGGGCTATTTTTGAAGTATTGATATCCCTGTAATTCAGCAGCTTTCCAAATAAATCCCTTTCCTTGTCCAGCTCTCCCGTATTTTCTATTTCATCGCATATCCGCCCGACTGCCGAGTCGATTTCCTCCTGCGGCAATGCCAAGATTCTGTTCCGCTCGTTTTCTGCCCGACAGGAAACGCAGATTCCCTCAAAATAAATATCCCGGCCGCATTGTTTACATTTCCGCAGTATCCTCTCCATACCAAAGCCTCCTTAGTCCCGCCTGCCAAATCTAAGACTCAGCTGCCAAATCGTTCCATACCATCATGTATACACAATTCCTAACAAATATCCCGCCTTGAGCGTTGATACCCTCTAACTGACAGGGTATCAGCCTTGATGCCTCACCGGTTCGCCATCAATTTCACCATCGCCTGATTCAGCCCGTCCACCGTCAGCTTATACATGGGAAACAGCTCCTTCACCGCCGTCTCCGCCTCCCTCCAAGGCGCCCTGCCCGGCGCCATCTTGGGATTCAGCCACACGATTTTCTTATACTTTTTCTTCAACAGCTGCAGCCATTCATACCCCGACAGCCCGCCGTTGGGCCCCCTGTAATTGCCCGTATCCGAGTACAGCTCCTCCGGCGCCATGGCCGCGTCCCCCACAATAATCACCTTGTAATCGCTGTCCACATTCCGAAACATCCATTCCGTATCCACCCAGTCCCCGTTCTCGCATTCCGGCGTCTTGTACATCTTGCTGTAAATACAGTTATGGAAATAATAAGTCTTCACATCCTTGTAATGGTTGGATTTATGAATCGCCTGAAATAAATCATTTAACAGACTGCTAAAGGGAATCATGGTGCCGCCGGAATCCATCAAAAGCAGGAGCTTCACCGCGTTCTTCCTAGGCTTCTGCATCACAATCCGCAGGCATCCGCCGTTATTGCAGGTCTTGTCCACCGTGCCGTTGATATCCAGCTCCGTCTCCGGAATATCCAGCCTGCTGGAAAACTGCCGCAGTTTGCGGAACGCCATCTGAAACTGTCTGTTATCCAATACTCTGTCGTCCCGAAAATCCCGATACTTCCTCGCGCCCACAACGGAAAAAGCGGACTGATAGCCGGTCTTGCCGCCCACTCTCACACCGCCCACATTGCCTCCCATATTGCCGAAGGAGGTCTTCCCCATGGTGCCGATCCAGAAGCTGCCGCCGTTGTGCTCGCTGTCCTGATCCTTGAGCCGCTGCTTGAACGTCTCTTCCACATCCTCCTTGTCCACCTGAATCTCTTCCACCTGATTCAAATGATTTCTCGCCTCCTCGTGCGCCAGCTCCATCATATCGGATTTATCCAGCCAGCGAAGCATCTCCTTTCCCACCTCGGTCTGCTGCTGCGCCGCCTTAAAGCACTCGTCAAAGGCCATGTCAAATTTGTCGAAATCCGTCTCGCTTTTTACCAGAATCATCCGGGCAGTGTAATAAAACTTGGTCAGGGAGCTTTCGCACAGCCCCTTGTCCAGCGCCTCCTGCAGAGTCAGCCATTCTCCCAGCGTCACCCGCAGGCCCTTCTCCCTCAAAGTCTCAAAGAATTTTATAAACATATGCGCCACGCTTTCTGTCGTAGTCCCTGCTGTCGCAGGTTCCTCTCTTCACCGCAGATTAAGTCCTCATATCATAGCTTCCAGCTTCTTATCCCAGCTTCATTCTTCTCATTTCAGCTTTAATACTCTTATCTCAGCTTCAATTCTCTTATCCCAGCTTCATTGTTCTCATTTCAGCTTTAATACTCTTATCTCAGCCTCAATTCTCCCCGTCACAGATTCGGCTCCTGCCTTACCAGCTGCAGGTCCTCATCCTTTTTCACCACCACGCCGATAAAGGGCAGAGCCTTCCGTATGGTATCCGCGTCAATTCCGCCGATCTGCAGGGCATTGACCCAGTCGATCAGCTCCGATGTGCTGGGCTTCTTGCGTATATCCCTGATTGCCCTGATATTATAAAACACTTCCATAGCGTTTTGCAGCAGATGCTCCTCCACCTCCGGAAAATGCACCCTCACAATTTCTTCCATCAATTCCTTGGAAGGGAACTCAATATAATGAAAAATACAGCGGCGCAGAAACGCATCCGGCAGCTCTTTCTCCGCATTGGAGGTAATAATCACTATGGGACGCTGTTTTGCCTTTACGGTGCGCTTTGTCTCATTGATATAGAATTCCATCTGATCCAGTTCCCAGAGAAGGTCATTGGGGAACTCCAAATCCGCCTTGTCAATCTCGTCGATCAAAAGCACAACCTGCTCCTCGCTGTCGAAAGCCTCTCCCAGCTTTCCCAGCTTGATATAACGTGCAATGTCATTTACCCCTTCCTCTCCAAACTGCCCGTCGTAAAGTCTCTGAATCGTATCATATACATACAATCCCTCCTGCGCCTTTGTTGTGGACTTAATATTCCAGATAATCAGCTTTTTGCCCAAAGCCTTTGCCACAGCCTCCGCAAGCATTGTCTTGCCCGTACCGGGTTCCCCTTTAATCAAAAGCGGCTTCTTCAACGCGACTGCAATATTTACACTGGCCATCAGCTCCTCGCTGGCCACATATTCCCCGGTTCCCTGAAATCCCTGCTGTTCCATTTTGCATACCCACCTTTCCTTTGAAATTGCTTTCCTTTCATGTTACGATATTCCTGACTTAAAATCAAGCCCAAACGCGGGCAATATCTATTTTCCGGCACTATTTTCACAACAGCCCGGGCAGGCCGCCGGACTGCCGCCTTTTTTCATGCGGCGGCGGAAAATCAGCGCAGCATCAATCCTGCGAAAACCTTTCCCTTGAAATTCCTTCCTTTTCATGTTACGATATCTCTGACTCCAAGTCAACACCTTTGCCGCAGACGGCAGAACTGGATCAATTCAAAAACTGACGAAAGGAAAAAGCTGCAAAATTGTACTTGTATTGCAGCAAAAAAGGAAATAAAACATGTTAAAAGATATGTTTGAACACAAACGCACACTTTCTTTTGAAGTGTTCCCCCCAAAGAAGGACGGGGAATTTGAAGCGGCTTTTGAAGTATTGGATGCTTTGGGAAAATTATCGCCGGATTTTATCAGCGTCACCTACGGCGCGGGAGGAAGCCGCTCCGGCAGGACTGTGGAGATAGCCTCCTATATCCAAAATACGCTGAAAATTGACGCCGTGGCGCATATCACCTGTGTGGGAAGCCGACGGGAGGCTCTGCTTCAGGTAATCGAAGCCTTGAGGGAGCATCATGTCAGCCATGTGCTTGCACTGCGGGGAGACAGGCCCAAGGACATGAGCGACGAGCAGTTTGAGTCCCGGGATTTCGCCCATGCCAGCGACTTAATGACCTTTCTAAAAGAGAACACAGACCTGCATATGGCAGGCGCATGTTACCCGGAGAAGCATTATGAATGCTTCAGCTTGGAATCCGACCTGAACAATCTGAAAAAGAAGCAGGATGCCGGAGCGGAATTCTTTATCAGCCAATTATTCTTTGACAATGATTTTTATTATTCCTTTCTGGAAAAGGCCCATAAAAAAGGAATCTCCGTTCCTATCTGCGCCGGAATCATGCCAATCACCGCCGCAAAACAATTGGGCACCACCGTCACCCTGTCAGGCTCCAGCGTGCCAAAAGCATTGACTGATTTGATTGCGGCTTACGGCGACAAACCCGACGAGATGAGAAAGGCAGGCATCGATTTCGCCATCCGCCAGATTCGGGATTTACAGGAGAACGGAGTGAACGACATTCATCTTTACACTATGAACAAGCCCAAAATGGCGGCGGAGATTGCCAAGGCAATATATCGCTGAAATAATTCCCAAGGCAATAGAATTCACGCTTAGCGCGGATTCTATTGTTCTTCCGGCCAAGGCAGATCCGACACCTCCAGCTTCTTATCCCGAAGCATCAACTCTTTCACAGCCTTTTCCGCGCTTTTCCCCGCGAATAAAATCTCGTTTACCTGCTCGATAATGGGCAGCTGCACCTGATATTTCCGTGCAAGCTCCATGGCGGCCTTGGCGGAATGAACCCCTTCCACAGCCATTCCCACCTCTGCCATTGCCTCCTCGCGGCTCTTCCCCTGCCCAATCAAAATACCCGCCCGGCGGTTCCTCGAATGCATGCTGGCGCAGGTGACAATCAAATCCCCAATGCCGGTAAGCCCGCAGAAGGTCTCAAACTTCCCTCCCATAGCGGTTCCAAGCCTCGCAATCTCCGTGATTCCCCGAGTAATCAAGGCGGCCTTTGTATTGTCCCCATAACCCAGCCCGTCCGCGATTCCTGCCGCAAGGGCCACCACGTTTTTCAGCGCGCCTCCAAGCTCCATGCCCAGAATATCGGGACTGATATAGACACGGAACACTTCGTTCATAAACAGGCTTCTGATATACTCCGCGGTTGATTTGGTTTTTGCCCCCACCACGATGGTCGTCGGAACCCCCCGCCCCACTTCCTCCGCATGGGAGGGACCGGACATCACCGCCACATCCGCATGGGGAATCTCCTGCTCTATCACCTCCGAAAGTGTCATCATGGTATGTTCCTCAATGCCCTTCGCCACATTCAATATGATCTGGCCCGGTGAGACCAGCCCGCTCAACCGTCCGGCAGTCTCTCTGGTATATGAGCTTGCCACCGCGAACACCAGCATATCCTGCCCCTTCACCGCCGCGGAATCCTCCAAGGTATATTCCACGTTTTCTCCCAGCTTCACCCCCGGAAGCAGCTTATATTCATGCGTTTCCTTAAGCATTGCAATCTTTTGTTCCGAGGAAGACCGCAGAGTAATCCGATGTCCGTTTTTCTCCAACAGTGCCGCAAGGGCAATTCCCCATGTCCCCCCGCCGATAATCCCTATTTTTGCCATACCGCCCCTTTTCCGCAGATATGTGAAGTCTGCTTTTTTCATCTCTATATCGCCTCGGCATTTTCAGTTCTCTTTTTCCTCATCCTGCTTTCCTTCCGGCTCCACATCCACTTTATTCTTTTTCAGCAGATAGGTCTTCCTCTCGTTTCCGTGCGCAAGGCGTGCAATATTCTCCCGATGCTTCCAATAAGCCATTCCCGCCAGAGCCCCCGACAGGGCATACATTTCATAGAGCTGCATCTGTGTCAAACCCGCAAACAAACCGCTCTGGCCGCAGATTATCATCTCGACGACAAATCCCGCATATACAAGCAGAGACCCCAGCGAAACCAAATGGGTGGTCAGAAAAATACCGAAAAACACAGCCACGCCCATAACGATAAAATACGGATGAAAGGACAAAATCAGCCCCGCCGTGGCGGCAATTCCTTTTCCGCCCTTGAAATTCATATAAAACGGATAATTATGTCCCAGAATAGCGCCCGCCCCCGCGTACAGACAGAGCAGATATACCATATCCGGATACATGCGTCCGAACGTCAGCCGCACAATCCACACCGCCGCCATACACTTCAGGCAGTCCCCCGCCAGCACAATCAATCCCGCTTTCGTCCCCAGCACACGAAGCGTATTGGTGCTTCCCGCGTTGCCGCTGCCATGCTGGCGGATATCAATTCCATGTGCCTTTCCGTAAAAATAAGCGGTCTGGAATAAGCCAAACACATAACCGATTGCTAAACAGATAACCCTTTCCATCATTGCTCCTTTTTATTTCGTTCTCTGATAATAAACCTCAGGGGAGTCCCTCGGAAACCAAAGGTCTCCCGAATCTGGTTCTCAATATATCTTGTATAAGAAAAATGCATCAATTCTTTATCGTTCACAAAAATAACAAATGTGGGCGGCTTTACAGACACCTGCGTAATATAATAAAGCTTCAGCCTTCTTCCCTTGTCGGACGGAGGCTGCTGCAGGGCAGCCGCCTCCGCCATAATTTCGTTCAATACGCCTGTGGACACCCTCATGGCATGGTTCTCGCTGACAATATCAATGACTTCAAACAGCTTTGAAAGCCTCTGCCCCGTTTTCGCCGATACAAAGACGATTTCCGCATAGGGCATATAGGATAAGATCATCCGGATTTTGTCCGTAAATCGATAAATGGTCTTGTCATCCTTCTCCAAGGCGTCCCATTTGTTCACGGCGATAATGACCGCTTTTCCCCGCTCATGAGCAATCCCGGCAATCTTGGCGTCCTGTTCCGTTACGCCCTCCAGAGCGTCTATCAAAAGCACCACCACGTCCGCCCGTTCCACGGCTCCCACCGTTCGCACCACCATAAAATGCTCCAGCTCTTCCTTTATCTTGTTTTTCCTGCGCAGCCCCGCCGTGTCAATAAATACATATCCTTTCCCATTGCGGATAATTTCCGTGTCCACCGCATCCCTTGTGGTTCCTGCAATATCGGACACAATCAAACGGTTTTCCCCAAGCAGCTTATTGATCAGCGAAGATTTTCCCACATTGGGCTTGCCCACAATGGCCACTCTGGGCCGCTCGTCCTCTTCTTCCTCACCGTCGGCGTCCTCAAAATGCGAAATGACATGATCCAGCATTTCCCCCAGTCCCAGCCGGTTGACAGCCGAAATCCCATATGGCTCCCCTATGCCCAGATTATAAAATTCATACACATCCGCCATATATTTCTTGGGACTGTCCACTTTGTTGACCACCAGCACCACCGGCTTATGGGAACGCCGCAGCATATCGGCCACCTTCGCGTCCGCGTCCACAAGTCCCTGCTTCACATCCACTAGGAAAATGATTACGTCAGCCGTCTCAATGGCAATCTGCGCCTGTTCCCTCATCTGGGACAAAATAATATCCTTGCTGTCCGGTTCAATCCCTCCCGTATCTATCAAGGTAAAAGTCTTGTCCAGCCATGTGACGTCCGCATATATTCTATCCCTCGTAATGCCGGGCGTATCCTTCACAATGGAAATATTTTCCCCTGCCAAAGCGTTAAATAACGTGGATTTCCCCACATTGGGCCTTCCCACCACCGCCACAATCGGCTTGGTTTTCTTCTTTGCCATATTTACCTCCCCGCCCGCTTCTACGAGCCTTTGTTCATCGTTAGATATCATCCTTCTTTCTTTGAAGCTCCCGGTCTGCCGTAAATCCTCAAAATACTTTCCACAAAATCATACCCGCTTGATTTTACAATATTAATCGGCACTTGTAAAGCATTTTCCAAATCTAACGTCCTCATATCATCCAAAAACACGTCTTCACCGCTTCGCAGAATGTTTTCCGGCAGGAGCAGACAGCTTCCAAGAGGCCTGCTTTTCAGCTGTGACAGCAGATCCCGCCCTGTAATCAGTCCCGACACCGTAATGCTTTCCCCGAAGAAATTGTTTGTGATAGAATATACATGGATTGTCAGTCCCGGATATTCCGACATCATCCTGTCCGCCATTCTTTGCAGATAAGGATACGCCAGCTTCCCGGTGGCAATCGCCAGCTCACATTCCTCGGAAGCCTCTCTTTCCACAGGCGTCGGAGCCTCTGCCTGCCTGCTCCCACCTTCCTCTGTACATTCGTCCCCGTACCCTTTCTCAATTCCTTCCGCTCTGCCGCTCCCGCTTCCTTTCAAGGGTTCTTCCGTCCTGACGCTCCCGCTTCCTTCCAAGGCTCCTCCCGTCACGCCGCCGCGCCCTTCCAAGGCTCCTTCCGTCCTGCCGCTGCCGCGCCCCCTCATGTCCATGGCGTCCTCAAATTCATTCAACAGAAGCCTCAGCATCCCCACACCGTTTTCCAGCTGCAGATACCCGTCGTAACGCGCCTCCTCCGGCATTTTCCTGCCCGCAAGAATATACCATTCGTCGCTGGCGTGAACAAAATGGACGCCGTATTTCTCAAAGCACACTTTCTGATATCTCTCTATCAAATCAATCACTTCCACGGCGTCTTCTTTTGAAAAGGGCTCCAGAGGATACAATCCTTCCCTGTATTTGGTAAGCCCCACCGGCACCACGGACACGCTCTCCAAGTTAGGAATATATTTCATCAGCTGCCCAATGCTGTATTCTAATTCTTTCCCGTCGTTCAAGCCTTTGCAGAGCACAATCTGCCCGTTCATGCGGATGCCCGCCTCATACAGCTTATCCGCCTTTTTCAAGGCCTCCCCCGCGAAACGATTATTCAGCATTCTGCATCGCAGTTCGGGATTCATGGTATGAAACGAGATATTGATGGGAGAAAGTCGGTATCTGCATATTCTGTCAATATCGTGATCCGACATGTTGGTCAGGGTCACATAATTTCCCTGAAGGAAGGAAAGCCGGGAATCATCATCCTTAAAATACAAAGTTTCCCTCATTCCGGGCGGCATCTGATCAATAAAGCAGAACACGCAACGATTCCGACAGTGCCGGTATTCGTCCATCAGCCCGTTCTCGAATTCTATACCCAAGTCTTCATCCGGCTCCTTCTCCACCTCCAAAATCCACTGCTCCCCATTCGTTTTCTCAATCCATATCTCAATATAGGCGTCCTGCGTCAGAAACTGATAATCAAATATGTCCTCAATCTCCGCAAAATCCTCAGCTTTGGAGTTCCCCCCCACACCAGTCCCATTTTCCGCGAAAGCTTCGTCCTCCACAGAAAGTCCATCCTCCGCGAAAGTCCCGCCTTCCATAAAACATCCATCCTCCGCGAAGGCCCCGTCTTCTATACAATCCCCGCATTCCACATTCCTGATTCCTAACAGCTTGTCCCCCGGCTCAATCCCCAGCTCCTGCGCAATGCTCCCCGGAAGGACTCTGTTCACAATATGTTTTTTCATCCGCATTTCCTTTCCCGCCGTTATATCCATCCTATTCATATCCCGTCCATGGACTGGTTCTATCATAGCACGCATTCCTCCCGTTTCACAAGATATTTTTGGCGGCAGCTGCTAGAACGACGGCAGATTTTATGGCTCGTGATTATAGTTTATCCTTTCATTCCTGTATCGGCAGCAAACTTGTTTCTTGACGTACCGCCCACATAATGTTATAAATAAATTAACAAAAGAAATGGAGGTCATCATGCCAAACTTACACGAACTGGAAAACGCCATGCCCGTAGCTCCTTTAAAAATTGTCGCTCTGCCCTCCGCCAGAGAAATGGGCCGACGCATCAATGAATACATGGTTCAATTCCGCAAAAGCATCCATAACGATAAGGTAAAGAAGGATCCTGCCTTTCATGATTATATTGTAAATAATTATCTGGCAGAGGTGGATACTCCCCGCTTTGGAAGCGGAGAAGGGAAAGCCAGCTTCCGTGAATCCATCCGCGGCAAAGACTTATTCCTTCTGGTCGATGTATGCAATCACAGCATCACTTACAATATGAACGGCTACACCAACCACATGTCTCCCGACGACCATTATCAGGATCTAAAGCGCGTCATCGCGGCATGCAACGGCAAAGCCCATAGAATCAATGTCATTATGCCCTTTCTCTATGAGGGCAGGCAGCATAAACGAAATCACAGGGAATCCCTTGACTGTGCGTTCGCGCTGGCGGAGCTGCGCGACATGGGCATCAGCAATTTCATCACCTTTGACGCCCATGACCCCAGAGTGCAGAACGCCATTCCCCTGAATGGTTTCGACAATTTCACGCCGCCCTATCAGTTCATTAAGGCGCTTTTACATTCCGAGGACGATCTTCTGGTAGACAAGGAACATTTAATCGTTATCAGCCCTGACGAGGGCGCGCTGGACAGAGCGATTTATTTTGCAAGCGTTCTGGGCGTGGATACCGGCATGTTTTACAAACGACGTGATTATTCCACCATTGTCAACGGGAAAAATCCCATTGTGGCCCACGAGTTCCTAGGCGACAATATCGACGGCAAAGATATCATCATTATTGACGACATTATTTCTTCCGGCCAGAGTATGCTGGACACGGCCAGACAGCTGAAGCACATGAACGCAGGACGCGTATTCATCTGCTGTACCTTCGGCTTATTTACCGATGGTATAAAAGCGTTCGACGAAGCGTATGATAAGGGCTATTTTGATAAAGTGGTGACGACAAACTTAACTTACCTTCTGCCGGAGCTCTACGCCCGCCCCTACTTTATCGAAGCAGATATGAGCAAATTCGTCGCCTCCCTGATAGACTTTATGAATCACGACGCCTCTCTCACCAACACGCTGGCCACCACGGAGAAAATCCACGGTATATTGGAAGCCTACAACAAGCATATGGAAATCGATTTGACATAGACCAAATATTCCGCCGAGGAATCATTGTGATAATGATTCCTCCGAATATTCCGGAAAAGAAATGATGATTTTAAAGAGGTCTCCGTCCAAAAGGATTTCAAAACCGCCCCCCTGAACCTGTACAAGACTCTTGGCGATGGAAAGCCCTAAGCCGCTCCCCTCCGTGGTCCTTGCGGAATCTCCCCGGATAAACCGCTCCGTCAATTCATCCGGGCGTATATTCATCTGTTCCTTGGATATATTTTTCATGGATACTTCCACCCTGTCTTCGGGTTTGGCCAAATCAATATATACCCTTGTACCTTCCAGCGCATACTTACACACATTATTGAACAAATTCTCTATCACGCGCCACATTCTGCTGCTGTCGGCATACACATAGGCCGGCACGTCATGATCCTCAAAAATAACCTGCAGCCGACATTCCTCCAGCCTTTCGGAAAACTCCCCGATACTTTGGTTGATAAGCTCCGTCAGGTTCAGTTTTTCCTGATTCAGCACAATATTGCCGGAAGAAATTTTAGATGCTTCCACAAGGTCGTCCGTCAGCTGTTTCAGGCGCTGAGCCTTGCCGTCAAGAATTTTAATATAGCCTTTTGCCGGTTCCTGCTCTATTTTCAGCCGTTTCAATAAATCAATATAATTGATAATGGATGTGAGCGGCGTTTTGATATCATGGGAAACATTTGTGATCAAATCCGTTTTCATCTGTTCGTCTTTCATGCTGGTTCTCACCGCTTTCCGGATGCCTTCCCCAATATTGTTCACCGCGTCCGCCAGCTCTCTGCTGGAACCATGAAGCTTGTCCGCCTGAATTTTAAACTCCACCTCCCCATCCCGGATTCTCTTAATTCCCTCCGCTATCTCAATCTGCTCCACATTCCGTCGGAACATAACCATACCCACAGTGACGTCCAGAATCACCATACCGCTCATGATTAATATGGAATACATCTGCTGCTGGTCTAACAGCCTATAGGCGATCACAATCCCTATTAAATTAGAAAATAAGAACAGATTATACGGAAGCAGCATACTGATTACGGAATTCTTATGCCGCAGCACAAACTGAACGGAGCTGCCCAGCGCTCT
The DNA here is from genome assembly GCA_948467735.1 of uncultured bacterium. Lineage (GTDB taxonomy): Bacteria > Bacillota > Clostridia > Lachnospirales > Lachnospiraceae > Acetatifactor. The sequence continues at coordinate 60,117 of CAOKFN010000013.1, forward strand.
GCAGGCATAATACAAAAAACTGCCTTTCCATAGGTAATCCGCCTTTGCACGACGTACCAGACTATACCAGATGATGTTAAAAGAAAGGCTGATATACACGCCGTAAAGCGCGAACACGCCGTAGCGGTAAAGTCCGGCCAGCTGGATTCCCAGCAGCTCAATGGGCAGCACATCCGCATTGTCCGCAATTCTCATAAGCAGCCGATACCCCAGCACACTCCCATAAAGAAACGCCGCGCAGAGAAGAATAATCAGTTCCGTCCAAAGACGGTCAAACCGATTCAAATACCATATCCGTTCGCCATTCTCACTCACCGCCGTACCCGCTGTTACCGTCATATAAATGCCCAGCCCAAACCACGCCGCCGCCAGCAGAACAATTAATCCGATGATTCTGCCTGCATTGGGTACAATCTTTTGATAGACGGCATTGGCCGTATAAAACGCGTCGCCCTCCACGGCATAATTGGTATCCACGCAAAGCCAGATATGCGTCGTATCCGGATTGGCATAATTATACAAACCGATATAATCGTCTATCTCTTCCTCGCTCAGAATCGTATTGCCCATAAAAACAAGGCTGTCCGGATAATAAATCAAATACCTCCTATATTCCGAAAAGTACTCCGTGACCTCATTATCCCCCAAGTCCTTGATATCCGGTACATTGGTATAGGTACACATGCCGCTGTCGGTCATCATCCGCACCATATACTTCACATTGCTGTTTCCCTCTCTGTAAGCGTCATTACAAAGCTGATATCTTTGATAATTCACGGTAAGCGCGTCGATGGACGCCGCCACATTGTCCTGAAGCTGGATATAATCCACCCAATTGTCCACATAGTTCGTCAGCTGCCTCACTCCATCCACCGTATTATAACGGCAGTTCAACATCGGAACCACCACGGTCAGGGTGCCGTCGTCCTCCCTGTTGACCTTTACATTATTCAGATTTTTCGTCATAATGTAGGAATACACAAGATCCTCCAGCTGATCCTGTGTATAGCCATTGAGTTTTTCGGATATCCGGGCGATCTCCTCCTCGCTTTTACCGAATCGTTTTCCTTCCGCATCCTCTTGGCCCGCCTTATTATCCGTCTCTTCAAAAACCCGGTAAAACCCATCAAAGCGAAGCTGCCCGTATTCATCCAATATGAAATTTTCCGGATAAATACAATTGCCGAAATAATTTACAAATTCCGACATGCTCATCATCCGGTTGGTGTGCTCCACACCATGTTTTCCCCATTTAATCAAATCATCCAGCTCATAAAGTACCGTTACCTCACAGCCCTGATCCGCGCCAATCTGACCTGCATAGTCCGTGACGTCGATTTTTTTTAAGGGATCAAACACATCGTTCGTCTCCAGCTGTTCCTTCACCACTACCAGCTGTGTAATATCGGAAACCGCATTCCGGAACAAATCATGATAAATATCGGATTCCTCAAATTCCAATTCGGCGTCAATAGGAAAAATTCTGTATACTTTAATTCCGTCAATAGAATCCACCGTAATGTAAGAATTCAGCAGGATACCCGCCGCGGCAGTCATAATGCCCGCCGCCAATATGTGCTGGAGCAGTCCCACCGCCAGCCGCTTCCATGTTGACCTTTTCATATCTATGCCCGCTTCATCATCCTTCCCGCCGCCTGCAGAATACGACGGCTTACTGCTTATCAATCTTATACCCCACGCCCCAGACGACCTTCAGGTATCTGGGTTCTTTGGGATTAATTTCAATCTTCTCGCGAATATGGCGGATATGTACCGCAACCGTATTATCCGCCCCTATGGCGTCTTCGTTCCAGATGCTTTCATAAATCTGGTCAATGGAAAATACCCTTCCCTGATTTTTCATCAACAAGAGCAATATGTTATATTCAATGGGCGTCATCTTTACAGGCTCGTCGTCCACAGTCACCTGCTTGGTATCATCATTAATCACAAGCCCCCCCGCCTGATAAATCGCCTTATTCTCTACATTCAGACTTCCCAGAGAGGTATAGCGGCGCAGATTGGATTTTACTCTTGCGGCCAGCTCCAAGGGATTAAAGGGCTTGGTAATATAATCGTCTGCGCCGATATTCAGCCCCAGAATCTTATCCGTATCCTCCGATTTGGCAGACAGCATAATAATGGGAATGCTGCTGTACTCACGAATTTTAAGGGTGGCGCGGATACCGTCCAGCTTGGGCATCATCACATCCATAATCAACAGATGAATATCTTCCTTCTTCAAGACTTCAATGGCCTGCGCCCCGTCATACGCCTTAAAAATCTGATATCCATCCTGACTTAAATAAATTTCGATTGCATCCACAATTTCCTTATCGTCATCACATACAAGAATATTTGCCATTTTATCACCCTTTCTATTAAAGTCCCGGCCCTCCGCTTCGGCTCCAAGTCTGTCTTCATGTCCCGGCCCTCCGCTTCCTCTCCCCTCACGCCAGCGTCAAAAATGCCCCAAAGTTCCCTCTGCGGCCGCCGCTTGCCCTGTGGGAAAAAAGATAATCGCTGTTATGGCAGGTGCAGATATCCGTCACCGCGATATTCTGCGGCGGAATTCCCGCCTGCCGTAGAATAATTTCATTGGCGAGCCATAAATCCAGCTGATACTTCCCCGGCTGTTTCCCCGGCACAGCCGTACCGCTTCCCAGCATATCAATAAACGGTACCGCCACCTCCTCGCTGACCTCATAACAGTCCCGGCAGATGGACGGCCCCACAGCGGCGTAAAGATTCTCCGGCCTGCAGCCATAGGTCCGCTCCATTTCCTTAACCATGCGCTCGCCCATCCTTCCTATCGTTCCGCGCCAGCCGGAATGCGCCAGTCCAATGACCTTTAACACCGGATCCACAAAGAACAAAGGCACGCAGTCCGCATAATAGGTAACAAGCACAATGCCCGGCTCCTCCGTCATCAGCCCGTCCACATTTTCATAATCTCTGGCACATACAATGCCTTTTCCCTTGTCTTTGGCGGTAATCCGCCGAATATTTGTCGTATGGGTCTGATGAGAAGCCGCCATATCGCTGACTTGACAGCCAAGCACCCCTGCAATCCGTTCATAATTGGCGCAAACAGCCTCTTCCTTGTCACCCCGGGTAAAGCTCAGGTTCATAGTAGAAAATTCCCCCTTACTCACTCCTCCCAGACGTGTCGTAATCAGATGCCTGACGACGCCAAGGTCTTCCAGCAAAGGAAATGTAAGGTACTCCAATTCCGTGCCGCCTTCTTCTGTGAGAAGGTTCTCTTCCATGGAATGCTCTATATAAACTCTGTTCTGCCGCAGAACCGCCTGTCCGCCCCTGCCTGTCCGATATATTTCAAACATACGCTTCCTTTCTTTCCATATCCGTTCCCGTCTTCCGGCGCAAATCGGCTTCGTATCGCCGCTTGAAAAAAGGCGGCTCCATTCCATTCCCGTCTGCGCAGACTGTTCTGCCTACCATCTCTGCCGATAGGAATCATGGGGATAAATATGAGGGAAAGCGTTTTGTATCCACTGTATTTCCCCTCCCTGAATTCCCACCACGTCATATCTCACGCTTACGCTGTCTCCCAGATGATGGATATATCTATAATAATCTGCCGTTCTACAGATTCTGCGCTGCTTCCGATCATCCACCGCCTCCAGCGCATACCCCTTTTCGGAAGTTCTTCGATATTTTACCTCCACAAACACCAGATACCCCAAATGATATCCTATCAAATCTATTTCACCCTGCCTGCAGCTAAAATTCGACGCCGCAATCCGCATTCCCTGCGCCGTCAGATACTCCGCCGCCATTTTTTCCCACTCAGTCCCCGTTTCCCGACGATTCAGACTCACCTTTTCTTCATTTTACCTTTCAGTTTATCCATAGAATCCACAAATACCAGTATTTCCGCCACAACCTCGTATAATTCCGGGGGTATCATATCCCCGATATCCAGCCGCGACAAAGTATCCGCCAGCTTATCGTCCCGATGTATGGGCACGTCGCTCTCCTGAGCCTTCTCTATAATCTTCTCCGCCAAGACGCCCCGCCCGCTGGCAATCACTCTCGGCGCGTCGTCCGAGGGATTATATTCCAGAGCAACAGCCTGTTTCACTTTTTGTTTTTGATTCATTTTCTTATCCATCCGACGAAAACCTCCCTGCCGTAAATGCTTCCTTGCGCCGGAAATTAAAATTCTAATTTCTAACCGGACAAAATAACCCTTGCTAAGTACGGACATCGAAAGCATAATGGGAAAGCACGGTTCCCTTTTCACGGCCCAGAATCGGCTCCAGACCGCCTTTCACCGCCTCCTCCGCCTCTCCTCTGACCGTCATGGCAAAGCTGCAGTCATACCCCCGTTTCCGAAGCCGCTGTGTCAGCATATCCATATGTCCCGATATAAAATCTATCATATCTTCATCCTGCAGATAAAATCTGGTGCTCACCTTGCTGCTCTGCATTGCCACATATACGTCAACCGGCCCCAGATTGTCCATATCAAGATGCAGCAGGGCGCTGATTTTTCCATCCCTGCTGGTTATCTTTTTCTTATTGGAATACACATATAATTCCCCATGGGCTTCCCTCTGCTGGAGGCGGATCGGAAGCTGTATATAGGTGTACATCTGATTAACCTGCTGTAGAAAATCTATATTCTGCGACATGGAAGAAGCCGCTTTAAAGGCAGTGCTGTTCGTCTGCCCCGCATTTTCCAGAGCCTGCGCCAGACTTTTGAGCTGTCTGTCCATCCTTCGATACAACTCTTCCACCCCGCCCGGTTCCGCCACTTCTCTGGGACTGACCGTCCAGAGCTTTTTCAATTGTCCCGTCAAAAGCTGCCTGAAATTTTTACCGGAAAACAGCTTCTCCATAAAATGCTCCCCGCCCGTCAAAGACAGCCCTCCGGCGCCCAAATTCTGTAAAGCAGAAAACAGCCTTCCCGCATCCGCCTGCCCTTGGGCAAACTGCATCACCTGACCGCGCAGCTGCGCCGCTTCCTGTCCCGTCATCCGCGTACTGTCAAGCAGCTGCAGCAGCTCTTTTGCCACGGCTCCCCGCAAAGAATCCGATATCGCCTCCGCCTCTTCTCCCGCCGGCAATTCCGAAAACGCCAAATTCTGTTCCGCACTCTGAGACACCGTCTCCGGCATTCCGGCTTGGCCGCTCTGCCCCGACGCCCCTTGTTCCATAGAATATAATTCTTCCAAGCCCCCGTCCGCAGACATATTCTGCGACAGTATGCCCTGTTCTAATAATTCTCCCTGCAGCATATTTCTTAGAGAAGCCTCCGGATTGAGTACATTCTGTCCGGAAATCTGTCCCCCGCTTTCCATGTGCTGTGCGGTTCCTTGTGCCGCCGCGGTATCCGTCCCCTCCGCCGCAGCCCCTGTCTGCCCTTCCTGCAGCTTCATCTGTTTTGCAGGCTCCCCCTCTCCCACCAAAGAAAGCAGCTCCTGATACAGTTTGGCGGCGTCGGCGCCGTTTCCGTTTTCTGCCATGGCGTCCAACACCTCCGGCAGCGCCCCCAGAATAGTGTTCATGCCATCCGTCAGTTGATGGGTCAGATTTCTGTACGCCGCCATTTGGTTTATATTCGCCTCATTGACAGGCATCTGCAGCTTATGAAGGTTAATAATATCGGATATTTCGCTTTGGGGAAAGCTGTTAATTTCCCTTAGCACCTGCTGAAGAGCGCTCCTGTTCACGGGCATTCCCGCAGCCATCAGCTGCTGCGTCATGCTCACGGAAGTCTGATTCACGGGCAGACCTGCCATATCCAGCGCTTTCAGCACATTCATATCTGTCGATACATTGGTAAATAAAGGACTCAATGTCAAAGCGCTTCCGTTATTCTTCACCTCAAAGGTCATGTTTTTCCCTATCTCGAGATTCAAGCTGCGGTCCACTCTGGCATTCAATATCATATCCTCAGATACCTTAATCTGCACCTCGCCGCCGTTTCTGGATACGATTTCCCCGCTGATGGTCTGTCCGGGAACAAGGGAACGTATCTGCCGGTTGATATTCTCAGTCTGAGCAGGAGTCTGCTGAATATGCCCCTGACTATCCACGGAATGTCTTCCATCTACATGTGTTTCCCCTGAAAATATCTGCGTCAGTTTCATATACCGTCTCCTTTACACAAAATTTTTGATAAAACTCCGCCTATGAATGGGCGTTGGACCGTACTTTTTCAATGCCGCGATATGTCCGGCGCTGCCGTATCCTTTGTTTCCCCCAAAACCATATTCCGGATATACCTTGTCATACTCCGTCATCAGCCTGTCCCTAGTAACCTTTGCCATAATGCTGGCGGCGCCGATAGAAATACTTTTCGCATCTCCTTTGATAATGGGTACTTGACGAATGGTAATCTGCGGAATTGTCACCGCATCGTTCAACAGGATATCCGGCCGAAGCGAAAGCGCGCCCACCGCCTCACGCATGGCCTCATAAGCCGCCTGAAGAATATTAATCTCGTCAATCCTCTCCGGAGACGCATACCCCACCGCCCAAGCGGCAGCCTGCTCCTTTATGACTTCATAAAGCTCCTCTCTTTTTTTTTCGGAGAGCTGCTTGGAATCATTTATATATAAAATGCGGCAGTCTTTCGGAAGAATCACCGCGCCCGCCACCACCGGCCCTGCCAGCGGCCCTCTTCCCGCTTCGTCCACTCCGCAGATATAAGTGTATTCCTTATATTGTTCTTCATACACGCGCAGCGCCTCAATCCGCTCTTTTTCCTTTTCCAAGGCCTCCAGACGCTTCGCCGCCGTCTCCGCCAGCTTACGGACCCCTGCCCGCTCGTCCGACGAATAGGTATTTATAAATTCAGGCAGCGCCTCGATAGATGCTGCCTGAAAAATCTTCTTTATCTCCTCCGTACTTTTTCTCATAATGATACCCCTTGGATTCTCATCCTCTTAAGAATGCTCCTCTTCTACCTTTTAGCTGCGCTTATGTACAGTTCCTATGATTCTTGGCGCTTTCACACCCTATTGATGCTTTAAAACCCCTATCTTGGACAACGGCCAGATGCGCACGAAAGCTCTGCCGATAATATCCTTTCGATTCACATTGCCGACAATCTGAGTACGGCTGTCCGTGCTGTTATTCCGATTGTCTCCCAGCACAAAATATTCATCCTCTCCTACGACGATGGGGTCTTGGGCAAGTCCCACCCTCTCGGGTTTGATAACCTCCAAGCCGTAGCTTTCCTCCAAAATTTCTCCGTTGATATAAATATTGCCCTGTTCATCAATCTGAACCGTCTCGCCGGGAAGCCCTATGATTCTTTTGATATAATATGTATCCTCCTTATATTTAAAGGAAAATACAATAATATCAAATCTCTCCGGGTCCTTAAAACGGTAAGTGAGCTTATCCACCAAGAGATTATCGCCATTGGAAAGCATAGGTTCCATGGAGGAACCGTCCACCTCGGTCCTCTGCCCCACAAAAGTAATCAATCCCCAAGTAAGGGCCAGCACACATAACAGATATAAGAGAGTGCTTATCATTTCTTTTAATACTTTATTCATCCTCATTCCCCCCGCTTACCGCAGGCACTTTCTCCAAGGTTATCCTGCCCAGACGTCCGCTTCTGAAATCATCCGTCAAAATGTCCGCCGCTTTTTTTAAGTCCAAAGCTTCTCCCTTTAATAAGCACCCCCTGCTGCGCGCGATATCCTCCAGCATCTTGGCCGCATTTTCATTCCACTCAATCTGGTAACGCTCCGTCACCGCATCCGGCGCAATATCTTTCAGGCATTTCAGCAGATCGCAGGCAAGCTCTTCCACGACCATAATCTCATCGTTGATAGAGCCTATAAAGGCAAGATACATTCCCACCTGCTGATCTTCAAACTTTGGCCACAGAATCCCCGGCGTATCCAAAAGCTCCAGATTTTTATTCAACCGAATCCACTGCTTTCCTTTGGTAACTCCGGGTCTGTTTCCGGTCTTGGCGCATGCCCTGCCCGCATACGCGTTGATGAACGTTGATTTGCCCACATTGGGAATTCCCACCACCATGGCCCTGACCGGCCGATTTACAATTCCCCTTTTCTTGTCCCTTGCAATCTTTTCCGCGCATACCTTCTGCACCAGCTGATTGATTGCGTTGACACCCGTCTTCGCTTGTGAATTGACCTCAAGGGCATGGATTCCCTTCGCCTTAAAATAATTCATCCACTGCTTATTGCAGGCCGCATCCGCCAGATCGGATTTATTTAAGAGCACGATCCTGTATTTGCCCCTGCTCAGCTCGTCAATCTCAGGATTGCGGCTGGAAAGAGGCGCCCTCGCATCCACCAGCTCAATCACCAAGTCTATTAATTTTATATTTTCCTGCATCATACGTTTCGCTTTTGTCATATGACCGGGATACCATTGATAATTCATATTTATTTTACAAAGCCCATGCCCAGCTCTTCACAAGGGGCACGGAACCACACCTTTCCCAGAATATCTTCTTCTTTTACCGGACCGATATTTGCGGAGCGGCTGTCCTCGCTGTTGCTCGGATTATCTCCAATACAGAAAAATTCACCGTTCCCAAGCGTAAATTCATTGGCGGCGATTCCCGATTCCAGCAGTTTTTCCATCACCCACGGACTTTCCTCCCCGTTCACATAGAGGATGCCTTCCTGAATAAGCACTCTGTCTCCCGGAATCGCCGCCACACGTTTCACATAATAATGAGCGTTGACATTTCCGTTGGGCAGGAACACAATCACATCCCCCCTCTTGGGCGTGGAAATCAGATAAAGAAACGTATTGACAAACACCTGCTGTCCGTTATACAATGTGGGCTCCATGGACACGCCCACCACACTGGTCATCGTTCCCAGAAAAATATTCAAAACCACCGCAATGAAAACCGCAATCAGTATACCGAAAATCCAGCTGAACACTTCCCTCACATGCGCGCCGCTTACTTTTTTCTTCCTTTTGTAAAAACTGAGCCCTCTTTTTTTTGACATATGGAACCTTCACCCTGACTTTCATTCACACATTTTATATGATTACTTGTCTGTAAATAGAACAAAAGGACAACTACACAAGTAATTGCCCTTTCCTAAATGGCCATGCCCACACAAACAGCGCCGTCATCTGCTTACTTGCTTACTTAGCCTCTTTGACCTTAGCCTTCTTGCCGACACGACCCCTTAAATAATTCAACTTCGCACGTCTTACCTTGCCTCTTCTCACAACTTCCACTTTCTCTACATTCGGAGAATGTACGGGCCATGTTTTTTCCACACCGATGCCGTTGGAGGTTTTCCTGACAGTGAAGGTCTCCCTGCTGCTTCCGCCCTGCCTCTTCAATACCACGCCTTCAAATACCTGAATCCTCTCGTGGGTGCCTTCCTTAATTTTACCATACACTTTTACGGTATCGCCAACTCTGAAGTCGTCAACACCTGCCTTCAGCTGTTCCGCTTCAATTTCCCTGATAATATCACTCATTATGAGCCTCCTTCATAAAATGGATGTTCTTAACGCAATTCGGATACCCGACGGCATCCTATGCAGCAGAGGACCATCTTGTTTTCATAACGTTAAAATTTTAGCATATTCTTCCCCTGTTTGCAAGTACTTTTTTCTTATCCTGCCAAATTCCGACGGCTGTGAATCGTAAATTTTTCTGCCGCTTGATAAAATCTCAGCTTCTCCAGCAGCCTTAGCGTTTTCTCGTCGTCTGCCGGAACATAGCCATAGGGCGTCCATCCCTTTTCCAGCATACGATTGACCGCATATGCGGTCAGCGCCGCGGCATAGCCCTGTCTGCGAAAAGCAGGTTCCACATACAGCATCCCGAGACTGCCGCCTTTATGAATTCCGATAACGCCCGCCAGACCGTCCTGTGTAAAAATTCCATAAAGAGCGCCCGCCAGAATCCGTTCCCGCATATAGCCGTCCGCCATATAACCTCCCCCGCCGCCAAGTTCATTGTCACGGGAATCACGGCAGAACCCGGGGGTCAGTTTCTCTAATAACGGTTTGTCTTCCGGAGTCAATTGCCGGATGCTTTTATGCTTCACGGGCAAAGCCGTTTTGAGCGTATACAGCGCCTGAATGCATTGACAGGAGATTGGAAACTGCTTTTGGACGAGCATATCGCTCACATGGGACGGCATAGCCACAATATGTTCCGCCTCCTCGGGGATGATTCCTATCAGCCGCTTAGCAAATACGGCGTCGTCCGCGCAGATCATGCAGAGCCTGCTCCTCTCGTCATATAAGAGAGTATCCTTCCCCCCTGAATATTCGTTGGTATACATAATTGCAGCCTGTCCCCTGCTCAGGCTTTCCATCATATGGATATGATTGCGCTTGTCCTTTGACAGCAGTTCCACCAGCCGCTGCTTTGCCAGATATTTCGCATATAAATCCCTCCGCCTTTCCCCGGTGCGGACTATGGACTGTTCCAGACGCCACGCCGCCACCCGGCTGTGATTGCCGGACAAAAGCACCTCCGGCACTTTTTTCCCATGCCAGACCTCCGGCCGGGTATACTGGGGATATTCCAGAAGATCATTATGGAAGCTTTCCTCTTCCGAAGAGGAGGTATTGCCCAGCACGCCCGGAATCAGCCTGGCAATAGCGTCGATCATCACCATGGCGGGAAGTTCGCCGCCGGTCAGCACATAATCCCCAATGGAAATATAATCCGTCACGACCTCTTCCAATACACGTTCATCGATTCCTTCATAATGACCGCACAGAAACAAAAGCTCCTCCTCCTGCGCCAGCTCCTTTGCCTTTTTTTGCGTAAAAACACTTCCCTGCGGCGTCACATAGATTGTCCTGATTTTCCTGCCTTCGGCCGCCGCTTGATAAGCGCTAAAAACAGGCTGGGCCTGCATCAGCATTCCCGCCCCGCCCCCATACGGATAATCGTCCACTTGTCTATGCCGGTTCGCGGCATACTCCCTGATGTCCCGGGCGTCCAAAACAATCCTGCCCTCTTTCACGGCTCTGCCAATAATGCTGGAATGCAGTCCCTGTACTATCATTTCCGGAAACAAAGTCAATACATGAAATATCATTGTCAAACCTCCAGCAGTCCCTCCAAAATGTGTATTCTGATAAACCCGGAAGCAGCATTTACCTCAAGAACACACTGCTTAATCGCCGGAAGAAGCAGTTCCTTGGGATGAACCCCTCCCATTTTATCATTGAGTTCAATCACATACACATCGTTGGCGCCTGTCTCCAGCACATCCTTTAGTACACCGATTTCGGTCCCATCCTCGTTCAGTACGCTCAGCCCTATCAAATCCGCGATAAAATACTCATCCCGTCCAAGCCGCACCGCATCGCTTCGGCTCACCATCAAAGAATATCTTCGATATTTTTCCACATCCTCAATGCGGTCAATCCCTTTAAATTTTAAAATCACAAATTGTTTAAAAAACCTGACGCTCTCTATTTCCAGATCTATGGAACGCGCCTCCCCCGCGCCGATTTCGACGCCTGCGGAATTTCCAGCTTTTTTTGATTTGGGATCGGCCGCCGCAGTGCCGCCCGGCGTATGGGCCGTTTTGGACTCCTGCCCATCCTCTGCCGGAATAAGCGTCACTTTCTTCAAACGCTTAAATCTTTTCGCATCATCCGTGGTCGGATATACTTTTACTTCTCCGCGCAGACCATGGGGCGCAGTAATGATACCAACCCGAAAAAAATCCTCCATATGCTTCTCCTGTTTTTAGTAGTGTTCCCTCACCCCATGGGCGCCTCCGTTTCGGAACTAAATGCGTTGGGGAGGAACCAGCAATATGCGTTCCTCCCCGACCCGTCATTTCCCGCCACCCCTCATAATCAGGATTATGAAATGCTCTTTTTCACACTATCTCCACATCCACATTCATTTTATCCTTGGAGGACGCCGCCTTCACAACAGAGCGAATCGACTTTGCAATCTTACCCTGTTTGCCGATAACCTTACCCATATCGGATGCCGCTACATGAAGTTCAAAGACCGTATTCCTTCCTTCTGTCTTCTCTGTCACAACAACCTCATCCGGATTGTCAACAAGTGCTTTTGCAATTACTTCCACCAATTCCTTCATAAGCCACCTCCAGAAAATCCGAATTTATTTTTCAATGCCGGCCGCCTTGAAGAGCTTGCCAACCACCTCCGTGGGCTGTGCGCCGTCTGCCAGCCATTTTTTAGCCAGTTCCTCGTTAATTTTGAATGTGCTGGGATCGGTGCTGGGATTGTAAGTGCCAATCTCCTCGATAAACCTGCCGTCTCTGGGCGAACGGGAATCAGCTACGACAATTCTATAAAAAGGAGCCTTCTTCTGTCCCATTCTTCTCAATCTGATCTTTACTGCCATTTTCCTTACCTCTTTCTGCCGTTTTCCGGCCTTATGCTTCGTTTTCTTTCCTTTCCGAAATACTCGGAAATCTCTATAGGAAAAGGATGCCTCATCCTTGTCCGTCTTAATTAAATCCGCACCTTTGGCACAGTTTCCGCCGCCATACAGCTGCTTCTGCTGCCCTTTCGTTCTATTTTCAGACAAACGTTATTTCCGCCTGCACATACAATGTCATCGGAGAACATCTTAAAAAGGGAATCTCCCTCCCATGCCCGGAAAACCTCCGAACATGCCCTTCTTTTTCCCGCCGCCAAACTGTTTCATCATCTTCTGGCTTTGTTCAAACTGCTTAATAAAACGATTGACCACCGCAATATCCACCCCGGCGCCTTTTGCAATCCGATGCTTTCTTCTGGGATTCAAAAGCTTGGGATTCCTTCTCTCCTCCTTTGTCATGGAAAGAACTATGGCCTCCGTCTGCTTTAACTGCTTTTCGTCAATCAAGGACTCCAAATCGGAACCCTTAACTCCCATCCCCGGCAGCATACTCAGAATACTGGTCAGCCCGCCCATATTCTTCATCTGCTTCATGCTCTCAAGGTAATCCTCAAAATCAAACTTGCCCTTCTTCATGCGGCCCGCCATTTCGCGGCCCTTTTCTTCATCTATGTCAATGCTTTCCTGCGCTTTTTCAATCAGAGAAAGCACATCCCCCATGCCCAGAATTCTGTTTGCCATACGTTCCGGATAAAACTGCTCCATGTCGGAGAGCTTTTCCCCCATACCAACATACAGAATCGGCCTGCCCGTCACCGCCTTAATAGACAGCGCCGCGCCGCCTCTGGTATCTCCGTCCATCTTTGTCAGCACAACTCCGTCAATGCCCACCTTATCGTCAAATTCCTTGGCCACGTTCACGGCGTCCTGACCTGTCATAGCGTCCACCACAAGGAGCGTTTGATGCACGGTAATGCTTTCCTTAATTTCCTTAAGCTCCGCCATCATATCCTCGTCCACATGCAGGCGCCCCGCGGTATCTAGAATCACCACATTGTGTCCGTTCTTCTCCGCATATTTTAACGCTTCTGCGGCAATCTCCACAGGCTTGTGGTCCGTTCCCATGGAAAAGACGTCCACTTCCTGTTTCTTTCCGTTAATCTGAAGCTGTTCAATCGCCGCAGGTCTGTAAATATCACAGGCTGCCAGCAGGGATTTCTTCCCCTTCTGTTTCAGCTTCCCGGCAATTTTCGCGGTGGCCGTGGTCTTGCCGGCTCCCTGAAGTCCCGCCATCATAATCACCGTGACGGACTTCCCCGGCTGCATGGCAATCTCGGTGGTCTCGCTTCCCATCAGGGCAATCATTTCCTCGTTAACAATCTTAATCACCATCTGACCCGGATTCAAGCCGTTCATCACGTCTTGGCCGATTGCCCGCTCCTCCACGGACTTGACGAACTGCTTGACGACTTTAAAATTGACGTCCGCCTCCAGAAGCGCCATTTTCACTTCTTTCAGGGCGGTTTTTACATCCGCCTCCGTCAAACGTCCCTTGCTTCTCAGATTTTTAAATACATTCTGCAGTTTATCCGTTAAACTCTCAAATGCCACCTGTAACTCCTTATTATCCTGCGGGCTTCTTCCTGCCTGCCAATGACCGCTCCGCTTTTACCATCTATACAATTTCTTCAATAATTCACAATTCCTTCAACAATTCCCGGGAAATCTTCCGGATGGCTTCCAGCCGATTCTTCATTCCCGCGGCTTCAGCCGCCATAGTATCTGCTTTTGATTTGTTTTCATCCTCTTCTGCCGCAAGCGCCAGCCGCTCAATCTCTTCCAGCGCCCTCTTTGCCTTGGCAAAACGCTCCACCAGATGAAGCTTGCTTTCATACTCCTGTAGAATCTTATCACAGCGCTTGAGCAGATCATGCACTCCCTGCCTGCTGATGCCCCGCTCCTCTGCAATCTCGCCCAGAGACAAATCATGGTATAAAGCGTCCTCATAGACGCTTCGCTGATGCTCTGTCAGCAGTTCCCCGTAGAAATCAAATAACATTGTCTGTTCATAAATCTTATCCATCTGTCTTATCCATCATCTTACCAGCCGTTAGTATCTTACTATAGAAAACGATGGGTGTCAAGTATTTTTTCTTTACAGACCAACGTTTTTCTTTACACCCCGACGTTTTTGAAATATTGCGACAAGCCGCATTCGCACAATCCCTCTCCATTTACTTTTGTTCTGTATTGACACACTTATTCGTATATGCAGTCAATCCTGTCTTATCAACTTAAATTTCCGAACGAACAGATTACAAAAACCCTGTATTTCCCGGATTCAGATAAATTCCCATGAACAATTCCTCCATAGCCTTATGATAGAATTTGAATCAAAAATTGCAGGCAGCCTCATCACTCCTGTTGGAACAGGCTGACGTCAAAGCGTACTCCTACAGCTTTCAAGACAGGGTAAAAGTCAATATCTATGACGATTTGTGGATTGATTTTACGAAAATGGGCCTTTAACCGGCTCCTCTCTTGTCTTATTGCAGAACGTTTATCCGCCTTTGCAGCGCCATGGATAGAACTTTGTACGAGCTTCCCGCTTAAAAAACTTCCCCACATATTCTCTTTCTCAATTCCGAATTACTCATGGCCCATTCTCTTAATTCCTGTAATATAAATTCATATAATGGTCTGTCAAAATGCTCTTTCAATCGTTGAAGCCCCTCCGCCAATTCCCTTACGACAGCCTTCACAGGTATCTCCCTGTCGGCATATTTCATAAGAAAATTCATTTGGCCGATTTCCAGATCTTCATACAAATCACATAAATCATCCATCAAAGCAAACAAATATCCTAATTCCTTGATCAATGTTCTGTCCGCGTTTTCTATTTTTTCTTTTTTAGCCAAAAGAATTTCTATGGCTGTCTGCACAAAGATCACTGACTTGCTTAAGACGGCAGTCTCTTGAAAAAATCCCCTATCCATGCCGTTTACCTTCAGCTCTGCGGCAGACGCCGTTTTAACCAAGCCGATGATATTCTCATAATGGGCCCTATTATATTTACAAATTACATGCATCCCCGACGAAATTTTTTCGTATAACAAATCAATGGCTGAGTGTTCCTTCGCCGCCCTGCGGCTGAGGAAATAGTCTTTGCAATAATCCCACTCTAATTTTCGTCCCGCCTCCCGCTTCTGTCCATGATTTCCATGATCCAGCAAATAGTCTAATAAACATCCCAATACCGTAAAATACACCGAGGTCCGAATCAGCGCTTTATCCCGGCACGTTCGGAAATTATCACACAATAATACATTTTTCCTACAGTTTATTAAAAACACATTCTCAAATCCTACGCCATACTGCTCTCTCATACGATAAATAATTCTTAAGTCAATTTCAGCCATTTCAAAATACTTCTGAAAATCCATCCTCCAATGATTTGACGTCTCCACCGGAAGCAGTTCTATTTCATGCAGGCACTGAAACAGCAAATCGAAATATGCTTCTCTCTGCATCTGCTCACCATCCGCTATAAGTGGAATATCCGCTGGTTTCGGAGGAAGAATGGTAGCTCTTCTTTTTTTCCGCTTCTCTTTTCCCATTGCGTATTTCTATTTTCTCGTGCAGCCTGTCATATGCCGGCCCTGCTTCCATATAGCCCGCTTCCCTCGCCCTTTCATAATACGCCAGCGCCCTGTCTTCATTCACGGCGCACCCTTTCCCTTTTTCATATATATAGCCAAGAAGGCAGCTGCTCTCGCCCGTATCCGCTTTCATGCAGAACTCAACCGCATTTTTATAATCTTCCTGAAGAAAATACAGCCTCCCTATTTTCCCATATAATTTTGAATCCAAAGAGCCTTTCCGGATTGCCGTCAAATAATAATGCAGCGCTTCTGCCGCCCTTCCTCCCCCTTCCTCATCATAAGCAATATCTCCCAAGAGCTTTATTGCATCCAACGCCCCCATGGATGCGGCAATATGCAGATATTTTAAGCAGTCTTCCATATCCCGCGAAGAAGCCCGCCCGTGCTCCGATTGTACATAAACTTTATGATATAACTTTTTCCCTATTTTTATAGCGGCGCTTTTCACCCCATAATCAGCAATTTCCCGCAGCTCCCGTTCTGACAGCTCTATATTATCCACCATGATTTTTCCGGCCTTTATGTCGCCGTTTAAAAGCGCCGTCTCCAAATTTTTTTTGGCCAGATTGACTCTGTCTTTTGATAAATAATATTTTCCAAGAATCCTCCGTTCCACGTTCCGCAGAGAATCGTTCATGCCTAAAACAATATCCGCGCACTCCTTTGAAGAGAGTGACAGCTGTTTTCTCAAATCTATTTTCTTTCTGTCAACAAATATTGACCTTGTCTTCATGTTCCGAAACGCTTTCAAATCATCCTTGGATTGGGCGTCTCCAAAAAAATCATGCATAATTACATCCGCAATTTTTCTGTTTCCCGAAACCTGTTCATAAATGCCGCAATACTTACGCACTCGTTCTTTACAATTTGTTTCCGGAAAACCTTTATAAGCAGAGGTCATTTTCAAAAGCAGTTCCAACAGCACCTCGTCCATTTTCATGTGCCGGCTGACGGCTTCCATGTTTTCCTTTACCCCCGCCGATTCCTCCAGTGCTGTCATTTGATGAATCAATTCGTCGCAAATCTTCTTATAGCCATAAATTTCCTTATTGCCATAATATAAATCCGTTATATATTGCATCTCTTTCCTGTACTTATTCTGCAGGTTTTTGACGCATTCACCGGATGCTTTATCTTTAAACAAAAGATTATCATTGATTTCGGCCAGAGAGCTTTCCAATCCTGATTTTTGAACGGACAGGTAATCGGATATTTCAAACAGAATATTTTCCAAATAGTAAACATAACAGAAATTTCTATACTCTGCCGCATACTTCTTGTTTTTCAGCTCCTTCAATATGTCAGAAAGCGAGTTAAAATATTCTATCGCAATTTCCTCTTTATCACAGTACTTTTCAACCAATTCCTTATTTTTTTCAAGGCTTCTGCCATATACGAATACCTTTGAAAGATTCCTGTACGGTTCCAAATGCGCTGTTGTACATTCGCAGGCTTCGATGACAAGAATATCCACGGCGTTCATAAATGGCGCATCATATTTTTTTAGAATGCTCCCCTTTTCGGGCATGATGACAAACGCCTGATTCAAATTCATATGTTCCGCCGGAATCGAAAGGGCATATAACAATCCCGGCAAGTCAAATTTTTCCTCTTTGGCGTAACGAAGCAGATCCGTATACTGCGTTCTTGACAATGCCACGATTTTTTCAGCCATATTTAATCCCCTGACGGCCCTGCGCTCCGAATTTCCATGCAGAATAACAGGCAGGGCATCCGGCAGCGGCGCATCCTTATATATGGCCTGACATGTCAAGGCATTGGGTTTATAAAAACCAATCAACATTTTGTTTATCAGCTCTGGAAAATACAGATACAATGAAATGTCTTTACAAAGGCCTTCAAGAGCGGAAATTAAATCATATTTATATTTGTATGGAATCCTCTTTATTTCCGGAATCATTTTTCCGCACAAAATATTTTTAAATACATTCAGTTTTTCCAGCATATCGTTTTTTTCAGCGGATTCCTCCATTATTTGAGCCAGAACCGCAAATATCGCATCCGTTCTTTCTTTTCCCATAACGCTATACAGCTCCTATTGTATTTATAACCGCAATCAGCCTTTCAAAGCTATCGTTCAGTTTCTTCCTATTTTGCTTCAGTAATGTCATTGCGGCTTTGCATTTTCCATACTCCCATACAACTGATGAAATATGTTCTATATTAGAAGTCCCAACCAACGCTCTTTCCATATCTTCCGTCTCTTTTTGAAGCTCCGCTATCTGTTCCGCTATCTGCTGTCCCAGAGAAATACACATATCACGAACCTGTGCCTCCAAATTTCCTGAATCGGCAGCCGAATCGTTTATCATGGACAGAAATGCCTCCAATACTCCCTTGCCGATGATTGTCTCTCCTGTCACCGAATCATATGCAATAACGCCATATATCTCTTTATTAATGCCTTCCAATGTCCTCTTTGCCTGTTCTATTACCTGCGCGACGGCTTTCTCCGGCAGCAGGGCCGCCTTTGTGAAAACCACCAGAATTTTTGAACTGATATTCAGTCGGGCCAGAAATTCTAAATCCGAACTTATAATCTCTCCATTATTTGAATCGACCAGCCAGATAAGGTAATCGACGGAATTTAACTGTGTACACGCCATTGCCGCATCCGAACTATCCTCATCTTTTTGGGTATCGGCTTTGCTGTATCCCGGCGTGTCCAAGATTGCAATATTGGGAAAGGGAAAATTTGGTGTAAACGCAGCCAGACTTTTTATCAGCTTGGAAAATCCGATTTGATATCGTTCGTAAAATTGATGCGTCAAAGCGGCGACTGCCTCATCGTCCAGCATAATCTCATTGTCATTATTAGAGACCGCAATATTTTTCTTCCGATCTGCCTTTATAATATATGTAGCAATGGAAGTGGTAGGGCGCTGTCCCTCCGGCAGATCGCAGTCTGCAATGGAATTAATAAAGCATGATTTGCCGGAGCTGAATTTTCCTCCTATCCCCAGCACTTTTTTCCCTGCCAGCAGTTTCATCTTCCGCTGTTCTTTCAGCCTGTCGGCCGCTTTTGTCAGGAATGAATACACATCCAAGCTGCCCTCCAGCCTCAGCTGCGCCAGTATGGGGAATATCTCTTCCGATATAATACGCTGAAACTCTCCTCCGCTCTCTTCCGCCCCTTGTCCTGAAAGCAGGCTTTTGATTAATCCCAGTCCCTTCTCCGGATTATCCAAGTAGATATTTCCAGCTTTTCCCTCTTCTAAATTATCGATGGTTTCACCTTCAAACAGAGCCATAATCATGCCTCCAGTTCATGCAGCATTTCTTTTGCATTGACCACAGCATTTAAAAATTCCTCTAATTTTTCAATGCTTGCCTGTTTATCCTTAATCAAAAGCATTAACTCTTGGTGATATCCTTCCTGACTTTTAACGACATCATCTATAAATTCCGCCGCCTGTCTCTGTAGATTACGATCAATTTCCTCCCCATCCTTCCTAACCTTTTCTTTCACATCCTCGGATATTTTTTCCAGCACTTTATCCTGTACTCTTTTTAGCAATGGGATGTCTTCATTTTTTACCACGCCGTTAGATACTTTGCCCCCCAGCGCCTGATCCAGCATAGCCTCATAAGTTTCACGTTTCATCTCAAAAACAGGCAGCGTAATCTCTTTCAATGCAATCTCTAAGGAATTCAATATCACATCCTCATCAAATTTGCTGTCAGAACGGTCAACGATTCCCATCACTGCCTGTTTCACCTTATTTTTCAGTCCGTCGCTGCCATCTATGTTCAGCATCTTTTGATATTCCGAATTGATGATTTCTTCACATTTCAGCAGATACTCCCGCATATTTGTTTCCACATCATTGACCTCGGCAATATGCGTCGTTATAATTTCATCCCATTGAGTTTCCGTTTTCCACCATAAATGTCCTGATTCTTTTGAATGGTGTTTGGTCTTTGTCTTTTCTCTGGTGTCTATATCTAAATGTTCTCCTATTTCCCGCTTGATTTCTATTACAATTTCGCTTATCCTTCTCTTGGAATCAACTGCCGCGTTCATAAACACATTTTTTACCTTCTGCCTTGCGGAATGAAGCGTTTCCTTATTCTCTTCCAATCGCTTTTCCAATTGTTCACGGTCATACTTTTCCACATCATTACGAACGCGCCTGACTTGAATGGAAATGTCCTCTAATATCCCTTGAAATTTCACCACCTGACTATGCGCAAGCTCGCTGATTCTATCTTTTATAATCTGTTCCTTCTCGCTCTTTGTTTTCTCAAAAACTTCTTTTTTTACATCGGGAATATTGGACAATCCAAACAAAGTATCAACACTGTTGTCAAAATCCGAAAACCTCCTGCACAGATTATCCACCATATGCTTTTCGTCTATCCCTAATCTTTTTCCCTCCCGCATTTGAAGCGCCGCCGAATATGCCACGGAAGAAATGCACTTGGGCGGCAGGGATTTCTTAATCTCCTGCAGCAGCTTCCCGTTATAAGCCGTTACGGAACAGTCTCTGATGTTATCCGCCGCCTGATCCTCACAATTTTTCACCGTCCCTAAGTAGGCCTGCTTAAATGACGCGTTTCTTAGATTATATTGCAATATTGCCGAATCCAGCTTGCTTCCTATCAACACAGCCTTGTTAATTCCCTCGCCGGGCAGGGATGACATAATAAAAGCCATATCGTCCGCCCCCAGAAACTGACCGCAGTATGCCAGCAGAAATACTACGTCGCATTCTATCAGAAATTTCCTTGTTATCCTGCTTCTTGAAATGATGGGGTCATTCAATCCGGGGGTATCAATCACTTCTATTCCCTCCAGCATTTTATTGGGCAGCTGAATCTCCGTATATTTGACGATTGCCGTAAATCTGCCCTCCGCTCCCACATATTCATTCAACCGCTCCAAGTAATCGTATTCCCCCTCCGATCCGCTCTCAATCAATTCCTCTTTTCCCAAATAACCGTTCACGTTCAGTCCCTGAGCCTTGGCCATATCCCACACTTCCTTACATGCCCTGTAATCCATGGGAATCTGAGCCTTGTATCCTTTTTCAAATTCTTCCCTGCCTACAGGGACGCGAACGGGAACGCGGGCGCCCAAAATCGGCTTTTCGCTTTTTTTCTTTTCCTGCTCCATCCGACTTACATATTCCTCATATAGCTTATCCATCTTCTCGTCATATTTTCTGGCATTCTCTGCAATGGAATTCCAATCATTGACGTCATAAAACACGATTCTGGCCTTTGGAGCGTCGCTGTAGCTGATTTTGGTCAAGGCCGCCGTCATGGGCGTAGGCGCTTTGGGCAGGATATCCTTCCCTTCAAACAGCAGCGCGTTAAGAAAGGAGGACTTTCCCGCCTTCACTGCTCCCACAATGCCCAGCTTCATCAGCCGTCCCTCCTGCATAATGCAGGCTATCTTGGAAGACAGCTCTTTTGAATCCCTCTGAAAATCATGAATGCCGTTCTCGTCTATCAACCCTTTCCCCGCTTCCAGCATTTCACTTATTATGCTTAATCGTTCTATCAAGTCTTTTGTTTCCATGCCCTCTTTTCCCTCATAACTTTCTTTTTTCTCATCTTTTTTCTTCTTAAAGATTTTCCAGTCTTCCGCTATAAAATGCCTTTTGGTCTTTTGTTATGAAAAATTTCCAAGCTTCTTGTTAATTTCATCAATATCCTTCTGAATTTCATCTACTGATTTTCTGAACGCTTCTCCGGCCTTTTCCCTCTTTTCTCTAGCCGCTTCCAAGGACTCCATTTCACCGCCAATCAGGCTGTTGATTTCATCCTCTGCCTGCAATACCATCTCTTCTTTCATTTCCATCAATGTCTTCTCTATCTCCGGCCGCAGCCTGTTCACAATCTGCGGAATAATCTCATTCTGCACTTTTTCCCTCAACGCTTTATCCCGGCCTCCGCCCGCAAATAACTTCAGCACGTCCGGCAGGAATATAATGATCAGTTCCAGCCATGGGGCAATCATGCCTGTCGCAACCGCTATGGTTGTGGTAATTGCCTTATATACCGCGTTATACTTATCACTGTTCTGGATGATCTCTTGTATTTTGCCATTGGCTTCCCGATATTTTTCAAGCGCATTAGCGCCCAGATTTTGGATGGCCGCATCCGCGTCGGACAAATCAATGCCTGCGATAAAGCTGTCGAAGCTCTGTTCAACATATTGTTGTGTGGACGATAAAAGCACCGGCCTTAAAATATTATTCACCGACATTGAAAAGCTTTTTTCCCCTGCTTTTAAGCTGTCCGTAAGTTCGTCCACCCGGCCGTATAATGCATTTTGTACATCCGCAATAATGGCAGGCCCTACCGAACCTTTGAATTGATTCTCCAGCTTTCTCTTCTCGTTTTTCAGCTGATATGATAATTCTTTTTGAGCCTTCTCATGCCTTGCTATTTCCTCGTCAAACTGCGAAAGGTCAATCCTCAGGCTATTCTTATATGTTTCCATAGAGTCAACGCAGCGAATACCGATATCATACGCCTGCGGCAGAAATTCCTGCACAAAAATATGCTCTCTGTCAAATGCATTGATTAAAGTCCTTACTTTATCCCTTGCGCATTCATCATACTTTGATGTGGTAATTACCGATATATTTTCTCCAAAAAGCATTTGCGCGTTGACAGCAACTTCATTCCTTATGACCTCAATATCTTCCTCGATTTTCAAATCCGTTTTCGTGACCGCAATGGCCATGTTGTTGTCATAGTTTTTGATTTCATCAATAAATTCCGTTATATTCTGTTTTACCGTCCCCTCTTCACAGTCAATCACCAATATATACGCATTTCCCTTTCCTGCATATTGAAGGACTGCCTTATTGTGGTTTTGAATGCCGGAATTAAACCCCGGCATATCCACAATGGTACATTCTCCGTATGTTTTCAGCTCTTCACAATCTAAATGCCAGATGAGGAAATCATATTTACTTACATCAATCGCCGCGGCTTCTTTTATGGCGTACTTTACCTTCCCGCCGCCGCTTACCGCCTCGATATATTCATCGGTATCATAGACAATTTCACTTGCTATGGCGGTTTCCGGCCTTTGCCCCTCCTTCAATAATTCTTTTCCGATTATGGTATTAATCAGGGCGCTTTTTCCTGCGCTGAATTCTCCAACAAACAGAATTTTCAAAGTAAACTCTTCCATTTTTCTTTGAATCCATGTGGTTTTCTCTTCCAGCATCGTAAAATCATATTTTTTATTCATTTTTTGAATCAATTCTATTGTGCTTTTAATCTCTTCTCTCATAGCGGCTCCTCCGTCATATATTATCGCTCATTCCAGCACTTCAACTCTATCCCCCTGACTCCTCAGCCAGATATCAATCCCCTTCCCGAACACCTCCGCGGAGATAATCCACGCCCCGTCCTGTTCTTCAATCACCTTCGCCGTTGGCAGCCTGTCCAGAACGGATTCCAGCGCGGTTCCGGAATAGCGGAATTTTAACCTGCGAAGCCTGCCCCCGTACATAAACTGTATCCGCTTTCGGAACTCGCCCTCCTCGAAACGGTCTTTATAGGGAATATAGAACTTCTCTTCCAGCATGGTCAGCTTCTCGATTCTGTCAATCCGATAGATGGTGGGAAAGGGATCGTTCAGCACGTCAAAATCCTTCCGGACCTCTTCATTGTCAATAAATGCGGTCAGGTAAAAATAATATTCCGAAAACATGATGGCAGCAGGCTTTAATCTCCGGCTGACCGTGGACATATCCTTTGTCCTGCGATACTCAATTTCTATGTACCTGCACTGTTGTATCGCCTGTCCAATCTCCCACAGCTTGTCAAGAAACACCCTTTTATGCCGCGGCTCCACATAATGGAAGGCCTCGTTTTGTATCAATTCCTCTACCAGCCGGTAACTTTCCATGGGCGCGCAGCCCTCCACCAGCTTTTGGAGGATGGCGTCCATTTCCTCTTTGGTAAAGGCCCTGCTTTCCAGCAAAATCTTGCAGACTGCCAGAATCTCGCTGTTGGTCAGCCTTGTCTGGCCGGCCTGTTCTATGTAATAAAGGTTCTCCCCTCTGTCATACCGTATGGTATTGGTACAGTCCGCCGAGGAATCGCTCACTTCCAGAAATGCTCTGATATCATCGATATCCCTCTGAATGCTTTTCTGGTCAACCTTGTATTCTTCCGCCAGACGTATCTTAGATAACCTTTCTCCCTTCAGCAGTTTGTCGTAAATTCTGAGTATTCTCCCCACTTTATCGGTTTTTATATGTTCCATTTCTACTTCCTGTTCCTATTCACACTTTCCAACATGCCGCCTGCGGAGGCAGCGCCTCTGCAAGAAGCAGTGCCGCCGCAGACGGCGGTGCCTCTTGTAAAGGCACCACAATCCGTAAAGAACGTCCCGCCGGAGCCAATAAAAATATCTTCCGGCACATAAAAATATTATATTCCAAATACGCTGCAATATCAACCGCACTGAATTATTTTGACCCCAATCTTTTGGTTCGCTCCAAAATCGGCGGATTCATTTCCCTAAACGGCGGATTTGCTCCCCCGCAGGCAGGGCAGGGACTTACAAAAGTGCATACCAGACCCAGCGCATATGGGCATCGGGAACAGAATCGTTTCTTGTAATGAAACCGTTCTTTTCTTTTCAACATAAATACCTCTCTTTCCTGCCATTGACGTCCCATCCTATATCCCCAATAGAATCCGTATTTCGGAAGGATTCTATCTCAGAAGCGGCGCGGCGTCCTGTTATATTAGGATTATATCATATGAAAAGGACATCTTTTGTCCATATGATATTTTTTCTTATTATTTTGCGGATCATTTTTAGACATGTCTGCAGGGAAAGCAGATTATTAAGATAGGTAACTGCATTTTCCTATAGCATCCTATAGGCAGGAAAACAGGCTGTCAACACCTTACTCATTGTATCACAGGAGGCTTTCTTGTCTCTTCCACAAAAATGCCGCAGATTACAGTTTCTGGCTGAAAATACTCTTATACCCCTCCCCGTATATCTCCGAAGCGCCGACGATAATGATAAACGCCATAGGGTCTTCCTGCCGTACAATTTCCTCCGCCTTGTGGGACAGCTGTTTTTTCATCACGCACAATATCACCTTTTTCTCTCTGCCGCTGTAGGCCCCTCTTCCGACGATATGGGTCACTCCCACATCCACTTCTTTCAGAATCCGGTCCGTGATGCTTTCGTAATGATCACTGATAATCAAAAACATCTTCGCGCCGTCCCGTCCATAGAGAACCACATCCAGCAGCATGGAATTGACAAATACCACGATTCCCGCATACATCGCCGTATCGACATTCTGAAATACAATGGCGGAGGCCGTCACAATGGCTGCATCCGTGAGCAGGAAAAGAAAGCCTGTTCTCAGGTAGGGAAATCGCTGTCTTAACAGCTTCACAATAATATCCGTCCCTCCCGAGGTCGCCCCCGCCTTGAATACAATCCCCAAGGATACCGCGATCAGGGCGCCCCCCGCAAGAGCCGCAAGAAGCGGATCCTCCGTGACCGCTCCAAACGGGGCCAGCAGGTTAATCGCGCAGGAATTAATCACAGTAAAATACAATGTTGAAAGGATAAATCTCACGCCGAATTTCCACATTCCTATGAGCAGTATTGGAATATTGATTATTAATGTCCATGTTCCCGTTTCCAGTCCCGCAATTCTGTTGAGAATAATGGCAATGCCCGTGACGCCGCCGGGAGCCAGAGAATTTGGGTCGAGGAACTGGCTTACCGCTATGGCGTAGATAACTGCCGCCGCCGTAATAACCAAGTAATCTTGGATTCTGTTCTTCCATGTCTTTTTCTCTCCCATAATCATCTCTCCTCCACCATAACAGCAAAAATCCGCATATGATAATAAGCCTACTGCTTATCATATGCGGATTTCTTTTTTCAGACACATTTATCAAATGTTAAATATTGGTACGAACCAGCTTGGGACGATACCCCTCTTTTTCCAGCGCTTCCATAATGCGGCTTTTATGTTCCGTGCCAAAGGCCTCCATGGTAATTCTAAGCTCCACGGCGGCATTCCTGTTGATGGATACAAACTGATTATGTTCCAATTTAATTACGTTTCCATCCGCCTCCGCAATGATGCCCGACACTCTGCACAGCTCGCCGGGTTTGTCAGGCAGAAGTACGGATACCGTAAAAATTCTGTCCCTCATAATTAATCCCTGCTGTACTACGGAGGACATGGTAATCACATCCATATTTCCTCCGCTTAAGATGGAGACCACCTTCTTATCCTGCACATCCAGATGCTTCAACGCCGCTACGGTCAAAAGACCGGAATTTTCCACCACCATCTTGTGGTTCTCCACCATGTCAAGGAAGGCCACCACCAGTTCCTCGTCCTCCACAGTGATAATGTCGTCCAGATTTTTCTGAAGATAAGGGAACAACAGGCTTCCGGGAGTTTTAACCGCCGTGCCGTCCGCAATGGTATTGACTCTTGGCAGCGTCACCACTTTTCCTTCCGCAAGAGAAGCCTGCATACAATTTGCCCCCGCAGGTTCCACGCCGATGACGCGGATCTTGGGATTTAAAAGCTTTGCCAGCGTGGAGACGCCCGTGGCCAGCCCGCCGCCCCCTATGGGCACCAGAATATAATCCACCAGCGGCAGCTCTTTTATAATCTCCATGGCGATGGTTCCCTGTCCGGTGGCCACGGCCAAATCGTCGAAAGGATGAATAAAGGTATAGCCGTGTTCCTCCGCAAGCTCGTAAGCTCTCCCGCAGGCCTCGTCATATACATTGCCGTGAAGCACCACCTCCGCGCCGTAGCTTTTGGTGCGGTTCACCTTAATTAACGGGGTGGTGGTGGGCATCACAATGGACGCCTTCGCCCCATAGCATTTTGCCGCATAAGCCACGCCTTGGGCATGATTGCCTGCGGAAGCGGTAATCAATCCCTTTGCCCTCTCTTCCTCCGTCAGCGTGCTTATTTTATAATAAGCGCCCCGAAGCTTGTAAGCGCCCGTAAACTGCATATTCTCCGGCTTCAAATACACTTTGTTTCCGGTCTGGGCGCTCAGGAAATCGCTGAATACCAGCTTGGTTTCCAAAGTCACACGCTTTACTACCTCCGACGCTTCCTCAAATCTTTTCAATGTCAACATCTGCTCATCCATTTGTGCTTTCTTCTTCCTCCTCTTCCACTTTCATGTCAAACAGCGCGTTCACAAACTCATCCGAATCAAATTTCTGCAAATCGTCAATGGTTTCTCCCACGCCGATGTATTTTACGGGCACACGCAGTTCGGACTGGATGGCGACCGCAATTCCCCCCTTGGCCGTCCCGTCCATCTTGGTCAGGATAATACCCGTCAGCTCCGCCACCGCGCCAAACTCCCTTGCCTGAACCAAAGCATTCTGTCCCGTTGTGCCGTCTAAAACAATCAAATTTTCCCGGTGGGCATTGGGAAATTCCCTGTCGATAATGCGGTTCATCTTCCGAAGCTCCTCCATGAGATTCTTCTTGTTATGCAGCCTGCCCGCCGTGTCAATCAACAGCACATCTACGCCTCGTGCCTTGGCGGCATTGACCGCATCGAAAACCACGCTGGCCGGGTCCGCGCCCTCATTGCCGCCCACCATGGGGACGTCGGCGCGTCTGGCCCATTCCGCCAGCTGATCCCCGGCGGCGGCACGAAAAGTATCCGCCGCCGCAATCAAGACTTTCCTGCCGTCATCTTTTAATTTGCCTGCCAGTTTTCCCACCGAAGTGGTTTTTCCCACGCCGTTGACGCCGATTACCATGATGACCGACTGCTGTTTTTCAAAATCATAGGCGGCATCATCCACACGCATCTGTTCTTTGATGCCTTCTATCAAAAGCTGCTTGCACTGCTTCGGCTCTTTGATGTGCTGTTCTTTTACCTGACTTTTCAGGCGCGCCACAATTTCCATGGTTGCGTTGACGCCGATATCGCCCATAATCAGGATTTCTTCCAATTCTTCGTAAAAGTCATCGTCAATAGCGGAAAAACCGTTAAACAGAGAATCGATGCCTCTGACGATATTATTCCTTGTCTTGGCCAGACCTGCTTTTAATCTGGCAAAAAATCCTTTTTTCTCTTTAGATTTTCCGCCTTCGCCGGAAGCGTCCCGTTCCTCAGAGGCTTCCTCCTGCAAAGACGATTCCTGCCCCGCAGGGAAGATGCTTTTATCGCCGCTTTCCTCTTCTGTAACATCCAAGATTCCTTCGACCGTCGGCTGGTTCATAGAATCATGTGCGGCTCCGCTTGACGGCTGATTCATGGAAGCCTCTGCGGCTCCGCCCGATTCCTGTACAGCGAAAGCTCCCTCTCCTGCCTGCACGCTATTTCCCATGACAGCGCCGCTGTCCGCACAGTCAATCTGTCCCGGAAATTCGCCGCTGTCCGCTTCATCAAACTTCTGTTCCGTGAAGCCGCCGTTTACGCCTCCCGCTGTCTGTCCTCCGAAACCGTTCGACGCATCGCCTGTCTTTTGTCCCGATAATCCGCTGTCCGTCCCGCCGGGCTTCTGTGCCGCGAAGCCGCTGTCTGCTCCATCTTCCTGATCATGCGTCTGTGCCGCGAAGCCTTCCTGCCCGGCGCAGCTCCCGTCATCGGCGCCATCCGCCCCTTCCTTGGATACATGTTCCCTTTCACCGCCGTCCCCGGCAGCATGTAATGCTTCCTCGGAAGAAAACGCCTCTTCCTTACGCTTTTTCCTTCCAAATAATCTTTCCCTTAACTTCATGCACATTACCCCCTAAACTATCATTCTGCCATATGGCGTCTTTCCCACACTCCATGCTAACCTCCGTACAAATCCGGACGCGAAATGCCATGTGAAGTTATCGCCGCATAATTTTAACTGCTTTAACGTCTGGGAGACCTTCCACGCAAATACTGCTTAATCGTCCAGCTCCTTGTCAATCAAATTGACGCTCACCAGTGTGGAGACTCCTTTTTCCTGCATTGTGATACCATAGAGCCGATCCACTTGTTCCATGGTACCTCTTCGGTGCGTAATGACAATGAATTGGGTATTCTTTGTCAGCTTATGTAGATATTTGGCAAATCTGCCCACATTGGAATCGTCCAGCGCCGCCTCAATCTCGTCCAGCAGGCAGAAAGGCGAGGGTTTCAGATTTTGTATGGCAAAAAGCAGGGATATGGCGGTCAGGGCCTTTTCACCGCCGGATAGCTGCATCATGTTCTGAAGCTTTTTCCCGGGGGGCTGGGCGATAATCCGAATGCCCGCTTCCAGAATATCTTCCTCCTCGATCAGCTCCAGCGTCCCCTTGCCGCCTCCGAATAATTCTTTGAACACCTTGTCAAACTCGCGGGTAATCTCCGCGAACTTTTCGGCAAACTGCTTCCTCATGGCGGCGTCCAGCTCCTGAATAATTCCCTCCAAGGTTTTTTCCGCTTCCACCAGATCATCATGCTGGGTTTTCATGAAAGTAAACCGCTCCATCAGATTTTTATAATCTTCTATGGCGTTCACATTCACGTCCCCCAGCTTCTTAATCTCATCCTTTAAGGCGGCAATTTCTTTTTTCATGGCCGCCAGATCCGTCATATCCTCATTCCGAACAGCCGCCGCGTCGCTTAAGGTGATCTCATATTCGTCCCACATATAATTAATCTGGGCCTCCAAGGATTCTTCCAGCTTCTCCTTCTGGGCGTTCAAGCGGTATACTTCTTTATCCAGCGCCGACATTTTCTCGGACAGTTCCTCCCGCCTCTCAAAAAAACCTTTCTGTCTGCCGGACAGCTCTTCCTTTCGGGCCGTATCTTCTTTCAGCTTTGTCTCGCAGGTCTGCTGCGCCTCAAAGGAAGCGGCAATCGAAGCCTCAATCTCCGCAATACTCTTTCTCTTGCGCTCCGCCTCTTTTGTATTGTCTTCCAGAGCCTGTAGAATCTCAGCAAGCTCCCCCTCTGCCCGCCTGATTTCCCCCTCGATGCGGTCCACATTGGCCTGTTTGAAATCCATTGTCTGACGTATTTTCTCCACCTTTAAATCCCATTCCGCCACATGGGACGCCGCTTCCGTTTCCTCCGCCCGTTTTACCGTCAGCTCCTCCTGAAATACGGCAATCTGCTCCTGAGTCCGTTTTTCTAAAGCCTCGCTTTCGGCCAGCTCCTGACGGACCAATTCCTTATCCCTTTTGATTTCCAGAATCTTATTCTCTATTTCTTTTTCTTCCAGCCGCAGGGAAACCGCCCCTCCCGCTTCCTCCTCCATACGCTCTCTCGTCTGGCTGATATTCAGCCTCGCCGTATTCTGTTCTATGGATTTTCGCTGTATTTCTGTTTTCAAGGCCTCCACATCCGTCCGCAGCCGACTGCGCCTTGCCTTTGTGTCTTCAATTTCCTGATTGATTTCCTCCATGGAGACTTTAAGTTTCCTGACATTCTTCTCCAATTCTTCTAATTCACGACGTCTGCCCAAGAGATTGCTGCCGTTCTTGAAAGCGCCGCCGCTGATGGCGCCGCCCGGCACCAGCTGTTCTCCTTCCAGCGTCACAATGCGAAGGCTGTGCTTATACTTTCCGGCCAGCTTCACCGCATGATCCACATTGTCAACCACGACGATGCGGCCTAAAAGCGCCCTCGCCACATCCCGGTATTGTTCCTCAATCTGCACCAGCTCGTCGGCCATGCCGATGACTCTCTTTTCGGAAAGCACCTCCGGATTCCTGAATTTCGGAGAATTCGTAATGCTTGTCAGCGGAAGAAACGTCGCCCTGCCCAGCTTTCCCGCCTTCAAATAAGAAATCATCTGCTTGGCGGTTTCTTCGTTGTCCGTGACAACATTTTGAATATTTCCTCCCAGCGCGGTCTCAATGGCGGTTTCATACTGCTTCTCCACCTTGATAATATCGGCGGCGACGCCGATAATTCCCTTATTTTTCTCCTTCTGTTCCATGATTTTTTTGACGCTGCCCCCATAGCCCTCATATCGCTCGGTCAGATTGGACAGCGCTTCCAGTTTGGAATTCTCTCTGTGATAAGCATTTTGGGCCTCCCGCAGACGGGCGTCCTTTGAGGCAAGCTCCTCACGCATTCCCCCCAGCTCCTGTTCCTTGGCGGCTTCCTCTTCCCTCATCACACGGATTTCTTCCGTGATGCCCTCAAAGGCGGCTTCCAGCTTTTTCATGGTCTCCTCCCTTGCGGCTTCGTCGGACTTTGCCCTAAGCAGCCGGGAGTTCAGCTCCGCCCGCCGGATATTCACCTGTTCCATCATGGTTTCAAAGCGTCCCATCTTGGACTTGACGGCGGCTCTTTGGTTCAATTCCCCGATAATGGTATTCTTTCCCGCTTCTATCTCTCCATTCAATCGGGCGATATTTTCCTGAACCTCTTCCAGCTTATGTTTAGCCGCCTCCGCCGCCTCTGTGATTTCCTGAACTTTGGTATCGGCGGAAACCTTTTCGCTTAAGATATCCTCTTTCTCTTTGTTTTTTTCTCCAATGTCCTCCTGCAGTGCGTTTCGGCGGCTGCTTAAATGCGCTTCGGTTCCCTTTGCGGAATTCATCTGTTCCTTCAGGACATTGCGTTCTCCCTCCAGCCTGCCCCGCGTAAGCCCCGCCTCCGTGACGGTACTGCGGGCCTGCTCCACCGCCGCCTCCAGCGCCTCCAATTCTTTCTGGATGCGGTCGTATTCCTCTTTGATTCCCTCGTAACCGGCTTTTGCCTCGGAAAGCTCTCCGTCCGCAATGCCGTATTTTTGCTCCGCCTCCTGCAGCTGTTCCCGCAGACGGGCGTTTTCCAGCAGAAATACGTTGACGTCCAAGGTTTTCAGACTTTCTTTCTTCCTCAGATAAATTCTGGCCGTTTCCGACTGACGTTCCAGCGGTCCGATCTGTTTCTCTAACTCCGACAGAATATCGTTGACGCGCACCAGATTCTGCTTCTCGTTTTCCAGCTTCGTCTGGGCCGCGGCTTTTCTCCGTTTGAATTTCACAATGCCGGCGGCTTCGTCAAAAAGCTCCCTTCGCTCTTCCGGCTTGCCGCTCAAAATTTTATCAATCTGTCCCTGTCCGATGATGGAATAACCTTCCTTGCCGATACCGGTATCGTAAAAAAGTTCATTCACATCCTTCAGCCTGCAGGGGCTTCCATTCATCAGATATTCGCTTTCTCCAGAACGGTAAATACGCCTTGCCACTGTTACCTCCTGAAAATCAATGGCAAGCTGATGATCCGAGTTATCCAAGGTAATGGCAACATAGGCATAGCTTAAAGGCTTCCTATTCTCTGTGCCCGAGAAAATGACATCCTGCATGCTTGCGCCCCGCAGCTGTTTGACACGCTGTTCCCCCAGAACCCAGCGGACCGCGTCGGCCACATTGCTTTTTCCGCTTCCGTTCGGGCCCACGATTCCCGTAATCCCGTTATGAAACTGGAAATTTATTTTATTGGCAAAAGACTTAAAGCCCTGCACTTCAATACTTTTTAAATACATATCCTCTATCCCTCAAAAGCAGAAGCGCCCTGTACGCCGCCTGCTGCTCCGCCGCCTTTTTTGTCTTCCCCTCTCCGGTGCCCAGAACCTCCCCTTCCATCTGCACGGACACATGGAATATCTTGTCGTGCTCGGGACCGCTTACTTCCAGCAGTTCATATTCATATTCCTTTTTCAGTTTTCCCTGAATCAGCTCCTGCAGATTGCTCTTGCTGTCATAGAACAGCTGCTTGTCCTCCAGATCGGACAAAATAAAGCGATTGATAAACGCCCTTGCATGTTCCATGCCGCCGTCCAGATAGATCGCGCCTATCACCGCTTCCATCACGTCGCAGGTCATACTGTCGCGGCCCCTGCCGCCCGTATTTTCCTCTCCTTTCCCCAAAAGCATAAACTGCCCCAGCTCCAAATCTCTTGCGCAGAAGGCAAGGGAAGGCTCGCATACCATGGAGGCTCGCATTTTCGTCAATTCTCCTTCTGACAGTTTCCCATGCTCTCGAAACAGAAATTCGCTGGATACCAGCTCCAGCACCGCGTCTCCAAGAAATTCCAAGCGTTCATAATTTTCCAGCCTGCGGATCCTCTGCTCATTGGTAAAAGAACTATGGGTAATGGCCTGTTTTAAAAGCGCCAGATTATGAAAACGATACCCTATGCGCTTTTCCAGCAGTTCCAAGGTGTAACGGCCCCTGAGTCCTCCGCCCCTGTAAGCATTCCCCTGCATACCGTCTCCCCCGGCTGCCTCTCTCTCAATCTCTCTCTTCAATCCTATCATCTCCATTCAATTGCCGTTCACGGCAATTTGTTCCGTAACCGCCCTTCCAGCGCCGTATTCCTGCAAGGGAATTT
>CAOKFN010000014.1 GCA_948467735.1 uncultured bacterium
CATTTGCTTTCTCCCATTTTGCCATAAATTCCACCAGTTCTGCTTCGTCTGTTATTTCTCTCGCAGCCACGGGTATATGAACAGGACGGTTCTTGGCAGATTCTTCAATCGCATTGATGAACATCTCCACCTGTTCCTTGCCGGAAATGACAAAATTCTTTGTGATACTTGAAGTTGCCATAATAAACACCTCCTTTGTTAGTATGGTTCTTCCGTTTCAATTCATACTTTTCTATCTCTATTTTATTATTTTATATCGGCTATTGCAACAAAACTTTTATGAATTTTTATAACTAATTTTCCCACTTGCCAATCCTTAGTTTCAGAGGTAAGATACGACACCAAGAAAGGAGGGATTGGATGGGAATGGAACCTGCTTTGTATCAGTTGATGAGCATCCGCATGAACAGCGTCATGAATGGCATCACAAACAGTGACGGGGAATATCAGGCGATCATCCGAAAATCGGACGAATACTCCGACAAGCTTGATAAGATGGATCTGTCTAAGGAAGCCAGACTGCTGATAGACGGCTACATCAGCGAGCAGAATGCTCTCGGCTCCCGGTATGGGATGCTCGCCTACTTACTCGGCTATTCTGATTGCAAAGAGATGCTTTTAGAAAAATGCCTTTTTGCAGAACCGCAGCAGGCATCTTAAGAAAGTAAAACAAGTACATAATCACGGAAAAAGGGCTTGAATCAAAGGCTCTTTTTTCGTTTCCTCACTCGTAGTAAAACCGTAGTAACCTACTTTCCAAACTGCCGCGATTTGCCCCGTTCTGCCCCACAAGTGCCGCCAATTCCCGGCTTCCGCCGTGCTGCCGTGGCAGACAAAGAGTATTTTTACCATGTTTCTCATATCTCCTTATATCTCGGTATAACCTCGCTTTTTCCCATGTTTTCAAGGTTTTCTCCATGACCCCCGAAAACACTCTACGTCATATATCATAGCATATCTTCCTATATCTTGTCCCCCCAAAAAATAAAAAAAGTAAAATGACATTATGATTTTACAGGTTTTTTGAACGATTCCGAAGCTGTGTGTATCCAAAGTATTTTTTCAAATCGTTTCATACTTTCTCATATTTGTCCCTGCAAAATCGGCAGCTACATAGGTAAAGCAGGCGGCTTTACCTATATGCTTTTTTAAGAGTGCGCTGATACTGGCCCTCACACAAAATACGATTACGGTTATCTCTTTTTTCACTCATCGCATCTCTCCTTTCAAAAAAGGAGTGTCAGACTTGCAAAAGCATCATGCCACATTTGACTCTTCGTACAGCTTTATCATAGGCTGCAGGCAATTTGCCGTTTTTTTCAGAAACTTTTTTACGGCAGTTACGTGGTCCAATACCATTCAAATTCCTTTTTTTGTAATCCTGCTTTGAACAGACAATATCGCCGGGTCAGCTGTCAAGGAAAGCCTGTATCATCCCCGCTTTGGTATCCTCCGGCATAAAGTCCCTCTAGTGTTCTTTTAGACAGCGCACCATTTCCATGCTGACTGTCAGCTCCCATCTGCCGCTTCTGTATCCCTCCATCGCTTCCGCCCATACCTGATTAAGATAGGCTCTGAAAGCGGGTTCGTCCTCTAAGATGTGTGTCTTCGCCTGCTCCGGGCATAGCTGTATGTGATGATGCGGCTGCTGCCAAAACGGTCAAGGGGCAGGAAGTCAAGGACATTGGACGTGCCGCCGAACACGCGCTGCCTTGGACGGTATCTATTGTATGCCATTGACATTATTATTAATTTATAATCATGTGCCGGATCCTTTGATTCTGTGGGAAAGAGCATTGCAGCCAGTCCGATCCAATGGTATACTATTTAAAAAATAGAAAATGAAAAGAAAGGAAAGCTTCACATGTTCAGCAATTGCAGAATACATGCAAGAACGCTGAATGCGAAAAGGCTATGGTAAAAGCAAAATGAAAAAAATCCTAGAACATCAAGTACCCTTTCCAGTAGGTGCGGAATCGGATAACTTCACTGCCGCGCTTGCGTCTGCGCTGGTCATTGCCCGCGGATACACGGAAGAAACGCCGTATTGGTGTACGCAGAACCGCCGCTATTGCATCCATTGCCGTCCCTGCGGCGATCATCCGCTGGAAAACCATCATGGCTCCATTTACCACTGTCTTTTGACAGCATCAACACTGGCGTTTGGTTTCGACTATCCGTGGGATGATACCGTGGAGCCGCATACCCTTCCGGGATTTGGAAGCGGCTGGCGCTGGGACGACAATTATATAGATGCATTGGCACGGTTTGCAGGATTCTCATGGCGGCGCTTTGATGGTACAAGCACACGGGAAGAGGTGCTTTCCGCAATCAAAGTTTCTCTGGATAATGGCTTCCCGACCCTGCTGCGGTTAGAAAGCGAAATGGAATGGATTCTTGCAGCGGGGTATGATGCGGATACTGTATATGGCCTGGATTCACAGCTTCATGCTTTGTCAGAGAACTGGCATTCCGTACTTCGCGACGCTATTGTCATCACCGGCAATACCGCGCCTGACATGTCCTGTAGAGAACTTCTTGAACGCATGGTATCTGCCCTGTCCTATAAGGAGCATGCGGCGCTTGAAGGCGTGATTATGAATGCGCTCGACCATGTAACGGCTGAAAACGCCATGGATATTGCCGGAATGATGAACGGCATCAACGGTGTGCCGATCGAAGCAAGATGGCATGCCGCGGAAGGCTTTTCCGGAACGGATAACATGTTATGCAATATCTGCACAGATAAGGAAATACATGATCGACTGAAGGATGTTTTTTTTGCACGGTATATCATGGATGGAAATGATGAAACACATGGTATCGGATGGAAGATATGGCGCGCTCTCGGCGTGGGTCCCAAGACTGGATATGATATCACTGAGCAGTCCGCAGCTTTGATTATGCAAAAAGACACACAGGAAACGCTGAAACGCCTGTTTGCGAAGATATTCGAGAATGACCGCGCCGTATGTGCCGAAATTCAGGCTTGTCTAAAACAGCTATAATATATCAAAGCAGAAACGAAAACTATGTGTGAAAATATTCCCATAATTAAACTGAATAAATCGGTAATTTGGATAGGACAATAATTTACTTTACATAAAAAACGCGCTGGCGGAAAAAATTTTTCAATAAATCTTTGCAGGCATTCATAGTAACCCGGATAAACCATGCCTTTTCATGCTCGTCGTTTTCAAAAGAAACAGAACAAAGGACATACTTCAAAAACACAGTTTGAAATATGTCCTCCCTATCGGCATCGTTTTTTACTGCACACAGCCTCCGGACACCAGCCCCATTCATTTATTGGAAACTTTATTGGAAATCAAACATTCCCAAACTCTGCGGCTTCCAGCTGCATGTATGGCAGAACCCAATTCACATATCTGCCTGTGCCGGATTCACATGCACCATAATATGCTTAATCTTTTGGAAATTCCTTTCAATGTCCTCATGGACTTCTTCTGCGATTTCATGAGACCTTTTCAGAGTATAAGAACCATCCACCGCAATTTCTATATCCACATACATTCTATTGCCAAAAATACGCGTATGAAGGGAATCTATCCCCATCACTTCCCTGTTCCTCATAACACATTCGCAAATCTGTCTTTCTGTTTCCTCGTCACAGGAATGGTCCACCATTTTGTCGATGGCATCCTTAAATATGTCATATGCCGCCTTTACGATAAACGCAAAGATCACCAGACTGGCAATGGAGTCCATGACCGGAAACCCCTGCCTTGCTCCCACAATCCCTATCAAAGCCCCTATGGAAGAAAATGCGTCTGAACGGTGATGCCATGCATCTGCCAGCAATGCGCTGGAATCAATTCTAACCGCATAAATTTTTGTATACCAAAACATCGCCTCTTTGACTATAATGGATACTACTGCCGCAGCCAGCGCTAAAATTCCCGGCACCTGCAAATCGTTATAACTGCCGGAAAAAATGCTTCTCAATGCCTTCATCCCAATACCAAGCCCTGTCATAAAAAGAACCATTGCCAATATAATAGCCGCCACACATTCCAGACGTTCATGCCCATAGGGATGTTCTTTATCCGCCTTCTTTGAGGCAAGCCTGATTCCAATCATTACCACTACCGTACTGAATACGTCCGATGCAGAATGAACCGCGTCACTGATCATCGCATTGGAATGTGCTGCGATACCCGCGATGAGCTTAAATGCGGACAGTATTATATTACCTGTAATGCTCATGGCGCTCACCCTGTCTGCGACTTTCTGGAAATCACCCACAAAATTTTCATTCTCCTTTTTCATAATCCTGTTTTCCTTCATATTAAGTTACCTCCAAAATGTAAGATAGCTCTATGACACCAATATATGTGGGGATTTTAGAAGAATATCCTTATAAAAAAGCATTAAAAAACACCCACGAACAGTATTAGCAGCTACTGTCCCGTGGATGAAGATTCCACTGCCACTTATGTGACCCGACTCCATGACGTTCGTCACGGCCTGTTCAGTTTGTACTGTAGATTTATATGCAGTGCAAAGAGTAAATTTAGAATAACATAAATATTCCAGTCTGTCAATGGGTGGAAATATACCTGAATTTCTTTTTCATAGAACAAATTTGTCTATCTCCATAATCCGGATCCATCGCACTGTTCCGGCGCATATGTATTATCCCTTTCTGACAAAGATGGTACATATTCAAAATTTTGACATCCATCACTTCCAAATGTATTTTGCCAAACGCCGCTGCAGGCATGGACATGATAAGAGAAATCTCCCGTAATATTCCTCCACACTAACTCATTATCGTATCACGTATATATAATATTACTTTTCTATATAATTCTTTTACATATAGTTCCTGCCGTCTCCCACTATAAGCATAATTATCCAATCCCGGGGAACTATTGACTTCAAGTATAATATAATCCACCATATTACTCGTTATATCCGGACACATTATATCAATACCACATAAATGTAAATTCAAATCTTGTGAGATTTTTATACCTAACCCAGCATAGTCCTTGTGTATTTTATCTGTTAATTCAACACACTCCCCACCTGCAGACAGGTTAGATATAAATCTCAATTCACATTTCTCACCATTGCCCAACACTGTCTCAAGATTATAGCCTAATTTTAGCAGATTATTTTTTATATCGCTGTCGTAAACATTGATAATGGTATCCCTGCCCGCCTTTATAAAGCTTTCTTGTTTTTGTTCAAGCAGACGTTTTACAGAACTCACTCCATCACCAATAACATACAACGGAATTCTTTGATAGGCAGAAATAATTTTATCTCCCAAAACAACCATTCTGTAATCATTATAATCATAATATTTTTGAATCTGAAACGTATTAGCTTGGAGCAATATATCTTGTGCCTTTTCCACTAACTCTTTTTCCTCATAAACCTTAAATATTCCCTGCCCTTTTGAAGAATCATTTATCTTTAAAATCAAAGGATACCCTAATGCTTTCGCAAACTCTTTTCCTTTCGCTAAATTATCCTGCAGTCCATATTTTCTACATTTATTTTCGGAATAGACCATGGTATACTTAGGCACGTTATAACCAAATAACTCAAGGAAATATGACGTTAACGCTTTATTTCTTGTTATCCTGACAGACGAGACATAATTTAAGTTAAAATTGACATCCTTGACAAAGTATTTTTTTCCGTTTGGAAATATCATGACTCCAAACATCCCCCTGGATGGTTCCTCCATAAATGTAATGTTTTCCTCCAGACAAATTTCTTTTATTAATGGAAATATAAGCTGATCTCGTATCAATCTCTACATCCCCCCTGCTTCAGCATGCTTAATATTGCTTCTTTATAAATATTTTTTGCTATGCTGTACGTATTTTCATCCTGCTGCGAAAAATGTTCCATCATTACGCCGCTATTTATTTCCAAAACCTTATATTCCTCATTGCACTTTACAATATCAATGGAAGCAAACTTAATGTTCATTTTATTTATCACGGAAAAAATAATATCATTCATTTTTTCCTTTATAAAGTTAAAATCCTCGATTTGCGCATAGGCCCCCTGCCCTAAATTATGCTTCCAATTCAAATAATATACTTCACCATTATTTAAAATGATATGATAATCGTTAGGGTCTATCTCATTTAATTTTACATCATTGTCATTATTGGCAGCATACTCAAATAACAATTGATTCACCGTATGTATGCCGTCTCCTACAACACATGGCCGCTGCTTGATATATGCTAATTTTATTTCTCCATTTAATACGATGATTCGATATTCGTTCTCTATATCATAATAAGGCGAAACAGCCATGGAACGTGTTCTCTTAAATATGTTGAAGACAGCGTTTTCCAGCTCATATTGACTGCTTACCCGAAAAACCAAATTACCTCCGGTTCCTTCATTGGATTTACATACTATTCTTCCGTACTTTTCTAACAGCTTCATCATATTTTCCCAATTTCCATGTTTACTTACATATTTCTGATTTACTGGAGACATAAAAAAATAATGCTCTACATTAGGAATTCCTAAAGAAGTCATTATCTCACTTGCCGCACTTTTATCACAGCAGATTGAGTTTACAGATGCTGAATTTAGCCCAAATTGATATCCCATAATATAATTATAAACGCCATCCTTATGCAATCGAAATATCCAGTCATAAGAATAAGATTCTAATTCAATATTTTCTTCCTTGCATATTTCCGTAATAATCCTCACAAAATTTCTAGCTGAATTTTCCATATGCCCACCTCCGCAGCATTTAACTCTGTAATCATCGTTTCATGGTTAATCTATAGTATTATTAGCACATGTTGTTAATAATGTCAATGTATTTTCTATTTACTGATAGCGCCGCTTTATATGGGGAGCTTGATGAGCGGGACTTCCCCTTGTTTTTTAAACAGCCGACGGCTCAACGGATGCCTCTCTTTTCTTTTTTCTCCTGCCGCTCCCCCTGTCCTGAACGGCGCTCCTATTCTTTGAGTTTGGCCTGCAGTGCCTGACTCATAGGCAAACTTATCTGCGTTTATCATAGGAGGCTTTCAATAATAAGCTATTTTCACTCCGGCAGACCCGAACTGCCTCAGGTCGGTATACTTGAAGATACGCAGAGGCCGCCCCAGCCAACCCTGTCGTTGGGATAGTAATTCTCCCCCCGAAGCGCTTTGGCCCCGGCCCTTAAATACGCCTTCACCTTCTCTCCATACAAAAACACATCATTCCCTCTCACAATTCCCCATTCCATCAAAAGCGCCGCGCTCCCCGCAACGATGGGCGTCGCAAAAGAGGTCCCCGTGACAGGCGTATATCCTCCGTAAATATCCGGTGCAAGTATCCCCACCCCCGGCGCGGCCAAATCCGGTTTGGCCAGTCCCGCCGCAACCACTCCGATGGTTCGGTTGGCGTCCGCATATCCTCTTCCCGAAAAATCCGCATAAGCCTCATAAGTACTGTCATAGGCACCCACGCTGATCACTTTTGCGGCAGTGGCCGGAATCGTCAGCGTCACTTCCGGCGTGGAGCGATAAAAACCCGTGCCATTGCTGCGGACAGCGGCAGACGGCAGATAAAAATAATACCTTCCCGTCACCACCCGCTCCGGTTCAAGTCGGATAGTCCACACGCCGCTGTTGACATAATTGCGCTCCAGCGGAATCATTTCAAAATATATTTCTTCCGCCACCGAGTAAGGCGCAGGCTGTCCAAAATACACGAATATTTCCGTCTGCTCCAGACGCAGGGTATATTTTCCTCCATTGATCATTTTGGGCAGCTGAGCCTCCTGTCCTCCGGGCGATCGCAGATAAATACGGTATTCGTCACAATAATTTTTCCAAAGCTGGACATTGAGGCTGCGCTCATAATCCGCCACCGCAAGTTCTATGAACGCCGTCCGGGCAGCTGCATTTCCCATTCGACTGGGAACCGCCGCACCGCTTCCGGAACCTGTCCCCGCTCTGCTTCCCGGCACGCCTCCCGCACCTGTGCGTATATTCCGGACGGATTCCTCCAGCAGACTTCCCGCCAGATGTCCGTTGCTGCTCCCCTCATTTCCGGCGCCCACACAGATAACCGTGCGTCCAATTTCCGCCGCATTATCCAGAAAACGTTCCAAAAGAGAACTTCCGTCGTGAGCGCCGTAGGTGTTGCCGAAGCTCAGATTGATTACAACCGGCATCTGAAGTTCCACTCCTTTCTCAATGGCATAAGTCACCGCCCGCAGGATCTCCGTCGTCCGCGGAAAGGAGGACGCATCGGGAAGCCCCAGCTTTACGATCAGCAGATCCGCCTCCGGCGCCGCCCCCTGATATGTGCCGCTGTTTCCCGCCGCAATACCCGCCACCGCCGTTCCATGCCCGCTGGTATCTACGCTGGGCAGAAATTGAAACTGCTGTCCGGCAGGCGCATCCAGCGCAAGGTTAATCTGATCCGCATTGAATTCCACCCCCACTGTAAAGCCTTCCGGCGGCTGTCTGCGCCCCTGTTCCGGGTTCAATCCGTCCTCCGGGCTTTCCGAACCGGAGTCGGATGGTCTTGACGAAGGACGCAGTGTCTGGTCCCATAGATAAAGGATTCTGGTTTTTCCGTTGCTGCTGCGGAATTCAGGAAGTCGATAATCAATTCCGCTGTCCAAAACAGCAATCAACGTACCCTTTCCTGTCAAATCCGGCTCCCTGAGCCTCACTCGCGCAATACAGGAGCCCTCCGTGGGCATCTCCGCCTCATAAAAATACCTCTTAGGCTTTTCCACATATTCTATCTGTTCCAGTTCCACAATATTTTCTACCAGCTGCTCCGGCACGGTCAATATGGCGTAGCCCGCTATCAGATATTCTACCTCTACCCCCAATGTCTCCAGTACATCCAGACTCCCATGATACTTCACAATCAGCTCCCATGTGCGTGTTATTTCGTTAAAACCTACATTTAGATCCTCTGTCCGTTCCCTGTCCTCCTCCGAAGTCTGAAGCGCAAGCTGTAGTAAATTTTCCAGTTTTTGATTCATTCCCTTCATCCATCCATATCTGCTTTTATATCTATTGTATTTCCATATCTGCTGCAATACGATTGTATTTTTATGTCTTATTTTCTATTTTTTCCTT
This sequence comes from uncultured bacterium, assembly GCA_948467735.1. Taxonomy (GTDB): domain Bacteria; phylum Bacillota; class Clostridia; order Lachnospirales; family Lachnospiraceae; genus Acetatifactor. The sequence continues at coordinate 9,105 of CAOKFN010000014.1, forward strand.
TTCCTCCTCCCTGCCCTCTTGGCCATGCCTTTTTTGCATTCCTTCCATAATGACCGCGCTCCCTGAATTCTTATCAGACAAAAAAAGACTGCTGCCAGCCGAAAATTCCGCCTCGCAGCAGTCCTGTAAGAACATTATTTTAAACCTTATTACTCTCTCCTGTCTTTTCTATGGCAGATAAGTATCAACGCCATCATCATAAAAGCCATTGCCGCAGCTATCACAATAAGATGTACCGCAGGCAGTGAATCGCCGGTTTTAGCAGGCTGGGCGGTGACATCCGATCCTGTCTCCACGACCTCTCCGTCATCATCGCTGTCGTCATCGTCATCCTCGTCAGGTGCGGGCGAAGGACTTTCCTCCGGCGCGGGTGAAGGACTTCCCTCAGGTGCGGGTGAAGGACTCTCTCCCGGCGCGGGCGAAGGACTTCCCTCCGGCGCGGGCGAAGGACTTCCCTCCGGCGCAGGTGAAGGACTCTCTCCCGGTGCGGGCGAAGGGCTTCCCTCCGGCGCGGGTGAAGGACTCTCTTCCGGCGCGGGCGAAGGGCTTCCCTCAGGTGCGGGCGAAGGACTCTCTTCCGGCGCGGGCGAAGGGCTTTCCTCAGGTGCTGCCCCGCCTTCCTTAGCAAATACGAAGGTGCTGAAATGTGATACCGTAAAGGTCACGATACAATCCGCACTCATCTTGAAGCTTACTTCCTCATAAGTGCCGTCATCCGCATAGTGAAGAAGTACCAGCGTGTCCATATTGCCGTCTCTCAGGCTGGAGGGCAGAGGAAGCGTAATGACCATAGGCACCTTTAACTCCTTAATTTCCTTACCTCCGCTTGTCAGCTTAATATCCAGCTGGACGTTTTTCGTGAGCTTTTCATCCTCGACCTCGACCAGCTTCTCCGGCTTCGACACCTTCAGGACAGCCTCATTCCCTTGTGCGTTGACAGCAGCCCCGACCATGTCAACCTTTGAATTGTCTATCTCCGATTCTGCTTCCTCTACAACTTCAATTTTAACAGTGATTTGTTTTTCTCCCTGACACCTTTCATCAAGCTTCTTCATCTGCTCAAGCACTTTATCGTCAGACTGCATTTTATCGGAAAGCTCCTTCATGTCCGCCGAAGTGACAATTTCCTCCACAGCCGCGTCCACACTGTCTTTTTCCAATGCATCTTGGATAATTTCCTCAATAGGCCTCGTATCAGGACTTGGCTCGGGCTTCTTCTCTCCGACTGCAGCTGCGGACGTCGCCGTCTGCTCGGCTGCGGTATAACCGCTTACCGTCTCGGGAAGCACCACCGCTTTGATATGGCAGTCCTTATCCTCCGCCGTCACTATATATTCCCGGTCAAACTGTGCCACTGCTGACTTAACCAGTTTTTCGGTGCCGTCGGCAGCAACTCTGTACCATCTGATCACGGACACATTATTGTATTCGTTCTCACCTAGAGAAAAGTCCGCAGTCAATACATCGCCCGCCTCAATGCTGTCCCCGCCGGGAGCCTTGACCGTCAATTCCTTGTCAAAGGCTATGTTATCGGCGTCCGCCCGATAATATACAGGCGTCCAGCCTTTGAATACCACGGATATATCCGGTATGGGATTATCTGTCTTTACGCCTGTGACACGACCGCTTAAGTCAACAACATCGCCGTTTACGGCAGTCGTATGATACTCGGCATAATTTGCATCCTTAGCCAAATTGCCGCTCATGTCGTTCCAGCCTCTGGGCAGGATAATTTTAGCATATTCCAGTTTGGTGTTAAGATAGCTTACTGTGGCTGTCGCCCTCCAAGGTCTGCCCAAATCTCCTGCTCCCACCTTCATATCCTTATTGCCGGTAATAAAGCAGTTTCTAAATACATACCCATAGGTACTGCCGTCCGCAGCAGCCGTAATATATCCGCCGTTCTCCTTATCACTGTAGCCAAAGAAATTCAGCTCGCAGCCGTCGTACACAAAGTCGCCGCCGCCAAAAATATAGTCGGTATTCCCCTCAATATAACAGTTCTTGAAATATCCGTTAATATTATTTCCGGTATAAAGCGTATCCTGACTGCTGATAAACCTACATTGATAGAATTCGGCTCTATTGCCCTCTACCGCAGCGGCCGCCGCACGTTCCGTACCTGCCTTGCTGGTGACATCCGCATCCGGCGCCGTCCTGTCATAATCCTTTTTATCATTGCCCCCGGGAATTACTCCGTCTGCAATTTCCTCCTCCGTCACATATTTGTTGAAAGAGGACTCAAAGGTGATATTCTCCGCACGGAATTCAACCGCGCCTGATTTGATGTATGTGGCGACGCCCCATTTCTGAGCTGAATTCTTACCGAATTTATCAAAGGCAGCCGCCTCCGAGTAATATCCGTCGGTGCCGATACTGTAATACTGATATCCGACGCCATAATACCATGTGAGCTTCACTTCCTTTTCCGGCTCGTCATTGGTAAATGTCACATAGGGCACGTTGATAATAATCTGTTCCCTATATATGCCGGGCGCAATGTGTACGGTAATCCTGTCTGTCGCATTGGAAAGACGCATCCCCTCACATGCCCTGACCGCATCACGCACGGTTTTATAGTTGTTGTCCTTGTCAGGATATCCCACATAAATATCCGACACAAAAGGAATTGCCGTCACCTTGGCATTGGTCACAAACAGCAGATCCCTCTCCACGGCGCTGCCATCCACAACCACATGAGAAATGGTGGTGTATCCGCTCACACTGACCACTGCCGCTGCCTCATAAGTTCCGTTCCTAAGAGAAATGCTGTAAGTATTGCCGCTGACAGATGCCGCATACTCATAGTCGTCCTCCATATTGACAAACTTTAAGGAGGTCACAGCCGCATCTCCTTCCAGCCCTAGGAAGCTTCCCGACACGCTGCTGACTGCCTTCTTGGCAACTGCCACTTCCCTCTCCTCCGCAGCGGTCAGGAGCACTTCCGTATTCCCTGTGAGTTCATAATCATTCACGCCTTCCATTGTGATCGTGTATGATACGCCGCTTTCCACATAAGCCTCAAACGCTCCGTCCGCTGTCAGCAGAAAAGATACATTCTCCTTCTGGGAACCCGCAGCCGCCACAAGAACCACCTTCACCGCCGTCATATCAACTTCCGAACCAAATCCGGCAAAGGTACCGCTGAATTTCTGCACATCCTTCTGTTCAACTGCCAGACTGACGCCGGACACACCTTCTACCGCTGCAGAATCCGGTACGGCCACTATCTTGCTCTCATTGGTCAGTCCATAGCCCACCACGCCCGTGAGAACAGCCGTATACTGATAGCCGGGCGCCAAGGTGACAGTGAATCCGCCGTCTTCCGCCACATCCGCAATGGTTTCTTCCTGCGTGGTATTGTTCACGAATTTCAAGCCGTATCCGGAAATCTGCGCGGAAGCCAAGTCAACGGAGCCGCTGACCTTTGCGCCGGGCACCACCATAATTCTGTGCCAGAAAGGCTTTACGTTGGTGCTGCTGTCCACATATATCTTGTAGGCGCCATCATGCTTTGCTATAAATTCGTACTTTCTTCCCTCCTGATATCCGATTTCCGCCGTATCGTCCTGAGAGGCGTCTCCTCCCTGATACTGGAAATGTACAAGGTTATTTTCTTTCGTATGGGAACCCATGTACACCACAACCTTGTCCCCTGCTTCCACATTGTTAATGATCACATAACGTCTGCCCGTTCCGCCCGTTCCATTACAATACCAGAGGCCGTCTGCCTTGTAACCGTCCTCATAGGTCATCGTACTGTAAGGAGCAAAATGCTTTCCTGTCACATCGCCGTAAATCCTGTCGCCGTCCTGATATCTCATGGTCAAGTCGCCGATGTTTACGGTTTTACTCGCGTTTACGGTATATTCAAGCTCAATATCCTGATCCGCCTTGCCGCTGTTGGAACCGATCAGGCCGCTCTGTGCCCAGAATCCGGAAGTAATATTGTTATGGTAAAGCGCCGCATCATTCTCCTGTACTTCCGCAAAATCCCATACCTCGATCTTTCTGTTTTCCCTCTTGATGATGGGGACAATGTCGATCCCATGGACATAGCCGCCGGTGCTTACCAGCCTTATACTCCCCTCGCCTCCGGTATAGGTATAGGTCACAGGCGCTTTATCGCTTGAAACCTTTGCATTCTGTGTTGCAGGATCACTGATGGTTCCGGTATCAGAACTTACCGTATAAGTATCGGCGTCGCCGCTGTACGCACATGCCAAAATATTGATTTTACAGTCGCCTGCCACGGCAATCTCAATATCCATAGCGCCGCTTGCGCCATGGTCATTCCAATACACCGACTGATTGGCGCTGTTCACCGTCACAAGCCCCGCGTTCTTCATTCCGGTGCCCTGCGCTGCCATCACCGCACCCTTCAGGTCATATATCTTAGCAGTTGTGTCCGCAAAGTTAAAGTTGTAAGCAATCCCCTTCACCGGCGCAGGCGCTATAAAGCCATTGGGATCGTTGGGGTCAACTTCCGTGTCGCCGCCGCCGAAATCAGGAATCTCGGATTCCTCAATGGGAGTCACCGTTATTTTATGCAGATATCCTCCTGTACTGATGAGATTTACGCTGCCCGCCCCGCCCTTATAATAGAAATCCACAGTGCTGTTACATTGTCCCACATCCGCCGACTGTGTCACGGGCGTGACAACACCTGTGGTACTGGTCATAGCGTATGTATGGCTTCCTGTGAACTGGCAGGCATATATGCTTACCTTGACGGTACCCGCCACCGCAATATCCACATCCATTGCGTTGCTGACGCCATGTTCACTATGATATACCGCTTTATTAGCGCTGTTCACCGTCATAAGCCCCGCATTCTTCATTGCAGTGCCCTGAACTGCCGCCGCCGAACCCTTCAGGTCGTATATCTTGGCCGATGTGTCTGCAAAGTTAAATTCATAAGAAATACCTTCCACAGGCGCAGGCGCCACAAAACCGTTGGGTTCGCTGGGATCAACCTCCGTGTCGCCGCCATCTCCGCCGCCACCGCCAGGAATCTCTGACTCCTCGATGGGCGTTACGGTTATCTTATGCAGGTATCCTCCCGTGCTTACAAAGTTTATGCTTCCGGCCCCGCCCTTGTAGTAGAAATCCACGGTGTCATCACAATGATCCACCTTGGCATCCTGAGTCGCGGGCGTCACCGTACCCGTGGCGCTAGCCATGGTATATGTGTCTGCTCCGGTAAACTGGCAGGCATATATGCTCACCTTGGCAGTGCCTGCCACCGCGATATCGATATTCATTGCTTTGCTGGAGCCATGCTGCTTGTCATGGAATACCGCCCCATTGGCGCCGTTGACCGTCACAAGCCCCGCGCTCTTCATTGCGGCGCCCTCCGCCGCTTCTGCCGCACCGTTCAGGTCGTATACCTTAGCCGCCGCGTCCGCGAAATTAAATTCATAAGTAATACCCTCCACAGGCTTAGATGCCACAAAACCATTGGGTTCATTAGGATCAGATTCCGAACTGCCCCCCCCCACTTCCATCCTCGCCGTCCTGATTCTTTACTTCCAGCTTGTCCGTTTCGCTTAACTCAATCACTTCATAGGAAACGCTGTTGGAAGAAGTGCTCGCAGCCCCATCGCTTTCTGCCGCAATACTGCCCATCGACAGACTTCCCGCCATCAGGATTGCAGACATTGCTAATGCAGCCGCCCGTTTGACCCTTTTGGTCAAACGCCATTTTGTTGCCTTGCTCATTTTCCCTCTCCTCTCTCTACAGGGCACATCCGAAAAACGCTTTCCGGCGGACATACGCCCCAGCCTGCGCAAAATTAATACCGAACGAAGGAGACACAGCGAACCATGTTGATTACATCCGATTCCAATATCACGCAAAAAAAGGCGCAGACACCAGAAATGAGTTTTTAGACAAACCCTATATTTTTCTAACATTTATTCATATATTTTTATATTATATGCAAAACATCAAAAAATCAAGGGAGAAAAAATTTTCAGCATTTTTACCGATTATAAATTGACGATTTTGTATAAAATGCATAGAAATGCAGCCTTTTATTCCCGAAGACTCATTTCATGCTATCCCTTTGCCGCTCTGTTCCCACCGCCGACAGAGCTTAGCGTCCGTATCTCTCCTGCAAAATATGTTCCGATATCCGCGATCAGCCTCAGTACATCCTGTTTCATCACTTCCGGAAAAGCAGTCAGCACGGGCGCGGTTTCAAAATTCAGTACCCCGTCGAATGAAATCCTGCGCAGTCCTCTGACAAAACCGCCCCAATCCGTGGAAGATAGATTTTCGCGGCTTCGGGTAAAGGTAAACGGAATCTGGTGCAGATCCTCGCACCCGTCGTTATCATGGATATGCAGCACCTTCAGTCTATGTCCGAGCGCAGCGATAAAATCTTCAAAGTCAATTCCCACAAGATTGGCATGTCCGGTATCAAAGCAGAACCCCAGCACCTCCCCGCCGAACCTTTCATTCATTTCGTCAATCCGTTTCGCCGCCTTCCGGGCGTCGCAGCAAGGCCCCTCCACAATGTGTCCCCCGACGGAAGTATATAAATTCTCCACGCAGAGGCAGATTCCCAGCTCCTTTGCCATGGGCGCCAGCGATTCCAGAAATCCGGAAGTCTTCTCCCACTCTGCCTCCTCCGAACCAAGATAATGGGAAAGCTTGAAGCCATGCACCACAATATAAGGACATTCCATAAAAGCGCATATCTCCATGCTCTTAGGCGCAGCAACAGAAAAAAGATAATCGTTCCATTCCTTCTTTCCTCCCGGCACATACATGGGATAAGGCATATGCATCTGGCTGATCCTGATCCCCGCGGCCTGCGCCGCTTCCCGGCAGGGCGCAAAAAAATCCCGCAGCGCCCCCGCAGGCCGGTCAAAGAAATCATTCGCCTTCTGACGATACAAATTGTCGCTTGTCAGACAGGCGTTCAGGCTGAAATCACAGCAGGAAAATCCCGCCCGTTTCAGCATCATAAACCCTTCCAGCGGTTCATCAAACCTTATCACATTCTTTGTCTGCACTCCTATATCCACCGCTCTGTCCCTCCTAAATTTTAGTTCCGCATCCGCCCGGACGCTGATTCCCTAACTGCCATCGAACTCTACAATACACTCCCATAACAGAGGCTTTCTTGGGCTTGGAAATCCTTCTCATTCTTCCTCCCGCTCCAGCCTGTCAAAATAAAACGAGGGCATATACTCGTCGTTGAAATATTCAATATTTTCAATTCCCATCTCCCTCAGCTGGGCCTCGATCTCCCGATAATACATATTGCAGATATATACGCCGCAGTCCTTGGGAAGCTTCTTCAATTCCTCCGGATTCTTTACCGTCAGCCCCTCAAATTTCGTATCCCAAAGCTTCGGGTTATTGTCGCAGGCAAAAAGAGGCGGATATTTTTCCCCATAGCACTTCATATAATTCCGGCACATATTCCCGGCGCCGAACAGGGCAATCGAGCGATACTTTTTCAAGGTCCGCTCAATCCCTGTCTGCCACCGGAAAAAGTCTCCGACCTCCTTCGCCAGCCCATAAACCGCAGGATGCAGCAGGGGCGAAAACGCCGCCGCGGTTCCGGAAAAATTCACGATCAGCTCTCCGTCAAATTCAATATCCCTCAGGCCCCGGATAAGCCCCGTCCAATCGGTCCGCACGCCGCCTCCCCCCACGCAGGTAAAGGGCAGCATGGCCGTGTCGCTCTTTCCGTCACAGTCTCTCAGGATCACCGCCTTTACCCTGTTTCCAAGCATCGTAATAAACTCATGCATGTCGTTTCCGCAGATGCTGCATATGCCGGAATCCACACAGAAGCCAAAGACATCCCCTCCCGCCTCCGCGTTCAGCCTGTCCAGCCATTCCGCCGCCTGAGACGCTTCCGCGCAGACGCCCCGCACCAGATGTCCGCCCAGATTTCGATACCTGTTCTGCAGCAAAATCTCCACGCCCCATTCCTTTGCTTTCGGCAGGAGTCTCCTGTAAAATTCATGGTTTACCTCCCATTCCCTCCCGTAAGCGCCGTCCCCCGAAACCGGCCGGATCAGAATGCGCTCCACCCCGTTCCTGCCGCAGAATTCAATGCACTCCATCGCCGCCTTCACGCCAAACTCTATCAGCGCGGCTTCCGCTTCCGCAAGGGCCGCCCTATCCACAGCTCCCTCTTTCCCCAAAAAGTTCTCCCTTGCGGCGGCATCTTTGAGAGGGTCCATTAATTCAAAAGAAGGCCCCTGCACTAACGGCATATGAATCCCATGCTCCCTGCATGATGTAAACAGCAGGGAATAACGCTCCGACACCGATTTGATGTCTCTTTTCCGTACTTTTTCCTTTCCGGACTTCCTTCCGCTTTCTTTGTCCCTGCCGTAAAAATCCGGGAACCAAACTCCGATTTCCGCGGTCAGGCTGTCAAATCCGGCCTTCTTCAAATCCAGAATTCCCTGAAGCGGCCGTTCTATATTTACGATATTTGCATTGTAGCAGCTGACGTTCACCTGAAACCATCCCCTTTCCACCCTTATTTTCTATCCCTGTCTCCCATCCCGATTTCCCGCCTGTGGATGCTCCGGTTCCCCTTGTATCACGGCCGCCAGAAAATCGTTGACGGATAAAAAATGCCGAAATCCCCTGTCCATCAAGCTGTGAATCAGCTCTTCCTGACTGCCCTCCCTTACGGCGGCAATGATAAGGGGCGCGTCCGTCTCCGGCCTCCAATCGTCTATGGCCTTCACGGGAAGCCCCATAAACTCCCCTCCGGCGTCGCTCTTTTTCGTCACAAGACAGACGGACGCCGTATCTATTTTGCTAAGCTCCAGAAATTCCCTAATCTTCATGGCGAAATTTCCTTTGCCGTAAATTGCGATTTCCTTCCATTCCCGAAGCCCCTCCGCAAGCCCTCTCCGGTACATGGCAAAATTCAGCGTATTCGGCCTGTCCTCATCCACGGACGCCGTTTTCCAGACCATATGATCATAATGCTTGGGCCCGTCTTCTATCATCCTAGTCAGAAATGCAAGCAGACGACTCTCCCAGTCAAAATCATAACCCCTCCTCATAGGACTCTGCATCACCATGTATTTGGCCAGCTCCGCGTCCTGATCCACCCGCTTTACCTCCTCTATCACCGCGTCAAAATCATTGTCAAATTGATTACAGTCAATAAAGGCCCTCCGGTTAAATTCCTCGGCCGCTCTCGGATTCCCGTAATAGATGGGAATGGAACCCGCCAGAAAAGGCTGTACCAGCTTCTCCGTGGTATATCCGTCCATCAAGGTATTCTCAAAAGCAATGGTAAACTTATAATTTCTCAAAAATCTGATCTTTCCCCCATACCAGTCGCCGTCCCATCTGGAGGGAATCGCATCCGAATCCATATTATTCAGCACCATGCCGGGACAGTCCACCCTCTTATAAGCCATGAGCTTTTGACAGAACTCTTTCCTGAGAAAAGCCCCGCTGCCGGCAAACTCATTGGAATAGACAAAATTGCAGAACTTTCTGGCATCCATATCAATATCCGCAAATCCGCTCCTGTCCTGTATGGAGGCATCCATTCCTATGGCAGACAGCGGCAGGCGCAGGTAGCGGGGTTCAAAACACATGGGATCAAAGCCGACGGCATAATCGCACTCGTTAAAATTCGGGCTGAAAGGCTCCGATGTATAAAACAGCTTTGTGCAGTCATATTTCAGATGCTCCCTGCCCCACACGGAATAAATCAGGAAATCCGGCTCCTCGGAAATGACCACGTCGTACTTTTTTCGCAGCAGCCTTACAATCAAATTTTCCTGCTCGCTTACCCTTCCGGAATTAAAATCAACCGTTTTGACCTTGATCGTCTTCATATAAAATCCTCTCTGCGCACTTTATAAGTTCCCGTAAACCTATTTCTATGGCCCAGCCCTTTGATAAACGATTTGGCGCTGCCCTGCAAATCCGCCGCATCAACAAAACTGTCCGTCCCGGCAGGTTTTATTCTCCCTCCCCGCGCGCCGCCATGCTTTCATTCACTTCGCCGCCCGCAGCGTTTACCCTGTCCTTCAGCTGTGTGGTGCTGATTCCTTCCGTATACGGGAAAAATACCAAATCCGCCCCGTGCATCTGGAGAAATTCCTTTTTCGCCATCCATTTCGGATCCTCCGCGTAATCGCTGCCGGAAAACTGCACGTCAAACCGATACCTGCGAAACGCCTCGTCCGTATCCCCGTTGTTCAGCGGTATCTCCACCGCCTCGTCCACATACCTGCAGGCGCGCACAATGGCAATGCGCTCCTCAAAGGGAATCTGCGGACGGGACTTTTTATGCCTTATGACGCCCTCATCCGTGACAACGCCCACAATCAGATAATCGCACTGCTCCTTCGCCCGCCTGAGAAGATTGAGATGCCCTATATGGAAGAGGTCAAACACTCCCGCAGCATATCCCACATGATATTTCCGGCTCCCCTCCACGGCCGCTTCCCTTACAGGCAGTACTCCCTCCCTCCTTGCCGGAGCCGGTTTCTCCCATGTCTCCCCCCGCCTTCTCATGGCGGAAAATACCTCGTCATAAACTGCATTCGGGTCAAATACACTGAAATTCGGAATCCCCGCCCTGTGCAGCTGTTTCACTATGGGCCCATAATTTCTAACACAGACAATCACCTTGTACTCCGCCGGATTCATCTCCCTTAACGCGGCGGGGGGCAGCACCGGCAGACCGTCAACCTCCGTTCCCCAGCGGCTTTCGTCATTATCCAGATACCCGCTCACAGGATATTCGCGATATCTCTCCCGGAACCGTTTCGCATATCTCCCGGAACCGAACAGATACAGCCTGCGGCCTATGGTGTGGTGGAAAATATCTTTGAAAATCAAAGGATACGCTTCCTCCGAATAATTCATCCGCCTGCGGTTCTCCAAAACGACGCCCGCCTCCCGCCTTCCTTCTTTAAAATAATCCGAAAGCCCGTCGTCATCCCGCAGGATATTTAAAAAGATGCCGATAAATTGATAGAATAAATCCATATGCTTTATCAGACCATACCGCTCAAAAAGCTCCCTCCTCGGCAGAATCCTGTCCAGCTGTTCATTAAATTTATAGATAAATTCAATGGTTCTAAGGAGAATCGCCTTCGCCGGAACATTCTCAAGGAACAGCTCCTGATCATAAAATACAAAAGCGCCGTCACAGTAAAAGCAGTTTAAGGAAACCAGATCAAGATATCCTCTCTTAAGGATAACGCCCAGCTCCTCCCTCTCTTCCTCAGAACCGAACGCAATCCTCTTCCACTTTTCCCTGCCCGGATCGTCCTTCTTCCTCTTCTCCCAGCCCGGCTCAAACCGCTCCCAGTTTACCTTTGTCCCATCCGCCCGCTCCGAAGAATTCAAGATAATCTCCCAGAAAATATCCAGCTGAGCCAAAAACGCCTTCTTATCCCGCTGTAACAGCTCCCTGAAATAATCGTTTGCCGGAATTCCCGATATGTACGGCATCACAAAGGCGTCCTCTTTCAGCTCGGCAGGAATCATCCTGACCCCATGGGCGGCCAGATACTCATTATTGTCCATCAAATGCCGTAATTTCACCTTTCCGGCCTCGTACAGCGCCCGCTTCTCCACCAAGCCGTCCCTCCGGAGAATAGACGCCATGGCGTTTTCCCTCCCCCGTTCCCCGGAAAGCGTGACCTGATAGGCGGACGGCGGCGCTTCCTCCAGCGGGCACTCAATCCAAAAGCCGTCTGCCATCCCATGCAGCAGTCCATTTGCCAGCAGGGAGGGGTACAGCTCTTCTTCAAACAAAAACACCGTATCCGGATTGTTATATTCCGGGAAAATCCTGATATCAAGGGACTCATTCGGCACATAGTCCTCCGCCAGCAGAAGCTGAGGATTGGATATTCTGGGAAACACGGAGAAAAAGTGACGCCTCTTAAATCCCGCTTCCTCCAAAAATCCCGCAAGCTCTGCCTTGGCATACGCCCTCCCCTTCATTTCTTCCCGCTCCCACGGAAGCAGATGCGTATAATTTTCCACGCCGTCATAATTTTTCCCGCTGAAAGCATCCTGATCTCCGCAGAAATAACGGATTCCCAGCCGATTGTCGGCCGCCAGCAGAAGTTTCCCGCCCGGTTTCAGCCGCTTCCGGATATTTTTTAAGACCTTCGCCGGATTTTTCGCATACTCAATTACATCCACCGCGGCGATAACGTCATAAGCTTCGCTGTTCTCTTCGACCTGCCCCTCATTCCCATTAGCCCCCTCCGCACTCACCCTTTCCTGACCTGTACCGCGCCGCCCGTCCGTATAAGCCGCGGCCTGTCCTTCCTTCCCATGAACTCCATCCCCATTCCCGCCGTCCATGCCGTCCAATGCTGCCAGCGGCAGACGGCTTACGCATAATCCTTTCTCTTCCAGCGCCTCCGCTATCAGCGCACTGTTCCCCTGCCCATTTACAACACATGCCGCTTTACTTTCCCGCCCGATTTCATACCATTTTACTATGGCCCCCGGCAGCTCCCTTCGCCTCTGTTCTGCTGTCATACTGTACTAACTCCCATCTGCCCGCCAAAGCGGGCGTACAAATCAGGATATGTGAAAGGCCTTTTTCACATTAACTCCCATCTGCCCGCTTCGCAAGAGGACGCGCCTCCCCTTTTGGGGCATATCAAATAAGATGTGTAACATATTTTCTCCCATTAGATTCCGCTCTGCGGAGCCTCAAATCGTCATGCCAAACACCATGCTCCGGCATTTTTCGATGTGAAACTGCATACTTGTCCGCAAAACAGCCATTGCTGTGAACATAAACCGTCACATCCGTCAGAGCTTCTTTTCACACCTGCTCCCGCATAAATAAATTCGTACATCCGAAAGCGTTCAAGGGAAGCCTGTATACGGATATATTCTCCTCCCTGATTCCACTCTCCCTCAGCTGCCGCGCTATCTTCTCCGGACAGGCTCTGTTCGCCGCCAGATAATGAGCCTCGGGATAACGCCCAAACGCCTCTTCCGGCGGCAGGATTTCATATCCCTGAAAGATACCGCCCCATTTTCCGCGGTCATTGTCGCAGACGGCCGCAATGTTCTCCAGACCGTTCATTCTGAGAAGACAGAGGGCAAATTGGGCCGTCTTACCCGCACAGAAAAGGACGATCTGTTTTTTACCAGCCATTTCCCGGACAAAATTATCATAGATATCATAGTCCGCCTTGGCTTTAATCCCAATGTAAGCCTCATAGGCCTCCGGCTGCTCCGTGAACAGGCGCATCTCTATCCAATGGGCCGGAAACATTTCCTCCTGCTTTAAAAGTCCCCGCTCCCGATCCCTGATGATAATCTCCCTGAATTCCTTCAGCGCCGACAAAACCCCCTCGTCCGGCAGACTATGCTCCCGAAACGTGGTATAAGGAGAAAGCGCCATCATCACCGTCTCCCTTGCCATAAAAGCCCGCCTTGCCCTGTCCGTTATGCCGTATTCCTCCATCCTCCTGCGCAGATACCTGCACTCCTCCAGATTGAACCGCGCAAAATTTCGATTGTATGTGGATGCGGCGGCGTTATCCCTCCTATATCGGTAGAAATAATTCTTTAAGAACATTCCCCGCCGGAGATTCATATCCGTCAAATACCGAAAACCGCAGTCCTGAAAAGCCGCTCCCGGACTTTCATTTAACCTGACATGAAATTCCCGCAAAAACGATACCTTATAGATTCCGTTCCATATGTAAACGTCCGGGGACAGCTCCTTTTCCACAAAATACCGGGAAGAAATGATCTGATCCGTGTCGTTCAAGGGCTGTTCCAGAAGGTATCGTTCCCCCTCATAGGGCGTGACCATGGTGTAAAAACCTGCTTTTACATAGTCAAGGTCATTTTCGACCGCCGCCTTGTACAATACCTCGTACATATCGGAACCAATACAGTCGTCCGTCTCCACAATTCCCAGATAATCCCCCCTCGCCATATCCATGCCCAAATTGATTTGATAGCCGTAGCTTCTTTTATCCGATCTGACCAGCCGGATGCGGCTGTCCTGCCCTGCGTATCTCTCCAGAATTTCCCATGTGCCGTCCGTGGAACCAGCGTCTATGCACAATATTTCCAGCGCGCGGAACGTCTGTGCCAGCACGCTCTCCATGCATTCTTCAATATATTCCGCCACATTTAAGGATGGCAGTATGACCGATATTTTAACATCCATTCCTCCGTCCACCTTCCCTGAACCCTCTCTCATCTAAAACCAACGCCAAAAGCCTGCTGCACGTCCAGTCCTTCCTCCAAGCCAAATCAAAAAACTGCTTCCCGTCCAGCGTCTCATCCAAGTAAAGCCGCCTTTCCGCCCCAAAGCTTCCTCTCATATCCCCTGCGGCATATCAAACACCCTTTCTTTGGGGATTCCCAGACCTTCCAGCTGCCCTAGCACTTCCCCGGCGCCTTCCCTCATAGCCAACAGCACCACCCCGTCTTCCCTCGCCAGCACTTCCTTCAGGCTCGGCGGCGGCATGACGGGAAAACCGAACCGTCTCCCCCCATGCAGCTCCTGCCTGTTGTCGCTAAAACCAATGATGGGAATATGATTCCTATCGCAGAAAAGCATCAGCCTCTCTCCCCGCATGCCGCATCCGAATATGACCGCCGAACGGCTTCCCGTCCTATGCAGAAGCTCCCGCACGGGTTTTTCTTTTTCTTTCTCCCATTCCATCATCATCCGGGCATGCTCCTCCCGAGAGGCAAGCAGAAGCGTCAGCCTCTCCCACAATTCTTTTCCATACATACCTTCCTGCAAAAGCCCGCTGTCAATCCCATAAGAAACCTGCCCTTTTAACCACCCATACGGCTTTTCCAGCCTCTCATTCCTCCATTCCCCATGAAGCTTCGATAATATCTGCTCATATTTGGTGAGAAAGGAAATGCTCATGGTAAAATAATAATAGCTCCTATGTTCTCCTCTTAAATTCTCAAGAAAATCCCGCCGTCCATTCAGCCAGCGAAATTCCTCTTCATAAAACGCAAGCCCCTCCAAAGCCCCCGACGAAGCCGCCTCCCGCCCCTGCCTGTACCGATAAAAGCTCTCGTCAACATATACCGCCCTTCGGGCATAGGTCTTCACCTGCTGCAAAAAACCCATATCCTGAAACGCCGCCCCGGGGGATTCATGGAGCCGTATCCTGCTGGCATTCAAAAATTCCCTCCGGTAAATCCCCTTCCACAGCACATAGTCGGCGGCCCGCAGCCGCGCAATCTGATCCGGCCCAAGAACCTGCCCATACTGCTTCCGGCCTTCTTCGTCCGGAAAAAGCCGCTGCCTGACCGCATAATCATACCCGCTCTGCAGCCTTGTCACGGTATCAAAATCCCCGGCGGCATAGTCCAGCCCATCCGCAGCCGCCCGCTCATACAGCCGCCGATACATATCCTGCTCTATCCAGTCGTCGGTTTCCACCACGGCAATATATTCGCCCTCCGCGCAGTCCAGCCCCATATTGACCTGCCGCCCATAGCTTTTCATGCCGCTGTGCAGCAGCTTCACCCTTGCATCCCTTTCAGCACACTCCTTCAATATTTCCGCCGTACCGTCCGTGGATCCTGCATCCACACAGATGATTTCCAGCTCCTCCAGCGACTGGTTTACCACGCTGTCCATGCATTCCCCGATATAATCCGCCACATTCAGCGACGGCAGAATCACCGATACCTTTGCCTTCATCTTTCGCCAGACCTCCATGAACTTGCTGTAAAAACCATTCCTGCCTTTTCACGACTGCCACATTTCTTCCAGCAGCCCCTCCCAGAACGCCCCCAAATCCAACCCCGCCTGCCGATGCCAAATTGTGTCATGGGCGTTTTGTCCCATCCACCCAAGCAGATCACGGTCATCATGCAGGCGGCAGATTCTGTCCGCCAAAGCATCCATATCCCCAATTCCCACAATATATCCATTGTATCCGTCCGTGACGTCATCCGCCGCTCCGGATACATCCGTCAGCACTGGAACCGCCCCGCCCGCCATGGCCTCCGACTGGGAAATGCTGTGCCCTTCTCTTTCCGAACAGCTGACCATAATATCCTGCCCGCGCCAGAATAACGGAATCTCCTTCCTCTCCATATATCCTGCAAGCCTGATACACTCCTGCAAGCCCTCGGCCCTTATCCGCTGCCGCAGGATATCCATATATTCCCCGGTTCCCGCAATGTCCATCCGGAATCGGACGCCCCTCTCCCTCAGCTTTGCCGCCAGCACCGGCAGTAAATCCACCCGCTTCGACACTGTCGTTATCCTGCCGGCATACCCGATACGCAAGTCTGCCCCCTCCCCGCTCCACGTTCTGTCCATCCTCTCTTCACAGGCCGCTTTCCATTCCAAACGGCACAGCCTGCCCCTATCCATGCCGGAAGCCAATAGCTTCTCCTCCATGCGGGAGCTGATGGTCAAATACTTGTCAATATACTCGCTCCATAAACCATACGCTTCATAGTACAGCTCGTCATCACTATGCTGCACGGCGGCAATTCTGACCCTGTCCGGATATAATCTCTTGGCAATACATGCCGACCAGAAGATATTCTGGGGGAAATTACACACAATGGTACAGGGAAGGTTCTCAACTATTTTGCGTAAGCACAATTCCACCTTCTCCTTCTCCCCGCAAAGCTTCCCATCGTATAAAACCTCAACCGGACAGGTATTATCCACGACACAGGCTCCCGCCGCATCCGTAGTCAAATACACTCCCTGACAGCCCTTCTCTTTCAACACCTTGGCCAAATCGTAAACCCATGTTTCAACGCCTCCCAGAACCAATCCGTTCTGCAGGTCATACAATACCTTCCTTCCGCCCAAAGGGCTGTCCGGCTTTGCTGCCTGCCTCAAATCAAAAATATCCGGAACCGCATTATACAGAAGATGGTTGATAAAATTATGATAGCCGACGACAATTTTGCTTTCCGCCACTCCAAGGCTTAAAAGCTGCCAATGTACTTCCTCCTCCCTGCCGCATGTGATAAAAATAGCATCAAAGGACATATTCTCCAAAGAATCCGGAGGATACACCCTAATTCCCTCACATAAGCTTCCGCACAGCGCCCTGTTATTATCTATGATCCCTTTGGGCGCGACTTTGAACTCTTTGAAATATTCCAGCCAATACCTTCCCATTTTTCCCGCGCCGAAGAACAAGATATCCGCGCATTTCAATGTATTGCTTTCTTTATTACCCATCATATGCCTTCCCTGTCCCTACTCCCATTTTCCGCGGATGCTTCCATACTTCCACCAAAAACTTCCATGGGCAAAATTTTAATCCCCATCACCCGTAATATATTTTCCCGGCCTCAATTCCCATTCCCCTCAGCCCCTCCCGCACCTCCTGCCTTACCGCGGCATTATGTATGGCAATAATAACTCTGTCAAAGGAATATCCTTTGATTTCCTCCGGGGATTTTACAGGGAGTCCCTCTGCCCGAAGCCTTTCATAATCCTTATCCACCCACAGCAGGCTGCTGCATTTGGCATACCTCTGCCCCGCCTGCTTCACGTAGTCCCGGCCCACCTTCCCGGCCCCGTAAATAACAATATTTCCCTGCAAAAGCTCCCACGGGCAGAAATATGTAATCCCGGGCTTTACATGGGTATGCAGATATCTGTTCCAGCCCGTGAGCCGCTTTCCCATCCTCGTTTTCCTAAACCTTTGGCACTTCTCCTTATACCGCATCGCCCTGCCGGATACTGCCATGGCATAATCCAGCGAATTTCCGTGATAAACTTCCCTCACATTGCTTCCGTCGCCCCAAAAATATATCTTCCTGAGCTGCTGAAAAGAAACAGGCGGTGCGAACTCAACCATGCTCTTTGTCCTCCCGCTGGAGGAAAACGGCATATGGCAGAAATACTCAGCAATCCTTGCGGGCGGATTTACCGCGGCAGCTTCCATATACTCTCTTGGGATATCGAGCCTGATATTGCGGCTTATATTATTTTGAATCAATGCCTTTTCCATACGGCATACATAATTCAATACAGCGTCCCGATATTCTGTGTAATGATACGCTTTGATTCTCTCCCCCTCCGCCTGCTCCAGCACAGGCAGAATTCTGCCGGCTTCCTCCCGATAGCCCTCCGTCTGCCCATGGGGCGCCCGGCATAAAAGCTCCAGCATATAGCTCCGTTCCAAGCAGCTTGGAAAAAAATTAAGGAAAACGCACTGCCCGTCTTCATGAATACTATCCAATTTAAAAAAGAAATTTAGGACTTGGCCTTTATAAAAATTCCCTATTAACCGGGCAAGACATCTCTGCGTCAGCCCCGTGCCCGACAATTCAACAAACGCAAATCTGCCGTCCGAGACGTCCACCTCCTGCTGTAGATATCTGACGGCAAGGTTCTTTTTTTCTGTCTGGCTCTTCACCAGATATTCCCTGAATTCTTTCTTCTCCCGGAGCTGATCGCAGATATTTTCCCTTTGAACCCTCGATATCTGCCGCTCCCCTTCGCTTTCTCTCAAGCTCTCCGGCAGAAAAGTCCTCAGCGCATCCAAATGTAATTGAAAAACCTCCGCCAAATCATTCAGACTGAGAACTTCGTCCAGATTAGACCATTTCAGCAGCCTGTCAAAATCATCCACGGAGCCTTCATACGAAGGCAGCCTCCACGCCTTTCTTGAGCCATATATGTAAAATGTCCGAATCGGATATTTCTCCGCCTGTATCATAAGGTCTGCAATCTGCTGTAAAATCCATCCGTCCCGGGCCACGAAATAAAGCCTGTTAATCTCCCTTCTCACACTCTCCTTTAATACCCAGCCAATATAGGAATATAAAATCGGCCCGGCCAGCGAACATCCTATTTCATTGACTGTGTTTCCTTTTTTAAAGCTTCGCAGATACTTTGATATACCCACCGACACCTGATGGAATACACTTTTCTCAGGCTCTTCATACTCCTTCATTCCTTCCGGCACATAATGGACTGCCTCTATCCCCAGCTTGGAGGCGGATTCCACATCTGCATACACATTGTCGCCGTAATGCACCCAATCCGAGAAGCTTACACCTTCACATTCTTTTACTATCTGAAATAAACCTCCGCCTTTCGTCCTTCCATATTCCGATGATACATATATAGGGATATTCTGAAAAACAGCATCCGCCTTACATAAAATTTGACGTATCCATTCGCTGCTGAGATACATATCGGAAATCAACACAATATGTTCTCCCCTGCTTTTCAAGTCCTTTAACCGGCAGATATTCTCAGCAATTCCCAGCGCATTGTCATACTCCGTTTCCATTTCAAGCTTTTTCAGCTGTTCCTGCTGTACCTCCGAGATACAGGCAGTGGTCGCCAGCGCCTTATAGATATCATCCAATGTAATCTCCTGTTTTCCGTTTCCGCTTCCATGCAGCCTTGCCAATTCTTCCGCGCCCACCCGCAGCTCATAAAAATTTTCCGCAAAATAAGAAGGAAATCCGCCAATTTCCCGCACTCTTTCCCGCATCAGCATAAAAATACCCTTCGGCTCCGCGGTACAGCGTGTAATTAAGGTATCAAAAACATCAAAAGAATACATATGTCAACTCCTGTGTACCACGTCTTCCAATGAAATAATCGGACATTTTACACTCTTTTTCAATTCTGCGGCAATATCGCAAAAGTCCGTTATTGCCGTCACCACTATTGCATCAATTTCTTTTGTGCCGTCCGGCTGCTTTTCCACTTGAAAGCTCCCATCCTTCCATGCAATTATTCTATCAATTCCATATACAGCCCGAACCTGACTGCCTGATAATTCCTGATACAGCCTTTCTCCCAATGCCCCGAAACCATAGATTGCAACTCTGCGAATGCCCTTGTCCCACAAGTACTGCCCGGCCGTAATCCCGTTCTGATAATTCATAAACCAATCGTTCATTAATTGAAACTGACGCCGAAGCTTATCTCTCTGTTTTCGCAGCCTATAATTTGTAATATTTCCACCCTCATCCAACGCTTGGGAGCATACGTCGCCAAGACTCACAAAACCTTTGTTGACCTCCTGCAGCTCTTTGACGATGTTTAATATCTTTTCCTGAAAATCATGCACATGATTAAAGTCGTTATTTCTTAATTCCCGGATCAAAGGCTGCCTGCCTATTTCATCATAAACCATGGGATGCTCTGTCCTCAGCATACCATCAAAGGCTTTTCCTTTCTCCTTATCTCCATCCGATTGGTCCATAAGATAAATGATTTGGAGCATTCCGCTATATCCGCAGGCGGCGTCTTTCATCATGCCCCTTTTTATGGCGGATATTTCTTCTTTCTGCGCCCGGGAAAATCTTTCCAGACTCAGCTCCGTCTGTCTCCTGAAATCTTCACGGTTTCTCACATAATTTCTCAGGCTGACGCTCTGCTCCGCCTGATTACATCTGTAATAATATAAAATACAGCCCATGACCGTATATGTCTCAGCATAATAAATACTTTCACCAATTATCTGCATATCCACATAATATCTGGTCTCTTCCAAAACAATCCTATGTTCCAGCAATAACTGCCTTTTAACCGCCAAGCCCTGTATGCTGATCTCGGCATGCCTCAACAGCACATCCGCCGGATATTCCCGCCCATACTCCACACCTTTTATATAATGGGTTTCTATCGTAAATCCCTCTTCGTCAACCGTCCTAAAAGGCGTCAGCACAATATCCGAATCACACTCTTCCAAAAAATCAAGCAGCTTTCCCAAAGCGTCAGAATCCACATAGTCGTCCGCATCCACTTCCTTGACATACTTTCCGACGGCATACCGTATTCCCAGATTCATAACGGAGCCCACCCCGCCGTTTTCCTTTTTAATGACTCTGTATATTTCGGGAAATCTGCTTTCGTATTCGGCGGCGGTTACTACCGAAGCATCCGTGGAGCCGTCGTCCACTGCCAAAACCTCCAGACGGCCTCTGAACTTATCCGCCGCAAAAGAATCAAGGCATTGCTTCAAAAGCTTTGCTTTGTTATAAATTGGCACAATGATTGTCAGCAATGGAACCTTTATCATATTTTCCCTATCCTGCCCTTCCGATGATTTCTCCCATATTTTTATTCCCGGCTCGTATGTTTGCATTCCGAAACCGCTCATATCCTGCTCCAATCCGGCGGACATATATTGGTCAGGCGGCAGAAATTATCCCATTTCTTAGGCGCTATGACTATCCTGCCCTCATTGTCATTCAGCCATGCTCCCCACCAGCTGAAAGAACTGTTTGCAATAATATTGTGTTTACATCTGCTCATCAAGTACATGTCATACCAATCTTCATAGTTCTGAAACATTTCCGAATCAATATAGACCGCGTCGTTCATATTCATCTTAAGATTTTCTTTACACCATAAAATATCATCAGAAAAGAAATAAAAACGCGGATTTTTTACCCTTTCCCTAATCATCCGTATTGCCTGCGCATAATACTGCATGTCGCAGATTCCATCCATCCTTCTCTCGCTTTCAGCAAGATAATCTCCCCGTCTGATATGCACGCTTACGGAAACGCACCTCTTTATCTCATCCGCCAATAAGCGCAGCTGTTGATCCTCAGCCTCCGGAAATTCTAAGCATTCTAATAGGTCATGTCTGATTGCATCGGCATACAAATACGTCTGGAAATACCCTTTCACTATTCCTCTCTTTATCCTTCCCCACTCCATCGATACGCCATACTGTACACATTGAGCAATATCTGGTTCTATGTAGATATACCTTTCGCCCAAATTTTCTGCCTGCGAAACCCTGTCTTTCCTCATAAAATACTCGCAGGTATCATGGGAAGCATATCTTAAACAGCTGTTCCTGAATATTTTTCCAAGTTCAAACTTACGCATGTTTAAATAAGCATACTGTGTGATATCTGCCGCCGTCTTACATCCGTTATGCTCAAGATACTTTGCAAGCGCATATTGAAACAGCTGATTGCCCAGCCCTCCCGCATATTCCATTACCACACATCCGTCGTCAAAAGCCTGCTCTTCCTCTAAACATTTTCCCGTCTGCCCCGCTTTAAATTCCAAGAACTGTTTAATGCCATATTTGCTTTTCAATTCTTTTTCTGCCTGCTCCAAGCCTGTCTGCAGCGCAATCACTACCTTTCCCTTGAAATCGCTTAACATCTCCGGCGATACTATTTTTTTATCATGCAGAAGCGTCCCCCATTTTTCCTTATTGTTATCCACATAACAGATAATATCGCATTTATTTTCATAGAAATAATAAGCCATACTGCCCCATCTGCCCGCGCCAAAAATTATCACCTTGTCCATAATGCACTTACTTTATAATTTTGTCCTTTCCGGGCATTCCCAGTAGATTTTTTCCTCCGGAACCCCTATCTGCGATAATAAACGTTTTATTTCTTTTACGGACTTCCTGTTCAGCACCGCAATCAATACCATATCATACGCCAAATCTGGAATGATCTGCGGCGCGGCTATCTCACAATATTCACATTGATAATCTGCATAATGACTATCCGTCCATGCCGCCAATTCACACTGACGATACTTTCGGATCTGGGTATAATAATCACACCCCACGGAACCTGCGCCATATAATATTATCTTTTTTCCAAACAGTCTCTCAATATGCGGGAACCGATACACCTGAATCATTCTCTGCATGGAGCCTCTTTCCCTTGCCGCCAGTACACTCATCAATTCAATCAGGTAATAATCATCCACACATTGCTTTAAAGAGTCCCATATGCCATACCTTATAGACATTTCATGTAAAGAATGATGAAGGCATCCCATTTTCCCCATCATTGCAGTATTTTCATCATGGGACATGGATTTCTCCCGTATGGTATAATGATAATACACTTCTTTCGTCACATAAATTCTGCCGCATATCATGCAGTAATTGCAAAGACAAAGCAAATCTTCCCCAAAGCTCGAAAAATCCTCTATGGTACCATAGCTTTTTGTCAGCAGATCTTTTTTAAATAATTTGGACCATATACTGGGCGTCATATAATTCGGACTGCATCTGTCAAAAATTGCATCCTTTATAACATCGACTCTGTTTTCATCCGTTATGCAGATACTTCCTTCCTTTTTTACTTCCTGTATTTTCTGTCCGTCATTATAAAAAAATCCGCTGTGAACCAAGTCAGCCTTGTACTCTATGAATTGTTGATATAATCTTTCATACATAACAGGCTCAATGTAGTCGTCGCCGTCCACAAAACCTATCAATTCGCCAGCAGCAGTCTCCAATCCGTTCTTACGCGCCCTGACCAAGCCCCCGTTCCTTTGATGAATCACCTTGATTCTGGGATCCTCCGCCCCTAATCTATCACAGACCTTTCCTGAATCATCTGTGGAACCATCATCCACGATGATAATTTCCAACAACGGATATGTCTGATCCATAATACTTCTAATACACCTTTCAACATAATCTTCCACATTATAAACCGGAACGATAACGCTGATCAGTTGGCTGGTTTCCATATTTGTCCGCCTTTCAAATACACAAATAATGTGATAGTCCCCTCTTCTCTAACAGAGCAATAACCTCTCCTTGATTCTTTTCGCTCAGGCAGAGGACAATCCCGCATTCTTCTGATATAGGTATCTGTGATAAATATTTCACTGGTTTTCCCTCTATTTCCTCCGGCCTGCTCTGCCCGTCGGTAACAATATACGCCTCTGCTTCCGGCAATAGCTTTCCATAACGGCGCGCTGACTCACCCGCCCCATAAATATATATCCTTGCATATTCTTTACGGAAATCTTCCAGCGCACCGAAAAACAGTTTCTCCTTCAAATCTTGAAAACTATGAAGCTCTCCCCATCTCTGCCTAAAAAGAACACCGATCCGAGTCAGGTAATGCTGCATATTTACTTCGTTCATAGACGCATATTCCGCGCTCTCCACAATTCCCGAATAAAAGCCTGCATCCTGAGCCAGTAAAATCGGCAGAAACGGAAGATAACGGCTGTCTACCGGTTTCATGCCCTTTAATTTTTTTAAAATGCATCCGCGAATCCAAAAATTATCCGTTATCCGAAACGGCGGCAGCTGTGCGGAAATCCGGCATGTCAGCCCTAATCGCTTCACGATATCAAGAACGCCCTCAAACGCCCCGTCCCACCCCTTTCCATATTCGCCGAAATACTTTCCAAAATTAGGCTGGGGCGGGGCCAGAAAACCCAGCCTCGGCTGCCGGACAAACTGCGCCAAAACCCCGCACACATGTCCGCCATCTTTTATCAGATTCTCCCACACATGATAGAAATAAGACTTTCCAACACAGCTGGGAGAAACGTCCGACGACATATCCGCATCATGCAGGACACATACAAAATCATAATCGCAGAAATCCGCAAGCAGCTCCGCAGTCCTGTCATAAGATACCTTTTTG
Organism: uncultured bacterium; assembly: GCA_948467735.1. Classification (GTDB taxonomy): domain Bacteria; phylum Bacillota; class Clostridia; order Lachnospirales; family Lachnospiraceae; genus Acetatifactor. The sequence continues at coordinate 33,475 of CAOKFN010000014.1, forward strand.
CATTTCAGTCCCTGATTCTGATACTCTGTTAAAAGCTCGCTTCTCTCCGCAAAAATATGGACAGAAATATTTGACGGCAGCCCTGTCAGATATTCCGTCACATATTCCGCAGACCCGAAATATGAAACCAATACCACCAGCGCCGTTTTTCCCTGAACACACAGCTTCTGCCCCGACGGAATTATATATTGAAGATGGAGGCTTCTCTGCAAATCCGTCATATTCATGGTGCGGATCAAATTCTCCCATATCATGTCCACATCATAATCCGTTTCCCTGTCTATATAGTCAAGGGACTGGCGCAGATTCTCCTGCGTCTGGCATATCAGACCATCCAACGTATTGTAAGAAAACGGCTGCCTCTTCAAAAACGGAAAGCCGCGCTTTCGGATTAATTCATAGGAAATAACCGCATACTGGAAATAATTATTGACCGTATTCACCGTGGAATTGTTGGCGTCAATATCTGCCAGCACGTCATATGTATACCCTAAATCGGCAAAATAAGAGGTAAACCTTTCTTCATGCAAAAAAATCACATTCTCAAAAGATTGATAAAAGGGCAGATTTTCCCAATACATACGGAACCGATTATCATGCAGCATTGTTTTTCGCACCACAAGAAAATACGTCTGGATATATTCCGAAAATCCCCTTCTCCCGCCGCCCTTCACTTCCCCATGCTTGGCCAGTCCCCAAAAGTCCGCATTCTTTGCTTCCATCTGCCCAAACACTGTTTTCATAGGACAGAAAGGGCCAAAAAAAGAATCATTCGCCAGAATCAGTTCCTCATACCGCAGTACCCTCTCCCAGCCAATAAAACCGCACAATGCCTCCTTAAAACCGCCTGCGTCAAAGCCAATATTTTCACGGTAGTAAATCTCGTCCGCATATTTCTCAAGAATTTCCGCGCCCCGGATCACTTTATCCTCATTGCAGACAACTATCAGCGTATCCGCACAGGTCCGCAGCTCCCTCAGCATATATCCAATATACCGGTCAACAATTTTTTCCTTATCATATGTCAGATAAATACAAAGTCTTTTCAATATAAACGATTCCTTCCCATCGGCCGTTTGAGCGTTTCAATAGGGCCGGCTGATTATCATCAATAAAATCCTTTTCTTTTCCTCCATACTATTTTTTCCGCCTTAACGCCGCCTTCCAATAACATCTCTTTCACTTTTTCCGCAGTTTTTTCATCGTTAATCCCTATGACAATATAGTCAAAATTCCTACGCAGTGCATCCTCCAAAGCCTCCACCGGCAGTCCGAACTTCTGCATCTCAATATAGTTCTTATCGGCCCATCCAACCACCTCCGCATATTCCATGCTTTGCAGGCACTTCCAATAGGAACGTCCCATTGTTCCGGCTCCATAAAGAACAATTTTACTATTTTGGGGGACGTCCTCATACGGAAACAAATACGCGATTTCCCTCAAATCAAATCCAAACAGACTTTCTATGGCCGGACGCATAAAACATTTGACATAATAATCCACCTGAGCCTTCATTTTATGTTCCAGCCCGATTTTCTTTACTTCTGCCATAAGATAGTTTTTCAACCGAAACAGTTTTTCAAATACATCCAGCCCATAGGTATGATTGGCCGAGCCGCAGCGCTGTATATAGTGATACCAAGCTTGATTGATTATTGCTATTTTGTCTGCCCTCGCCGCCAGCACATATACTATCGCTCCGTCCTCTCCCAAAGTCAGTTGTATATCCATATTTTTTATCGCTTTTTCTATTTTTGCGCTGCAAAACAATTTATTACAGACAGACGCTGTCAACCCTTGTATGCCCGCATTTATGTCATATGCCGCTCTTGGCAGTATGTCCCTTCGTATAGACTCTTTTTCATATACTCCTTCCAATACACTGTCTAATATAACTTTTTTTTCTTTCTCCCATTCATAAATCAATCCTGATGTAACCATGTCAGGCTTTTCTTTCATATAAACAGACATCATATGCTCATACATATTATGCTCAATCCAGTCGTCCCCGTCTACAAATGCAATAACTTCACCTTCTGCAATCTCTACTCCCGACTTTCTTGCGGATACCACCCCCTGATTTTGTTTATGGCACACTCTTATCCGTCTGTCTTTTAAAGCGTATGTATCGCAGATTTCTCCGGAACCGTCTGTGGAACCGTCATCAATCAGCAGAATCTCCAAATTATCATATGTCTGCCCCATAACGCTTTCAATACACCTGCCTAAATAGGGGGCAGTATTATATATGGTTATAATGACCGTCAGCAGGATATCGCTTTTGAACATATCTTTCATCTGTCTACCATCCGTTTTATTCCTCTGCACAGAATATAAATCTATTTTTTACTATATCATTCCACCATATGCCGATACTTCCTATCGACGAAGATACCGTTATATCTATCGTTCATATACAACAGATATCCCTCTGCTGTCAGCAGATCAACGATTCTCTGATAATACCCATCCTTCTCCGGATATCCGGCATTCAATTCCACAATCATAATCTTAGGGCGGTATCTCTGGAAATCCAGCGCGCTCAACGCCTCCAAATCATACCCTTCAATGTCTATGGAAAGCAGGTCGCACATTCCCTCCCCCAGTAGTTCAAATACTTCGTTGATATGAATCGCGGGAACCGTTACTTCCTTGACAATGGGATATTCCGCCCAATCCTTATTTTCTTCCACATGATTCCTTACCAGCGATGACAGTCCCAGCGATTTGCTGATATGAAATGTCACTTCCGTGTCATCCCCCGCATAAACCGCTTTGTTTATAATAGTATCCCTCTCCCTTACTCTTGCTATATTGTCTATCAAGTCAGGATTAGCTTCAACCAGAATTCCCGACGCGCCTCTCTTATAAAAATAATAGGTATTATTTCCGGAGACAGGATCACATACGCCCAGCTCAATATACCTCATTGAACCGTAAGATATTTTCAGCTTGTCACGAAGCATGTCAACCAAATAATCTTCCCCTTCCGAATAAGATACCCCTTTCAGCGGTTCGATTCCCCATAATAGATTATACTCTTTTTCATGAGCAAAAACCTTTATGTATTCCTCCTCTATCCCCATTCTTTTTAAAGATTCTATGATTTCCGAGGCGTATATTGAGGATGTAATAAGGATGTAATCAAACGCGCCGGACAGCCTTTTTGCCGCTAATTCTTCCAGCAGTATTATCTTCTCTCTCTTTTCGGCCGACAGCGCTGCGGACTTCTCTTTATCCGCATCACAGTACCCGACAATATCATACATTTTTTCAAGCGCCTTTTGATGCTTTATACAGCTTTTTCCCAATCCATATATTACCACTTTATCCATTTTTCTCTACCCCATCCACATATAGTCTCCCATATCCTTCTGCTTTGACTGGCTCCAGTCCATGGATATGGAATCTTCCTCCGATAGAAACAGACACTGATCACAGGCTTTCCTAACCTTATGCAGTTCCTCCAACAGCTTATCATAGGTGAGATTCTCATCATAAATATCAATCAGCCCATCCTGATCATCCATATTCTGGCCAAAGTATTCATTATAATATTTCATATACGCTATGGGAGGGCATACGGCCAGACGCCCTTCATATAGGTTCGGACAAGAACAGTTTATCCTTCTTGCCCCCCCCATATGGCCTCCTTTCTTATCAAATGTATATGCAAATTCATAAATCGGCTCCGAAAAACTGATATCAATTCCCAGACCTTTTACATAAGCCGCAATCTCGTTTATCCTGTTTAATATGGGCGGATAAGAAGATACCAATATTCTCGCATGGTTCCTCCGAAAAGCCTCTATGACATCCGGTTCCATTTTCATCAACAGCAGCCCGTTTGTGGCAACCCCAATATCGGAAAACGGATACATTTCCCTCGTCACATCGATATATCTGCCCAATTCCTTATTCAGAAAAGGTTCGCCGCCCAGTATATGAATTTTGTCAATATATGGAACAATTTTCTTCATCTGAGCCAAATCTCTTTTCACCGTTTCATAATCCGCAAACTTCTCCCCTTGGACCAGAGGCGCAAAATGGACGCATCCTTTACAATTTAAGTTGCAGTGATCCGCCGTATGATATTCCATATAGGGAAGCCGCTTATAGTCTTCGTATGCACATATATTCTTTTTCGCCGGCTCGACGTAAAATTCAGGTTTTGCAATCCATATATCGCTTTTCTTTATGCCTAAGCAGACTGCTTCCTTTACCATCCTCTGCATTAACGGCGCATCAATTTCGCATGTAAGAATCACTTTATCTATTTTATTTTCCCTATACAAATCCGCCGTCTGAAAGATAGAAAAAACAGGATATCCCTTTTCCACGCTTCCCCACAATTTCGTATCTTTATCGGTAAAACCGCAGATTTCTATGTCCTTGACGCCCTGCAGTCCTTCAGCAAGCTCACTCTTTCCGCGCCCATACCTTTTTATTACTATACGCTCCATCATTCCTGCCTTTCTTCCCCACGGGAACTATCGAACAAATCCGGCACTTTTCGTTCTAATTCCCACATATAATAGTTTTGTACGTTATCGGTATCTTTCACCTGTCTATGGCTGCTGCGTATTGTGCCCATATCAACAATTGGCTGATTCATAATCGGCTTGTCCAAAACTTCCTGTAACTCCGCCTTCGGCGTTATCCCATCTTCTTCCATCATGCTGACTTCCCTGAATTCAGCCTCCGTATAGGTTCCCCAGTTCAGAATCTTAGTAAAGAACACTTCGTCCGCCCCCAGCTCCAGCCCCCATTTCACAAAGTCCGTCATCTCCCTGTAATTTGCCTTCTGCACTACAAAATTCATTCTAAAATAGGAAAGGTCTCCTTTTTTACGAAGCTGCGACGCAAACAGCATGTTTTTCTGCAATTGTTCAAAGCTGCCCCCGCGGCGAATCTTTTCATAAGTTTCTTTGGACGCCGCGTCAATGGATACCGTCAGCATCACTTTCATATTCTCCCCGCGCTTTATGCTGTTCCAGTTATTCTCTGTAAAAAGCGTCCCGTTTGTCAATAAACGAAGCTGCTTGATATGTTCCATCCGCTCATTGGTGTATACCTGTTTATAAGCCTGACTGGCAAATACCTCCCCGTTCCCGGCCAATATCAGAAATTCACAATCCGGCAGCAGTTCGTCCACTGCTGCTTTCGCGTAACCCTGCACCTTTTGCAGCGCCTCGCCCTTGGCAATGCGAAGCTCATGCCGACAGGTCACGCATTTTAAATTGCATGTCTCGTCATAGCCAAGCAGTACCGTGCTTGGCTTTTTTTCCATGGGAGAATATCTTACATCAATCTCTTGATTTTCCGATGGCTTTCTTCCAATAAAAAGCGGGCACATATCCTTTTTGCAGAAAGAATATGTCCGGTTCTGTAAGGATAGGCACAAAATCTTATGAATTGCACCCTGCCATATTTCGTTAAATCCACGTTTATGGATATTACCAATCGCAATATCCACAAATGTGGTGCAGCAGCTGTGAATCGCGCCCTCGTTTCCCAATTCCGCATGATTGAGCATCGTATCACATTGAAAATCATAGCGCTCTTTCTCAAATATAGTCTCTCTCAGCAATTCCGACGGAATCCACATAATCTCCTGAGAATTGCAGAAATCTTTATATTCCTCCAACCCTTCCGCCTTAAGCCTGTTCTTGATTTCTCTGTCATCGGCGGCTGCTATTATAATAAACTGCTCCTTCCAATCCTGAATCTCCGAAGGCTCCTTAATCGGAATCCCATAAAAAGCTTCCTGTTTTTTATAGCTGTCAATATATAGTTCAACAGTATATCGTTTATTCCATATCCTGAACGCCTCCGCCCTCCTCCCGGTTCCCCATACGGCAATTTTTTTCCGCTCCGGATTGAGCGCCAAATCGTCCAATTCATAAAACATATCTTCTTCATAAATAAATTCAATCCCTTGACGCAGCCCCATCTGTTCCAATTTTTTTCTTTTCGCTTCTTTATCAAAATCACATAAGATGAGCTTATCCCATTCTGTCCTGCGCTCATGAAAGTCCTTTATGGAATATACCTGTCTTCCCATAAATTCCATTCCGCCTGATTCATCAAAGAAACACACGACGTCCAGCTTATCAAAAACATACAAAAAGTCTTTTGCGACACGGTTTACCCCATAAATTGCATATCTCATTCTATATCTCCCTAAACGCTCTCCATGATAATCTCTTCCAGCGAAACAACATTGGTATATCCCCGTTCTGTTAATTGCGCCTGTATTTCTGAAAACGCATATGCGGCAGTCACCACTATCATGTCCGCTTCCGGAAAATCATCTTCCGGAGAATATACCTTGATGCCCGTATGCAGCGCATCCGCCTTTCGGTCAATCGCGAACGCCGCCTTAACCGAACCGTTTTCCAATTCCCTCAACAAATGCCTGCCCAATATTCCCACTCCGTAAACAGCGATAGAACGTATATTTCTATCGATAAAATATTGTTCCAGCAATATGCCCTCTTCTTTCAGATAAAGCCATGCGTCTAAAACTCTCCAATAGCTCTCGTACTTTGCGCATTTTGCCGCCCAGAATTCCTCTTCCTTTGCAGATCCGCGGTCATTTTCCAAAACGGCCGCCTTATATTTATCAAGATAGGAAGCATAATTTCTTTTGGCATATTGTACTGCTTCCAAATAGCCATACTCATACTTCATATCCGGCTCCAGATACATCCCTTCGCCCCATTCGTTCCATGCGTTTAAAAATGTGAATTCTTTTCCCGCCGCTTCGTTTTTTGCCATCAATTCTGCCAGATATATTTTAAATTTATCCGGCGACGCGTGTTCAATGATAATTCCTTCCCGACCGCGCCTTGGCGTGTCATCATAATCTAGAAACCCCCCGTAAACTGTATTGGTGTTTTGAGATTGGAATTCCAATATTTCCTTCCACACTGCGTCATAATCCAGCTTTAAAACGCCCTTTCTGTCCGGACTCTTATCGCTCATTGCGGACATAGTACGCTGGGGTTCATGGTATAGTACCGCGTCCAAACATTTATCTACTCTTTGATTACTGTTTGCCCCAACGATATACAAGCCCTCAAAACCATTTTCTACAGCCCACATCCTCCATTTTTTCAACATATCGTTGATACATGGAATCAGGGCCGTCTTATATATTAAAAAAACCGGCCTGCCGTCTATTTTGATGTACCTGTCATCTTTAAAAAAAGGCATCAGATAATCAAAGTGCCGCTTCCATTGTTCCTCACCCCCGTACTTCTGCTCCAGAAGAACTCCCGTCCCCTGCCCCGGCGCTTCGTTTTCAAAAGTATTCGCCCACGGATTTTTATTTCCTATGCGGCTCCATGTGCGCGCCCAGCTTTCGTTCGCCCAGCAGAAGCAAAACGGCATGGCGATCTCTTTCCATCGCAATAGATTCTGGGCGGGCTTTTCTAAAACCTGCCTTCCGTCCTTAAACCAATAATGATAAAAGCACTGCCCATCCACCTCATATTTTTTCATTAAGTCAGCCTGCCAAATCATTGTCTCCTTTTCTAAGAGGTTGTAATAATTATGATTGAATGGAATTCGCGGCTGATATTGGTCGGAATATATTTTTTCCGCGTTTTTTACAGCGGTCCACTCCGTAAAGCCTTCGCCCCACCATTCATCATTTTCTTTTGTCCGGTGAAACTGTGGAAGATACATTGATATAATTTTCATGATAATTTCCTTTATTCCTTATACTCATTGCGCAAAAAAGAACCGCTCCATGAATCAGCTTCCCGATTAATAAAATCCATATCCATAAGGGCTATTTTATGCTCGTCTATTCCCATCCCGATTAAATCTCTTTTTATCTGCCGACTTACCGATTGTTTCAGTACAGCCATGACAATATAATCAAACTTAACATTTTTAATACTCTCTACAGGCAGTACCTGTTCCGAATCATACATGCTCCAATTACGGTCTACCCACGCCTCAATATCGCGGCTTCCCTGTGTCTTTATTTTGGAGTACATTTCTGTTCCGCATTGTCCGGCGCCATATATGACTATCTTTAAATTTTTATGTACGCCACTATAGGGAAATAATTCCTCATATTTATCCAAAAAGTAATCATATCCCCCCATCATCATATCTCGAATTACCATATACCCCAGCTGACGATAAGCTTCTTTGGACAGCCCTTTTTCTCTATATAAATTCGCCATATTTTGAAATAATAATTTTTGAGATTCGATATTGCTTTTATTATGCACATTGGTAAAGGAGTTTTCATTTACTCTGTAAAAATAAAGCGACTCCCGCATGACATAGACCTTGGGCGAATTTAAGCATGCAGCGGCAAGCCATGCGAAATCTTCCGAATAATTGATTCTGTCATCAATCAGCGATATGCTTTCTCTAATTTTATCCTTGCAAAACAACGCCGTATATAAGGTGCCCGGGATCCTGCCGCAGAAACAATCTTCCTGTAAAAAGAAATGTGATATAAGGTATTTTCCATCATACATACCCGTCATATCGGACGCTTGAGATATTACTGTCCCATCAGCATACGCTTTATGGAATTCACATATTACAATATCCGATGAATACTTTTGTATGATGCGAAACATTTTTTCATACATCGTACTATCTATCCAGTCGTCCGCATCCACAAATCCAATATATGTTCCCGCCGCTTTTTCCACTCCCAGCCTGCGCGCCGAGCTCTGCCCGCCATTTTTCTTAGTATAAACCCTTACGCGCAAATCCTGAACTGCATATGCAAGGCACATTCCATAGGAATGATCCGTTGATCCATCGTCGATAAAAATAATCTCCAGATTTTGATAGGTCTGTACCCTAATACTTCCAAAACATTGGTTCAAATAATTTTCCGCATTATACACAGGAATTATGATACTGATTAAAGGGCTGTCATCCTCTTTCATTTTCCTGCCTCCATCCCGCAGACATACAATCGTTATCTTTCCATCTGTACGGCCGCCTGCACCACCTTCGATTTCACATTGGAACCGCTGCAATAATCACATGCCGTAATATACTTTTGATTCAATACTTTTTTTAGTTCTTCTCTTTTTTGCTTCATATCAATTGCAGGTTCATCAAAATAAACCACTTCATCGGCACCGTTCGTAAATATCCCTAATTGTTCTCCGTGCGCCGCCCTTGGACACAAATAAAATCTGCCTCTGTAAAATGTATAACATCTGGCCATATAACAACCGGAAAAAATTTTTTCCAGCATTTCTTCCGAATAATTCCTTTTGGATAAATCTCCCATGTCGTACCAATCTTCATATGGGTGTATATAATGTTCGATATCATTCTCTGACAATACCTTATCCAATGTCCCTAGGTTTCTGCTATATTTCCCATAATCGGACATATGTACGGATATCTTTTTATTCCTTAAGCTATCAATCACAGCCTGTTTCGGCACAATGGTAGAATTCGTATAGATGGCAATTCTCTTAATTTTATCATTTTTTACAAATGCATTAAGAAGCCTGTCCAGATCCTGACAGATAAAAGGCTCTCCTCCCAATATCCTCATTTCCAACAGAATGTCGATAGTATCTAAAAAAACTTGGAAAGACCTAATAATTTGTTCCATATCCAATGTGGAAGGATTATTATAATATTGCATTAAATTAGCGCAGTCTCGACATTTTAGCGTACATTTTTCAGTCACGACCACTTCACAATGGCCAAGTATCAATTCCTTTCCGTCGCAATGATTTATAGTATTCAAATATTTCTGATAATTTTTCTTTTCATCCAAAGCATATTCCGTCAAATCTGCCTCATTGATATCCTCCATCAACTGAGCCTCAATATCATATATGTATTCTGCATTCAAATTCTGCAAAAAAGCCAGCATATCATAAAAATAGTTATATGAAGCAATCAATATCACATCATCAAGATGATTGACAAGCTCCTCCGGCGCAATGACGGGAACTCCTAAATAATCTCCTCCGGCATATGCGCGGTCCGCAAAAAAATCCACCGAAAGGCCTTCCGCTTCCAATCCCTTCAGCGCAATCTCACCGTATCTTCCCGCTCCGTAAACGATTATTTTTTGTCCCTCTCTTAAATCCGAACTATAAAATCCCTTTGTCAGTCTCATCGCTTCCTCCATAAACGATAGCTCTTCACACCCTCATTATGCTCCGTTTGAAAACTTTAATAAGTTTTCTCTTATCCGATTATGCGCAGTTCTTCCTCCACACATTGTATCGCTTTGATAATTTCTTCAGGTTCTACCGACACTACACAAGGAGCCATTCCTTCTACTCTGATTTCATTTGGACAATCCCAGTATCTGCAACCTTCACATTTTGTCCACTCGCTCATGACATAATGGATGGTTTTCTTCTCATGTTTAAAATGGCCCAAATCGCCCTTTCCATATATCATGACAGACCTTTTCCCTAATATTACCGACGCATTCCACATGCCCGAATCCAAACCGATATAATATCGACATTTGCTGATAACAGCCATTGACTCTACTAAACTTAATTGATTGATATAACTGACAACATTTTCAATGGGTTTGTCTGCTCCCACTAGCTTTCTGTAAAATTCCTCGTCATATGCCCCGGCTCCTATAAACACCATGGCCTTGGATTGTTTTCTCAAATAGTCATACACTTGTTTAAACTTCTCTACGGGATATTGCCTCATTTTATTGGCAGCTCCCATGTTTATCGCAATAAATTTATCCGGCAGCGCAAAATCTACCTTCACCCGCTCAATCTCTGCCGCTACATTATTATTCTCCTCACACTCCTCCTTGACGCTTCTGCCCAATATTTTTTCCAACATACTATAATCCTTATCAATAACATAATATTCTTCCGGGGCATAGTATATTTGAGGTACATTTAAAATATACTTATTCAAATATCGCATTTTTAAATGAAACCTCATATCACATAGGTTGTACGAAAACTTGAAATACTGGGAATTAAGATATCTCAATTTCTCCAAACGATATTCCCTGTCTTTTGAAAACATTTCTTTTTCTATATGTATAATATTTTTTGAAAGCAGCTGCATATACTCGCCAATATTCCTTTGTTCCGTATCATCCACCAAAAAGAAAACGTTTTCTTTTCCGAACGCGTTCATTAAAGTTTTGCACACGCCTGTTTTCACAAGGACATCACCAATATGTCCATAAACCTCAACCAAAATTTTATTAGCTGCATTATCATCATAATTGTCAAAATATTTCTTAAGTTCTTTTCGGTCTGCTTCTATTTCCTCCCATGAATTTACCGGACATTCTTCCAACGCGTAAACTTCTTTTACCCCCATCTGAGACAGCTGTCCGGAGATTCGCTCAAACCAAAAGCTTGCTATGATCACTAATGGTTTTACCAGTTCAACTATACTTTCAGGCGTTATCACTGGAATCCCTTCCACATCCTGCCCGGCTATTGTCAAATCGTTGTCGGAAAAAAAAGAAACCTTTATTCCAAATCCTTCCAGCCCGCGCTTTACCCTGCGTCCATATTCCCAAGTTCCAAAAACTACAACAGTACTTTTATTCTTCTCAAAAATCCTTTTTAACTCATCAATCTCTATGATCTGATATTCTATGTCTCGTTTATTCTTTTTCATGATTTTAGAAAATCTTTACTTCCTCTCTGCGCAGAAAAGAATCCTCCCTATAAAATATTTCTTTAATTTCTTCAGAAAATTTGCAATTATCCATTATTATCCCAAACAATTTATCTATAAACAGTGGATTACAATTTAATGCTTTCATTTTCACATTCTTACATATTTTCAGATAGTCATGTATAAATTCTTTTGCCCCATCATTCATTATTTCCCTTGCTTTGAAATACTGTTGATTTTTCCCTGCTTCATTACAAACGACTTGTCCAAAGTCATCAATATACTTTACCATCCCATGTGGAGCAGTTAAAAATGATTCTATTAAATGAAGCCGCCTGTATACATTGCTTTCTGCCGCCTGCTTATCATCTTCATGTTGAAAACAGGCTTTCATTTTAATTCTTTTTAGATTAGAATTACTGCACGACAAATTAGCGTAGAAATAGTAACCCTGAACCGTGTTTTCCAATAATTTCTGAATACTGTTCTGAATACTTCCCGTATATCCGGTATCAACTATCGCACATCTTTGGATGCCGCATACACTTTTCAAATACCTTCTGTAATTCCTGCTTTCTTTACCGATCTCGCTTCTCAACAGGCTCTCATATGGTTTTATCATTTCCAGAACCTTATCATAGTCTTCGCTGATATTAATTGTTTCTTTGCCCGCCGCCTGATCTATGCTTACCTCAAATCTATCCTCCATAAAATCTGCGAAACAGCCAATATAGGGAAGTTTGCAGACTTCTTTAAAATCATGTTCATTCTGAATCGCCGCCACATTGGCAGCACGCCTTGACGCCGCCAGATATTTTCCCTTAAGAGAAATTTCCCCAGCCATTTCCTTGCACATATACTCAAAACAATTATAAATGAAATATCCGTCTCTGGCAGCAAATAACAATACTTCTATATCATCCTGTACCGCATTTTCAATTACCCATTGCAGAAAAGACAATATAACAGGTCCCCACACACAGTATCCAAAGTCTTTTTTCTGCTGTATGATCACCTCGCCCCTGCTCTCATTCAGCACGTAAGGATTATTGAACAATCTGGATTTTATAAGCCCCTTTATGAGCATATCTAAACATGTCCCCTCTAAACCCTCAATTTCACATAACGACGAATTTTTAAACATCTCCGTACCGTTCATAATATATGAGGCGTCTATACCATACCGTATGGGCATGTCTACGTCACTTTTTTCATTATCGCCTATATGAACCGCTTTCCTGCCTGACAAAATGGAATCTGCAAAATATTCCCAAAGGGCGCCGGAACTTTTACTCTTTTTAATATAACCGGATTCAATAAAATGACCCTCATCTACCTTAATACCATATCTTCCCAAGAGCTCCATAAGAAATTCTTTGGGCAGATACATATCTGTTACAATATATAATTCTTTCCCGTCATGCATCAAATCTTTATAAAGAGATATCATTTCTTTTCTGGGTGCCGAAACCTCCGCTTCAATCAGCAGTTCTAACGATTTAATCCACTCCCAATCCCTACGGCTGATCGTCTGATCTATGGCTTTCATTTCATCGTACAGCTCTTCAAAATCATAATTTTCTCCCAAATTAAGAATTGCCTGCCTTCTGGTATTCATAATTTTTTTGCCTGCCGCAAGCTCCAGCAGGGAAAATACATCCATCGGCGCAGTCAGCCTGCGCTCGATTAGTGTGTCATACAAATCAAATGAAACCACAGGATAACCGGATACTCGCGCCTTTAGTCCATCCCTATTTTCTTCCCAATACTTTAACTCCTCATTACGTTTTATCCTTTTTTGCGCTCTGCTTCCATCTGCAAAAAAAATAGGTGTCTTCATTTCACAAATTCTGTCGTAAATGGTTCCCCAGTAGCTCTCCGCCGTATTGATAATTATTATGTCCGCGCTATTTTCTGCATCCTGCTTTGATAATATGGGCAATCCATAATACAATCTGCCTATGTTTTCCGCTCCCCTATCCATTAACCCGACCACATTATATTTTCCCTTGATAACCGGCATGATCATAGCAGTTCGCAGGCCCGCACCATATAAAACAATTCTCTTTTCTTTATACTCATGAAAAGCCTTATCAAACTCCTCCTGTAGAGCAGCTTCCTTTGCGTTCGTCTGCATATGTTTACCCTCTCACTCTTACATTTGGATGCCCGCGGGTACAACGGCTTGATTGTCTGCGCCGCATCCTCCACATAATCGGCAGAAATTAATTTCCTTGTCCACATCGCCTAAGACAAACCTCAGCATATCTTCCTGCTTAGTATGATCCCCGTCCCCTCCCTCAAGGCTCAAATATTCTTGTGGAAACGCCTTATACAGACCGGCTTTCTCCGCGCTCCAAATTACATTGCAATAGTAAATCCTCTTTTCGTTTAATCCTCTCCATGTAACGCCGCATTCTTTCCTATGCTTTTCCACCTCCGAATAACAGCAGGGCGAATGAGGAAAACCAAAGTCTTTCCATTCCAAGTCCTGCAAAACTCTATAAGAAATGTTCTGCTCCTCAAACAAAGCACATAGCTGCTTGATCTTATGATTGTAACTTGAATATTTTGAATAATCGCTCACTTTAATTTCAACATGACATTTTTTAATCAGTTTGACCAGTTCTTCCCGAGGCATCACCGTCCCATTGGTGGTTATTTTTATATGGTCGATTTTGTCTAAGTATTTTTCTGACAGGCAGCGAAGAACAGCCGCCGCGTTTCCATTCAAAAAGGGTTCTCCTCCGACTATGCTAAAATGATACACATAGTCAAATTTTGAAAAGAAAAAATCCAAAGACTCTTTTAATTCTTCCTCTGTCACTTTTTCGTGGTTGTGGTAATATGGCACAAACATATTACAATTTTTACATTTTAAAGAACATAAAGTAGTCACAGCCATGTCCACCTGATAAATCCTTGCCTGCTTTTTACAAATCCAATACCATTCGGTTACAAATCTGTCTATCCCGCAGAAATCTTCATATTCTTTTAGTCCCAAGGCCTCCAGTTCTCTTTTCATGCTTTTTTGAATCGACTGCACTACCGTCATTAAGATAATTTTACATTTACCACATTTCGGTTCTGCGTCATAAATATTCAAAACCGGGATATCCCTAAATATCGTATTCTCCTTTTCGGGATCATTATCTATAATTGCTAAAATGTTGAAGTCCTTTGCCAATGTATCGATGTGCTGCCTAGTTACGTTTCCCAAACCATAGAGCATGATTTCCTTGATATTTTTCCAGTCTTCTTTTAACTTTCCAAATTGTTTACTCATTTCCCATTTCCTTCAATATTTGATGAATTACATTTGTGGTAGAGCAATTATCCAACATATTAACATATTTAATCTGCCCCCCATATTTATTCACAATTTCGCTTTCCGGGATTAAAACCTTCCGGTACTCTTCCCCTTTTACAAAGACATCCGGTTTAATTTTCCCGATTATTTCGCATGGGGTTTTTTCTTCAAAAATTACTATATATTTCACACACTCCAATCCGGATAGTACAATGGCCCTGTTAATTTGTGAATTAATTGGCCGCGCGTCGCCTTTATTGCTTTTGATAGAAGTGTCCGAATTAAGCAGAACAATCAATACATCTCCCATAGCCGCCGCTTCTTCCAAATACATAACATGTCCCGCATGAAGAATATCAAAACATCCTCCGGCTGCCACCACCGTTTTTCCCTCATTTTTTAGTTTCTCTCTTATATCAATGAGTTCATGCAGTTCAACTATTTTTTTCTTCATGGACTCTCCTTACCAATTCATCTGCATTAAGCGTTGACGTTCCGTTCTTTCCAATCACTACGCCGGCAGCAAGATTTGCCAGCTGCACAGAAACCTCCATAGACAATCCGCAGGTTAATCCTAAAGTTAAGACGCTGATAACCGTATCTCCTGCACCAGTGACATCATATACAGACATTGCTTTTGATGCGATATCATTTCTTTTCATGTGCGGCCTGAATATTGAAATTCCGTCCGGCCCCCTAGTCACCACTAAACATTTTGCCCCTGATCTCCTTAAATAAATCTCTCCGGCCCTGCTCAAACTATTGTCATCTTGTATTTTTACGCCTGCCGCTTCCTCCAGCTCCGTATTATTTGGCTTCACGAAATCAGCATTTGCAAAACATTCTATATTTTTACTTTTGGAGTCAACTGCCGCCACAATATGCCGCTCATTGCATAACGCTATCATCTCTGAGACAAACACCCCGCTGCTCAATACTCCCTTGCTATAATCAGATAAAATGACCGCATCTACTTCCCCGATCATCTGCTTCAAATATTCCCTTATCTTCTCTTGACATATTGCACTAATATTAGCTATTCTTTCATGATCCACCCTGAGCAGCTGCTGTCCCCTCGTTGCAAATCTGGTTTTAACGCTTGTTGTCCTATCTTCTGATAAAATATTGGTTACATCTATCCCCTTGAGTGCCAGTTCTTTTCGCAGCCAACTTCCTGCTTCATCATTTCCAACGACCCCGGAAACACACACATCGGCGCCCAATTCCCTGAGATTGTTAGCCACATTTGCGGCCCCGCCTGCCTTCAAACACCTATCTGTATAATTCAATATAGGAACAGGTGCTTCAGGAGAAATTCTATTCACTTTCCCTATAATATACTCATCGACAATTAAATCCCCAATAACTGCAATCTTCCTGCATTTAAACTGATTCTTCACAATGTCGCATATCCCTGACTCATCCCACATTATTTTTCTCCATATACATCCTATCAATTATTTCACATAGAAGGTGAATTATAAAAATATGCATCTCCTGTATTCTGGGCGTACTATCTGAGGGAACAACAATGGCCATATCACACTCTTTCGCAATGACTCCCCCATCATTTCCTAATAACCCCAGCACCTTTAATTCTCTGTTTTTTGCTTCCCTGACCGCATTGATAATGTTACAAGAATTACCGCTGGTAGAAATGCCAAAAAATACATCTCCTTTATTTCCTAACGAATATACCTGTCTGGAAAATACATTCTCATACCCATAATCATTGCTCACACTTGTAATAACCGATGGATCAACGCACAAAGAAATTGCTCCCAATGATTCTCTCTCAAATATGTAACGTCCCACCAATTCTGCTGCAAAATGCTGCGCATCTGCGGCGCTGCCGCCGTTTCCCGCAATTAATATCTTTTTTCCGGCTAAGACGGCTCTGCCCAAAATTTCTCCAGCTTCATTCACTTTATCCAAAAAATCCACCTCAGATAATCTTTGTAACAGCATTATCTTTTCTTTCATTATAGCATCCAGTTCTTTAACCATAATTGTTACCCCATTATTTACAATAGTAATCTGCTGCCTGCAGGATTCCGCCCTTCATAAAATGAATTCTTTGGCGCGCATCATAATATTCACAATCTGCGTATACACATACACCCTCTGTAAAACCATTTCCGCATATTTTCAAATCTCTTATTTTATCCCCAATAGCAATCGACCCGGACAATTCTATATTATTTTCCTTAACTGCCCTTTCAAACATCCCCAGTTTCGGTTTCCTACAGTCACAATGTATTCTATATTTAGGTATCACTGCGTTCGGCAGATGGGGGCAGTAATACACTGCTTTTAAATCGATTCCTCGCGCAGCCAGCTCCCTGACAAACCACTTTTCTAATTTCAAATATTCTTCTTCCTTAAAGTACCCTCTCGCAATACCTGATTGATTGGATAGAACTATTAAATCATACCCTGCTTCTTTAAATTTCTTCATTCCTTCTATGGAGCCTTCTAGAAATTCAAAATCTTCCCTGCGATATACATATCCTTTGTCAACATTTATCGTTCCATCCCTATCTAAAAAAACCGCTTTAGGTTTTAAGAAATCTCTGCCTATTTCCACCCGGACCCCCCCGGCAGGAACTGCTTTGAACCGAA
Organism: uncultured bacterium; assembly: GCA_948467735.1. Taxonomy (GTDB): domain Bacteria; phylum Bacillota; class Clostridia; order Lachnospirales; family Lachnospiraceae; genus Acetatifactor. The sequence continues at coordinate 51,039 of CAOKFN010000014.1, forward strand.
CATCCTCTTTATTTTCCTGCCCTCCTGTATATTACATCCACTGTTCTAACTTATCCGCCACTTTTTCCCCAGCTTTGCCGTCAAATATCAACCCAGTGTTTTGTGCAAGCTGTTTTATTTTCTGAATATATATCTTATCATCAAAATACAGAATATTCTGTTCCAATTCATCATTATCCTGAGCGATAAGAAAGGGTAATACCGCGTCTATTTCAGAAGTCATCTTTTTATTGTTTGTCACACGATCCAACGGATCACTTGTCATATTCCACATCAGGCTGCCTCTGTCACTGGCGTATTTCTCTATATCATCCGCATAGATAAAGACCGGAATTCCTGCAAATCCCGCCTCAAACATTGCGCTGGAATAATCTGTTATGTACGCGTCCATTCCCGCAAGAAGCTCATACATATCGTCTGCCTGACTCTCATCTATCAATCGTTCCTGTATCGCGTCGTTCCTGTACTCCTTAAAAACCGGCGCCAGCTGCGGATGTACCCGAATGCACAAGTACCATTTTCCCCCAAACCTTTTCTCCATGTTCGTAATCAGGCGCTTAAAATCAATCGTCCATATTTCAGAGAATACATTCCTTTTTCCGTCTTTTGCGCTTTCTCTGAACGTAGGTGCGAACATCAGAATCTTGGAAGCTTCAGGCAGCCTATGTTTTTTGCAGAAATCAATATGGTACTTGCTTCTATCCCCGTATAATACGTCGCATCTGGGCATTCCTGTCTTTAAATAGCTTCCTTCGTACACCATTGATTTATAAAAAGAATCTTCGCACCATTTTGAGTCAATCACAATATCGTCTATCATATCCGAATCGTTCTTGCTGACCAGATACGCCATCTTAGAAAAGCCCTGTTCTCTCCACAATCCGGTACTTTTCATTGCAATGGTATAATGATTCGTATTTAAGTAATACTGCTTTTTACGTTTGCAGGTTCCATATGGCTTTCTGTAATTGTCAATCCAAATCTTCGACGTAGACAGCCAGTACGCCCTGCTCCATAATGTGTTAGGAACTTTCCTGACATAATCGGGAAAGTTTTTTTCCATATCATTTACTAACCACACAAATTCATATGCCGGATTTCTCCTATGCAGTTCTTCCACAATATATTTAGGGTTACATCCAAATCCCCCTTTGCCCTCAAACGTGCATACGCAGATTCTATGATTCTTTACGGGAAAAACTCTGCATATATGAAAAACCACACTGGCAGCAAAAGCTTTCATTTTTCTATAGAATATATAAATACTTTCTTTCCAAGGGCCGCCCATCGTATACCTCATAACATCGTGTGAATCTGCTTTGCCAACAGCATATCGCTTACGCAGTCCACTTCCGTCCACTTATATTCGCTTACATCCTCATAAAACAGCTGAAAATCTTCATTAAAAATCATCTGGACAAGCGCGTTCTCATACCACTGATCATACATGCCGCCTTCCACCATCCCCTCAATACAATGCTTTAACTTCACTGCGGATTCTCTGTCCAGCTTCGTAATTCCCGCATATTCGCCATAATAATGTTCAAGCTCTTTACTCATGACAAGAATTCTTCCGTTATTTACCTGTACATTGTAATCTCCCGCGTTTTTGATACTGCTGTCAATCAATACTTTGGGCCTGTCCACATTACAGCAGATATAATCTTTTACAAGCTTTTCCTCCACAACAATATCCCCATTGATAATAGCGACGTTCTCATGATTGAGATATTCCCTTGCAAACCACAGAGACGCTATGGAATTTGTCACTTCATAAAAGGGATTGTACAGAAACGTCACCCCTGAAACCTCTTCCTTTATTTTTTCGCTCATAAATCCAACCACAACGATAATATCCGCGTCCGCGTCATATTTTTTAATCAACGATACCATGCGTTTCAATATGCTGGTATTTTTATCAAGCTTGTACAGCGACTTGGGATAACCAAGCGTCAGGGGATGCAGTCTGGACCCCTTGCCCGCCATTAAAAAAATATAAGTCATATGTTTATCGTCCTTTACCACAATAATAGACCGATTCTAATCATAACCTCTTTGGGCGGAAAATTGATCTGAATGCCATAATTCTCCGCGCTTTTCACCACATTGATACCCAATGCTTCCACAGGCGTCCTTGCCATATAAGGATTTGCGCACCTGTCCGCCGCACACCCGTTTCTGCATAATTTACAGGAACCTCCTATAAAAGACAATGCTGTTGCATTATTATGTTCCCACAGCCATTTTTCACATTCCAGCAGCGCTCTGTGCAGCTGGACGGAAGAATCATTCCGCACCGCCGCATAATCGGCGTCCAGCAGACTCTTCTCCAAATACACAAACGCCGCGCAGGCAAACTCCTCCAGCATTTTCTTATAATCAATCCGGGGCAGTCTGGGCGGGCATTTCCAGCTGACATTATATTTTCCGCAATAAAAACAATTCATCTTGACTCGTTCCTCAAAAATTAACTGAGAAACTTCTATCTCTTTTCCTTTTATTTGGTATCCTTTCTGATTGCAGAATAAAATCATTTCTTCCAAATCATTATTCCGCACATTTTTCACATCATTCATTTCTACATTCCTTCTGCCAGACATCTTTAAAGGCATACCTGATAATGTATTTCATGAGGGAAAGAAAATGTCCCCCATGTACAAGTCATTTTCTTTCCCGCTGTCATTGCTAAAAACTTTAACTAACGAAGCTTTACATCTACAGTTACAGTTTTTGTTTGGTCGTCGTTTGTCACATAAGTAATGGTTACTTCCTTCGTCTCATCCGGAAAATCTCTGGCAAAGGCACTGGTAAATGCAGTATCAAAGGTAATCGTTCCGTTTTCGTCGGATGCCGCTCCCCAAGCTCCGCTCAAAGCATTATATCCGTCGAACGGATTCTCGCCGCTCATCATTACAATGCTTGTAATAGATTTTACTCCGTCATCTCCGACTCCGGCACTATAATTAATCATACCGGCGCCGCTGCCCGTGGTAAATTTAGGCGCCAGCGCGCTCAGCATAGCGCCCGTTCCGGAGACAACAGAACCGCCTGTGGTACCGGTCAGCGTATCATAATCATATGTGGTCTCAAAATTGTATACAGCCGTAATCTTGATGGCCTTGGTCAATTTAGACCAGTCTGCCTTCTCATTCAGCGCACCTGTAAAGGTAAACGCAGTAATTCCTTTTTCCTTGTCTACCGCCGTTAACTCCATGTTGTCGCCCACGGCATTGCCCGTTGAAGTTCCCAGCTCGATACCGCCGGTGGATTTCGGTTCATAGGTCGCTTTTTTAAGCACAAACGCCATCGTATTATTGCCTGCATCCAATGTCTGGGCCTGAGTTGAAGCTCCTGTCATAGTAACGCTGCCCATTGCCGCCTGATCAGTAGTAATAGCTGCATCACTCGGGGTATCCCCCACCTTCACCTGCGTAGTATCTGCCGGAACAGCCGCCAAATAAATGGCATAATCGCCTTCCTTCACCTTAGTGGCATCAGTAATGTCATCCTTGCCGACAAAAGCAATCTGATCCTCATTCAAGTCTTCCACCTTCAGGGTGACTGTCACAATCTTATCCTTATTGCTCTTGTTCAGAATACCAAAATTCTTGGACAATACCTGATCCGTAGAAAGATCTGTCCCTCCCACGTCAACTCCCAGCTTATCAGGGTTAAATGCCACCACAAGCGCCGTCGGAACTACCACGTCTATCTTGTCAAAGCTGTAGATAGGCGCTTCCACATCCGCCGAGCTTGACGTGGGCACGGGCGTTGCCACAGGTGTAGTACCAAGATCCGCCGCCAAAGCCGCCATGGGCATACTCATAACCATTGCCGTACTCATTGCCGCTGCTAATACTCGTTTCATTTTCACTATTTTCATGTACTCTTTCCTCCTTGAAATTTGTCTCATAAAATTTTTCCCGTGCCCATAATATCCAAAGGCCCCGGTACCATGGCCGCATACATGCCCCATCCCTAGGTACAGCTAATGCACCATGTAAAGCTTAATCTTGAATCCGACCGCACTCACCTCCTCATAGTCCTCATCGACCAAGGTGTACACCACCGTCGCGCCGTACTCACCGGCCGACACCGCCTTATCCAGCTTGATCCCTTGGAGCTCCGTCCCAACCGGAAGCAGCGGGGATGAATAAATTGCTTCATCCTCCCCATCCAAATACACATCAAAGTACAATGTATGTCTGTTTCCTTTCGCATTGGCCACATAGGCATTGGGAGATACCGCATCCGCATTGTCAAAAGTCCAAGTAGTAGTCATCTCACATTCAAACATACCTTCTTCGACTTTATCTTCCATCTCTAAGACAATGTCTTCCACGTTCTCGGTGTCTACAAATCCTCTCTCCAGAACCGCCGCTTTTCCGCCATTGCTTGTGACCATCCCCCTGTCAGGCAGGTCTGGGCCGGTATCTTGTCTGTTCAACAAAAGTACAATGCATACAATAAGCGCGGCAAGCACCAATATAAAGGCTGCCGCAAATGCAATGATCATACCGCGCCTCTTCTTTCCCTCCATGGTTTCTGTCTGGTTGGACATATCGCTCCTCCTTTATATGAATAAATATATTCATACCAATGTTATTCCCAATTCCCCATAGACATCCTGCCAAAGCTTCCGCAATAGCGGTTCCTGACACCTTCCAAATTTCTTTCATTGGTCATTGTACCGGGCGCACAACGGCAGTCATAGCTCCTGTTCCTTCCAAAATGGTTTCTCCGCCCTCTGTATTCTCATAGGCATAAACCACTGAAATCTTTACTCCATGAACCAGCTTTGTCCAATCGGCCTTTGGATTCATCGCTCCCTCAAAAGTAAACGCCGTCACTCCCGCTCCGTCTGCCGCAAGACTGATAAGCTCCAGACTGCCCGCGCCCTGTCCGCCGACAGCCGCATCCTTATCTTCATTATCTATGAAGCCATACTCGGCCCCCGACAGTTTAAACACTGCTTGGTTTGTGCCTTCCTTTAAAGCCGCCGCCCGTCCTTCCGCCTTCCCCATGGAAACTTTTGCAAGGGATTCCGCAGTGATATCCTTGCCAATGACCATGCCGTCTGCCATGATCTCACTTTCGTCTGCGGGTACCAATGCCAGATAGACAGCAAAGATATCTTTATCCGCGTTCAATGCCTCATCGGCGGAATCCACAAAAGTAATTTCCCCGCCGTTCAAGTCCTCCACCGTAAGCATTACCGTGACCAGCTTATCCCGTGTGCTCTTATTGACAATTCCATAGTTCCGGGAAATCACCTGTGTCGAGGAGGTTTCCTCCTCTCCAATCCTGATATCCAATCCATAGGGATTGAACGCCACCGAATATGATGTGGGCACCAGCACATTCAGTACGTCATAATTGTAGATAGGTACTGTTATATCCATGGGGTCGGTACATACCGCTTCCGATTGGCCGCTTATTCCATCATCGCCTTCCTGCCCGCCAGTTTTATCAGCTGTAATTCCCGGCTCCGCCGCAAAAACAGCCATTGCCGGACTTCCAAACAAGTCCATCCCCCATTGTACCGCCAGCACCAATGAAATTACCGTGAGTATTTTCACTCTGCGCTTCAACATCCTGCCTCCCCCTTCCAAATGTGCTGTAATCTATCGCTGCTATCCAGCCTTCAGCTAATCAAGTACCATCCGTCCTCAATATATCCTGCCCGTTATATGACATAGGCTTCCGGCTCGTTTAGGAACAAATCCGTAATCCCCTGTGCCTCCAAGGACATCAGTTCCAGCTTCGCCCCCGTAGGCTTCTCGGGATACAGATGCCCGGAAAGCCATGCCCGGACGGTATAACCGAGAAGGTTCTCCGGCGTAATATCTATGCACTTCCAAAAAGGATGTATGGCCGACGCGCCGCAGCCTCCTTTTAATTTATACAGGCAGTCCGAGGCTTTGGTATCCAGAATTCCCAGCTCTGCCTGTGCGTCAAGAGATTTCAGAAAAGCCAGGGAACTTGCGCTGAACGTGGAATAGACCATCCCGTTTTGCAGCTCCCGCCTGTGTACAAGCCCCACAATTTTTTCCTCCATGCCTTCATATGGACAAATACTGTTTTTTAATTCAATATTTAACCTTAAGTCTCCGGATATTAGACGCTCTTCCAGCAGATCAAGCACTTCTTCCAGCGTTGGAATCGATTGGCATGGACCATCTCCCGCGTAAATATGCAGCTTTTTTAACTGAGACAGAGTATATTCCTTCACAAACCCGATGCCTTCCGTGGTTCTGTCCACCCGTTCGTCATGGATGACCACTAATTCCCCGTCCTTAGTCATCTGGACGTCCAGTTCGATTCCCGTCAGGTTTCTGAGCTCTGCCGCCTTTTCAAAGGCAAGCAGAGTATTCTCAGGATATCGCTGGCTGCATCCCCTATGAGCCCAGATTTTCATCTTTGCACCTCTCTTTGCTTCCGATCCTTATTGGACTTTCTGTCCGAAGCCCCGACGCATGGCCCAAGCCACGTAATCACCCGCACTTTTCTGTTAAGCCAAATCTCCCCTCTTCTTCCGCCCTTCCTCCCGAATGAACCTCTCCATAATCCCGGCCATGGCCGCTGATTCCCCCCGGGTCAGCTTGAATTCACTGCTGCTGCTCCCGTTAATCATGGACAGGAAATCACTGATTTCGTACCGCAGGCCGTCCCCCAGAAAGATTTCAGAATATTTCTCCACCACATCCGCGTCTTCATAGTGTACCTCAAAGTAAGACGTCTTCCACCATGGCGCCTCCGCCACAATATATCCCTTTGTGCCGGCGGCCAGCAGCCTGCCTTCGGACTTTACGCCCAGACCGCAGGTAGCGGTGGCAATGCCAGAAGGAAAGAGAAACGAGGCCTTTGTAAAAATATCAAGCCCGTTTTTGCCACGGATCACATCAAATCGAAGCTCGTCATATTCCCGGCCAAAAATCTTTAAAATCGGAAGCACTACATAGCTGCCAAGCTCCGTAAAACTGCCCCCATACACGGAATCCGTCAGTTCCCTGCTCTCCTGTTTTTCAAGCTTCGTAAAACATGCTTCCACATTTCGTATGCTGCCAATGGTTCCGCTGCAGGCAATACCCAGCAATTTATGGAATCCCGGACAGTACGCCGTCTTTATCCCTTCAAATAAAATCAACCCCTTTTCTTTTGCATAAGCAAATAACTCGTCCGCCTGCTTCTGCACCAATACCATCGGTTTCTCGCAAAGCACATGTTTGCCATGTTCCAGCGCATCCCTGATATACTCGTAATGCGTCTCATGCGGAGACGCGATATATACGGCGTCCACGGCTGCGTAAAAATCTTTCTTGTCAGGATAGGCATTGATTTCCCACTTTTCGGCGAACCGCTCGGCACTCCTCGTATGCGGATTATATACCCCCTGCGTGCTGACTCCGCTCACCAGTCTGGCCTCCGGAATAAAACGCTCTGCAATGCGCCCCGTCCCTATTATTCCAATCCTCTGAATGGGACTGTTCTTCTCCCGCAGCATGGTACTGGAAATATTTTTCGTTCTCTCCAGATAAACAACCTTACAGTAATCCTTCAGATAATCAAACACTCCTATCCAGTCAGAACCAATCGCGAAAATATCAATATGGAATTTCCGGATATCATTTACCTTCTGGCCTTGGGACTCTTCAATAATGATTTCATCCGCAAACCCCGTCTTTTTCACATTTTCAATGCGCGTTACCAGCGAATCCACCACATTCAGTTTTCCTCTTGCCTTGTCATAAGCCTCAGTGGTCACTCCGACGATCAGGTAATCCCCCAGCGCTTTCGCCCTCTGCAGCAGCCGGTAATGTCCTTCATGGAAAAGGTCGAAAGTTCCATATGTTATCACTTTTGTCATATCAGCTTTTCCTTTACAAATTCGTATACGGTTCTGCCGCAGGATCCATCCGTATTGGCGTTAATCTTTGAGAACGCCTTCAACTGCCTTTCCCTGTCGAAAGGATTTCCGGTAACATGTCCGTCCAGCAGGTCTTTCAGGGAATTAAGCGCATTTTCATTCAGGCAATACTGCAGCCATTCCGATTCTTCCCTAAACCCCGGCTCATGCTCCAGCAAATCTTCATAATCAAACTCAGCTTCAACTTCTTTATATTCCTTTGTAAACACATTAATATCGTAAAGCTTCCTCTCCGGCGCATACCAGATGCGGCAGTCCGCATTTCCAAGCCTCTGTAATGTGATCACAAATCCTCCCATTCCTGATGCAAGGAAATATCCGTTTCTGCCGCGGTTCTCCGAGCCAAAGGGCAGTTTCCACTCTTCCATCCTCCCGGTCTCCACATCAAGAGAGAGATACATATTCCCCCAGTTCGGCGAGATAATAACCTTTTCCCTGCTTTTCCCCTCCCTGCACTCTTTAAAAAAAACGATATTTCCGAAAGGATGTTCATCACATTCAAACTCAAGAGGCCAGCTTACGCTTTTGAAATTCTTTGGCACATCGCCGTATTCTCTTATCTCGCCCGTCTTTGGATTCCAGCGTGTGATTGTCGTTCCTCTCATGGGTATCAGCCACAAATCCTCCCCCTCCGTCACTACTCCCTGCGTCCCCTTACTATTCTTGGAAGCGCTTCGACAGATTCTGGTATGCAAAGTATCCACATCCATAAAAATAAATTGATCGTCCTCCGGCGATGCAAATATCAGCTCATTTTCACGCAGGCCGATCCCGCCTATTTCCCACTTTTCATTTATGAACCGAACGTAGAAATTCTTTATCCCGTCTATGTACTCAATTTTTTCCTCGGCCAGCAAAAAACGAATCAAAAACGGATACTGGTTCGGGAACAGATACAGATACCTGCCTTCTTCATCATACCAGCAGCCCGAAAAAGCATTTCCCCGTACTGTAAATTTTTTTAATTCCATTTTTCTTATTTGCTTGTTTTCGATCACCAAAATATCCTGTGCATTACATGGAACCACATAAAGTCTGCCTTTGATTTCTATTGCACGCATATAATATCTGCTGCCGGAATATCCGGTGCCAAGATCCATATAAAACCTATAATGATAATCATTTTTTTCGGAATACCATAATTGGTTATTATCGGTCACTTGGTATCTGTCGTCCCCCCATTCGTTAAACTGCAGCGCAGTCCGCTCCCCCCGCCAGTCATTTTCCCCGGGAAGGGTATGAATATAATTATTCAAAATAAAAAGGGGTTTTCCTGCAACGCCAAAAAGAGAAGTAACGCTTGTACCCGCATCTCCGATATAGACGTCCGAAAGCGCAATGGACTTTTCCATATCGGAGGTTTCATCCAAAATCCCGATATTTTCTTCCACAAACGTCCCTTTCAGGACATGATAAATGGGCTGATACATAGGACGCATGGAATCAAACGTCGATTCCAGCAGCGGATGGGGCCGCCACAGTAAACAGGCATCCTTTCTCCCCCGAAAGACATTAAAAACGTAATTCATCTTCTTGAGAAAAGCTTCCGTATCTGCCAGCATACCATTGATACTGGTATTATAAAAATATACCCTCCTGCCCTTCATCTTCTCTTCCCACTCCGCGGGAGGCTTGGGCGGATTCTGACACTTATGAATCACGCTGTCAAATTTGGGCGAACCCAAAACAAGGAACTTATTATCGGGTATATGTCTATCAAAATAATTTCTGAATTTCTCCGCTTGAATCACAATATAATCCGCATATATATAAGCCGGGCACATCGCCTGTCCGGCGCTCATGCCGCCCGACGCAGCATAATACGGAATATAGACAAGGCAGTCCGTATATTTTTTTATATTTTTTGAATAATAAAAAGGATGTACGCTTGTGACAAAATTCATATCATCATATGGATTATGGATAAAAACCATATCCGGACAATGACTCTCAAAATCAAAATCATTATATAGGGTAATCGGGACATCCGCCGGATACCGATCCGCCTCATAATGCATATCCCCAAAACTGCCGTCCGGATTTTTAGAGTAATATGGAATCGGAACCACATAAGCGTCGCAGTCCGAATCCGCCGCAGCCGCCCGCCACACGCTTTCAAGACTATCCCACATGCTTGCCTTATACGGTAGAAAAACTGCTTCCACCCGTGTTTTCACATCTTTTTGTAAACTGTTTAATATTTGAATCAGTTTCTGCTGTAAAGCTTTAAAAACCTTGTTTACATTTCCTTCGTTCCCGCTCCCAAGTTTTTCATGGAAATCGTACAGCAGTTCGCAGTATTCCTCCAATAATGTTACCGTGGGATGTCCTTCACCTTCCGTTTTTTCAATTAACGTTCCCAAAGAGATTCCCCCGTTTTGACATTCCTCCAGCAACTCCATGGCGCGGGAAATGTTTTCCTGCTTGATATATTTCCTAATCTGATCATGGGCCTGACCAATCTGCCCGATCAGCTCTTTTGCCTGCTGTTTCAATTTCCTTCTCATTGCCCTTTTATCTCACCACCTTATCAGGCTCTGTAATTGTTTTTAATAAGGCACATTTTGTCATCCTTTTCGGATGATGCCGACAGGCCTTTTATCTGGCAATCCATATTTTACGCCCGCCTGCTTCGCTCCCGGTACTTCTCGGCCGCGGCACTTCGCGCCTCCGAGTTCCCATGGGTCTTGGCATACCCAATTCCCGCCCCCATGGGGGACGGCTTCCAATGCCGTTCTTGTTTTTATATCAAAAGAATTCTTCCACAGTCCTGTTCCCGCTTTCGGTTCCGGTCAAATGCTGCCCTTCGGGGCGCATTCATCCATGGAGTCTTTCATAATGAACTTTTTTGCTTTTTATATCGCGTTCTTCATTTCGCTTTTTATTTCATCTTATATATTTCTGTTTTTTTATTTCTTCATTTTAAATACTTTTCTATTCTGATTTTCCGTCCCTATTTTTCTTGAAATTCACTTTTTCTCTGGGAATTCACTTTCCTTTTGAATTCCGCCTTCCTTCATTTCCCTTTTTCGAGCGCTTTCCGCCTGCATGTTCTTCCCTCTTTTAAGGACGTTCGCCGCCGTATTCTGCCTTTCCGGCATTTCCAGCCCGCAGGAGGCGCAGCGGAACATATCGCCGTCCTTCACGCCCTCGGCCCCGCATCGGCTGCACTCAGTACCGATACCCTTTCCAAATACCTCCACCAATTCGATGGAGCGCTCTTTACATTTCTGCGCAAGCCTGCTTTTCACATAGCCCTTCTGCCACATGCTCACCGAAGCGTTTATTTTCCTGTTGACGCCCGTCTTTGATACGGCGGGCAGCTTAGGGAAATACAGCGTTCCCGGCTTCTCTGTTTCCAGCATTCGGTTGATTTCCGCGTTTATATAGGAATGAAGCGCCGTTTCCAGCCTTGCTTTTCCCGCATTGTACTTTTTCATGCCCGGGTTGTTCTTGGCGTTTCTGCGGTGGCGCGGCAGCTTCTTTCTCACGTAGTCCGTGAGGGCGGATTGATATTCCAGATATCGTTCCCCATAGCTTGTGCCCGTGTCCGTGACAAACATGCAGCGCAGTCCCATCGCCAAGCCCCTCTGACCTTCATAGCCTGCCGGATGCTTCCTTTTTACTTCCACCGGTACGTTGATAGTGATGCTTCCTTCCTTCGGGTACAGGCGGATGAATACCTGCCTTGTATAGCGGTTGTTATCCGTAAGCGGAATGAAAAGCCTCCGGCGGCTTTCCTTCATGGAAAGATAAATTCCATGATCCGCATAGCGGTATCCCTTTGGCGACGCCGTAAATCCGTCCGCCGCATCGGTATGAGGTTTTACCAGATGTCTGCGCACTTGTCTGCGCAGATACTGATCCAGTCTGTGGACGTCCACCCCGGCACAGAGAGTATGATATGTTTCCTTCCAGTCTCCCTCTAGTTCCGGCTCCCCGCCTGCCAGAACCGCCTCAAAACAGCGGCTTTGTTTCATGACAAAGCGCAGGTAGTGTCTGTCCTCCGGCGTCAGTTTCTCATTTTCCTTAATATTCGCCTCAATCCTGCTCTTTGTGCGGGCCCACTGACTCTTAATATCCCCTAATGCGTCAAAGATGGAGAGATAAAAGTACACCGACGGAAGCCCCAGCCTCTCCCGCAGTCCGCTGTGGGTCATTTCGTTCTGCACCGTGTAGCCCGGATAGATTTTGGCGAGGCCCCCTATCCCTCCATAGCGGTCATAGACGAAGTTTCGGACCTTCCGGCAGTCTTCCGCGATTTCCAGAAGCCTCTCCATATCTTTTGCAGAGATTGGAACCTTGTTGTATTGATAGACTGTCTTGTATATTGTCTCCTGAGACATCCGTCTTTTCCACCCCTGCTCTGCCGCGGCAGGCTCCGCCGCTCATCCTGTTTTCTGCTAAATTTCCTCTAAATAATAACTTTTGATAAATCCTGCCTCCGTAATTTCGCAGATTGTTATAATCTGCGAAATTTTTTTAGATAATTTGAGAAAGATCGCATTTTTTGACCGACGGCCCTTCATCTTGACCCTTTACAGACAGTTATCAGGATATCGTGACCGACGGATTTTGGCGGCGTACACTGCGGTTCCGGCATTTTATTTCGACCACTTTTTTGACCACATTTTGATTGGAGGCAAGATTTTGCCTTCTTAAAAATGCCCTGTTTATGCGTAGTTGAGAAGAATCTCTCTGAGAAATATTAGAAAAAAATATTCTTTTCTTGACAAAACAAATCTTAAAATCTATAATGAAGTTATCTTCAATGGCCGATATTTACTGTAGATGTGAAGATATGGCTTCCAGCTATAAAAAATTTCGCAGATTATAACAATCTACGAAATTTTCTAAAATATGGCTTATCATTTGTCCCGATCTCATATGCCTTTCTTTTCAAAAACTGATTTTCGGTTTATGCCTGTCAGATATCCCTCTGGCAGCCTGCTGCCAGCTCTCGTCCTGAGGCTCCCTTTCCGTCAGAAAACCATATCGTCCAGATATTCCGCGCTGGAATCTCCTATTATGCTTTCTATTTCCGCCGCGATTGTTTTCAGATCCTTGCTCCTGTTTCGATTAATGTAGCCCTGCACCCTTCCGTCATAACGGTTATGCTGAGGGACATTTTTTCTGTGCGCAATGGTGCGTTCATCCCCTTTCAGCAGATGGACGCTTTTTGTCCCGTCCAGAAGAATTCCATTCCACGCTTCGTTAAACTCCTCCGTCGGATAATCGTCGGATATTTGATCAAGTCCCATGGATTGCACCTTGTTTCCCAGAATAATATGATGGGCCTCCCCGCCTTTTCCTTTTCCACCCAACGCCATGCGCAGCTTTCTCGCGTTCAGATATTGGGAGTCATGATTATCTCCCTCCGCTTCCTCCTCCGCTATCCTCCTAATCTCCGGTATTGCCCTCTCCGCCGCCGGACGTCGGGGACGGCCTGCATACCTTCCAAATAAACTCTCGGAATTAGATTCACTTTCAAACTGCATATCAGTATGGTATAACATAGCTTTTTCTCCTAATCTAATTTTATTCTCTGCGCTTTGGCACATAACGCGCCGCAATACATGCCGCCCTACCTTCTCCTCTTCACCGTGTCCATCCCCAAAAAATAATCCGCGGAGACATGATATAATTCGCATAGCAAAATGACCTTATCAATCGGAAGCGCATTCTTTCCCGTCTCATAGCGGGAATAAACCCTCTGGTCTATCCGCAGGTAAGCCGCCACCTCCTTCTGCTTCAAATCATGATCCTCACGAAGCTCTCTCATCATCATGACATAATCTTTCCTCATAGCGATTCCCCCTCTGTCCTTCTCAAAACCCTTTTATTACCGTTTCGTCCTTTCCTGCTTCCATCTCCAGCGCCTCCCGGACATGACTCTTGGCGATGATCCCGTTTTCATCACAGACTGCCAGCAGCTTCGCCACGGAAGCCGCCGCGCAGATCCGGGCGGGGCTTAACGCCGCCGCTTCCGCCAGCGCCTTATAATCCACATCCTTCCCCACGGGCAGGTTCCCCTCCAGCGCCTTCCTCCACAGACGCTCCCTTCCCTCCCCGTCCAGCCCGCGGAACTTCACCACAAAACGTATCCGCCTCACAAAAGCGTCGTCAAAATGGTCCTTAAGATTTGTGGCGAGAATCAATATTCCCTCATATTCCTCCATCCTCTGCAGCAGATACGCAGCCGACACGTTGGCGTACCTGTCATGGGAATCCTTGACGGCGGTACGCTTTGTAAACACCGCGTCCGCCTCGTCGAAAAAAAGCAGATACCGGTTCCGCTCCGCGACACGAAATACCTCCTCAATATGCTTTTCCGTCTCGCCGATATATTTGTCAAATATCCGGGACAAATCCACCGAAAAAAGAGGAAGCCCAAGCTGTCCCGCCAGCACCGAAGCCGCCATGGTTTTGCCCGTTCCCGATTCCCCGTGGAACAGCACCTGAAATCCCTTCCCTCCCCCCCATGCCTTTGCCAGCCGAATCACCGTATTCAACTGTCTCTGGCAGTCCTTGGAAAGAACCATTTCCTCCGGCCCGTACCCATCCTCTATGACTCTGCCATACCTTGACGCCTCCTGCGTTTCCTTAAGCCCGGCCCGCCAGATCTCCCGATCCGCAGGGAAATCCGGCCCGGCCCGCAGAATAATTTCCCGCTTATATTTTTGAAATTCTCCGATTGTCAGCCGATATCGCCCCAAAAGCTCCTCCTGCCACGGCCTTCGGTATTCCGGCGCAAGCCATGTCTCCAGCGCCATTCTCTTCTCCTCACCGGAAAGCGTATCCCCCAAGGCAATTCCCACATCGGCATATTTCCGAATCAATTCCCTCTGAGCCTGCGTCCGAGTCAAAAAGCACAGCCGAACGCCGTATAAATCATCAAGCAGAAGCTCAATCCTCCGATCCCATTCCCTCCTTTCGGCCGTGTCCGGCAAATCATCCACCGGCTCCAAGACGACCACCGGCCTTACAAGTCTGACAATCAGGCGCAGTGACTGCCGGGTACGGTCCGTCAGAATCTCCGAAGCCCCAAACACCCGCCCCGTCTCCACCAGCAGAACGCTCGCGCCAATCTTTTGGCACGCCCGCCGCAATAGCGTATGACTGCCGCTTCCCGGGCCGCCATGCACTAAGACCCGCACATCCTCTTCCTCATTCAGATATCTGCAAAGCATCCCGCATTCTTTTTCATGGAGGGGCAGAAGCGCCTTTGACATGTCCTCCTCTTCCCCCGCAAAATAAATCCGATACCACTCTTCCCAAGGCAGGCTCCCGGTAAGCAGGAAGCCAAAGGCCATGGGGGATAAATGCAAAGGCGCCTGAAGAATTCCCCTCTGCCCCGATTCCTCCAAGGCCGCGTCCAATATATCCCGCAGCGCGCCTTCTCTCTCATATATCTTTGCAATCAACGAAAAATCAACCGAAATCACCTGTGAAAGCATCCTTACAGCATACTGCAGGCCGGGCCATCCGCCATATCGATTCCTGTAGTCCGCACACAGTCCGTCTTCCAGCTCACAGCAGAATAAAAACATCACCATCCAATACTCCGCTTTTGTCAGCCGATAGCATTTCCGCAGATACACCGCCGGAATAAAAACATCCGTATTCCTCTCCCGTTCCTCCAACAGCGCCGTTTTTTCCACAGCCTGCCCCGCGTTCCCCTCCCCGTTCTCCTGCAGCAGCCGAAATAACTCCGCATATTCCTGCAAATGCTCTTCTGGGGATAAAAACCCCCTCCCGTCTCCCATACATTTTCCCCCTTCTTCAAAGCAGCCGCATCCGTTCCATGGGGCAGCCTTCCTCCGAAAGCTCGGACTCATACTCCGACACATAAGAGGAATAATTTAGAAAATACTGCCCGTCCAGCCTGTCCGTCTTATCTAAAATAACAAATTCTATAGAAATCCCTATGGGAACATTCCTTTTGAGCCACTCCAAATGTCTCTCCCTCCCGTTTTCGGGCTTTCCCAGCACCAGCACTCTCGCCCGGCACGCTTCCGGCTCCTCCACGATCACGGCCTTCTGCCCTGTCAAAATTTCCGTCATCTTTACATAATATTCACAGGTACCCTTTTTTTCCGACAAGGAGACGCCTGTCTTTAAAAGCTCCCTCAAAATGTCCTTTTCCACATGCCGCGCCAGTTCTCCCCAGCCCATCCATCCGGCCAGCCTGACCGCCTGCTTCCTGCTGCATAATTCATAGTCCAGCCTTTCTGCCAGATTGTCCACATTTTCCTCCAGCTGCAGATACATATACTGCTGCAGCGCCAGAAAGCGATCCAGCGGGAGCTGATTTTGATAAATTTCGGGAAGATATTCCGCAAAGCTCTCCTTGGGAAAGGACAAATCATATCCCCGGAATACCGTATCTCCCCCGTCCCCCGGCTGAATCTCCACCGCAGCTCTCGCATAGCGCCCGCATCCATGCCCGTACAAAAGCATATTCCGATAGTCGGAGTGATACTGCATAAGGCCCTTATGCGCTCTCAGCCATTCTCTTGGATTTTCCTGCAAAAATTCCTCCTCGTACTCCTCCCTCCGATCGGAGAGCCAGACGTATACCTCCACCGCCGCATCCGGACCCGCATCCAGCCGAATGCGGTTCCACTGAGTTCCTTCCCTGCCGCTGTCATAAATCCGACTGACAAAAATCCCGGAAATATCCCCCTTCCCCACTGTCAGGGCGCCGCCTGACTCCCAAAAACCTTCCTGACAGCCGCAGTGCAGCAAATTGATTCCCGAATAACAATGTGTCGCCATATAAGGCCTCCTAATCCGGTTCCTGCAGGCAGGGGAACTTGTTTCTCTTCCGCAGACGCGGGCTTGTTCCTGCGCCGTCTCCCCACTGCCATATCCCTAAGAATTCTGTATCCTGTGCTGAACTTCAACGCGGATTCTCGTCCCCGCCAGCCGAAATTGTTCCAAATATTTTTCCACCTGAGCCCTGTACCGCTCCACGCAGTACGGATTCCTAAGCGGAAGAAGGGGAATGACCTTCACCACCGTCTCCCCCTTGTTCCACTCCGCTTCCGCATCTTTGATCAAAAGCCCCGGCGTTTCCATCGCCAGCAGGCGGATATCCTCCTTGGTTATCATCCTGCCGCGGCCCGACAGCCTGTCCTTCATTTCTTTAAACTGCTGAGACGGCAGAATACGATCCTTTCCGTCCCTGCCTCCCAGACGATTCGTGCATACAATGCCCGAAAACAAATCCGGCCGTTCCCAGCGAATCACCCTGCCCACGGACACATTTCCCTTCTCCCCCTCCCAGAGCGCCAGAGAGGTAAAGAGAAGCCCCTTCTCCGAAGCGGCCGGAATGATCCCATGCCTGCCGTCCCCCAGAACAATCACCGTCTCCTCCTCCCTCCAGTGCCATGCATATTCCTGCCTATCCTCCTCCGGCTCCACTCTGACATATGAGCGGAACCGATCGCCCCCTTCCTCCCGAATCATCAGCTCCACCGAAGAACGCATCACATTTTCCCACGGGAAGGAAATCTGCTGAGCCGCAATCCCCGTCACCGTATCCGGCAGATCCTCCTCCCACGCTTCCGCGGCAGTACACACCACCTTCACCTGCCCCGCTCCGGAATAAAACAGATTTCTTTCCATGCGTCCCGCTTCAACGGGCGGATCAATAACAACACCCGGCGCCGCGGTTATATCCTCCCAAAGCTCCCCGCCTTTCCCGTCCGGCACCTTCTTGAAAATCTTAAGTATTCCCGTTCTGGCAAGATAATTTTTTAACGCCGCCCGATGGCAGTTTTCGGAAAAAATAATCGTTTCCTCACAGCAAATCGTATTGCGCTGAACCGCCCTGACCACGTTCAGACAGATTTTGCACAGGGAGGGAACCGCATCATAGCCGCCCTCCTTTATCCTGCATCTTATCTCATACTCCGGCCCCTCCATGGGTCTGTCAACGCGAATACGGACATGACCGCTGAACAAAAGTCCCCCCGTATCATCCCCGACAATTTCCGCCTCCCGCCAGCCGCCTTCGGTCCTATACTCCCAAGCCAGCCGCACCAAGCAGAAATCTCCCTCCGCCCCGCTTCTCTTAATTCCGTCATCCAGCAGCACAAAAAAGCTGAAAATTTCCCCCGGCTTCAAGGCGTCCCTCAACATAAAAGAAAAAAGCCTCTCCCCCCCTTCCCGCAGGCAAAATCTAACCCTTCGGGAAAGCTTCATAGCCTTCACCCGATTCTTATCCTCTTCCTGATAAAAACCCACCAAAGAATTTGAAGTCAGGCACGCTTCTTCCTCCGTCTCAAATACCAGCCGGTCGGACAAAAGCTTCGTCCCCTTTGGCACAACGCAGTCCCTCTCCACATCATCGAAAAAGAGCCATATCCGCGCATAGGCCCCCTCGTCGGGACATACCCCTAAGAGCTTCAGATACTTTCTGTAATGACTCTCCTGAACCTGATCCAGATAGAAGCTCTGCATATCCGAAAGCACCGCCCACATCTCCAAAAGCATAATACCCGGATCCGACGTCTCCGTATGCGTCCACCATGGCGCCTGCGCATGAAGCCTCTCCATCGCCTTCTCATAAATACTGTCATAGCTGCTGTCATCTAAGGATATCTCATTCGGCATTTTGGTCCCCCTCCCTTCCCAGCCGCTGCCCGACGTGACCCATGGAACACTCCTCGTTCTTACCCCCATATCCTCTTATCCGTTTTCCGTCCTATTTTCCTGCGGGTCCCTCAGACTGCACCGCACACCGCAGCCGTTCAGCCAGAGAGTCCCGCTCCCGGCCGCAGTCTCCGCAAGCCACTCCTCAATCTCCCGAAGTCTCCCCCCCGCCTCCTTCCAAAGCTCCTCCTCCGACCGCATATCTCCCTTCTTTGCAGCAGCCGCAAGCTCCACATAAAGCACACCCTCCTCCTCTCGAAAAACACACTCCCCCGCCTTGAGAAACGGATACCGTTCCTGCAGCATAATCTCCACATCCATAGGGGTCAGCATCCTTCCGTAATGGGCAAAATAATGCTTCGACGCCTGTTTCTTTGACAAAGCCGGCCGGGCCGCTCCTGCGCAGCAGATATCCGAAAGACAGACCGCCTCCAATATCCCCATATCCTGAGATTCCACAGAGAATTCGGCGCCTGCGCCAATCCGTACTCCCGCTCCCTTCTGCGCCGCCGCGCCCTCTCCCTTTTCCGCCGTCCCTTCTCTCTTCTCCGCCGCCCTTTCCGCAATGGGAACATAATTGGGCAGAAGGCAGGACAGACTCGCACCCTTCTCTCCCGAAACCTCCTTTTCCGCCGCTTCCACCCAAAAAGCTTCTTTTTCATATAAAACACTCTTTCCCATTAACTGCTCTTGGTCGAAAAAGCAGAAATTTTCCCCCGTATACCAGCACTGATCACAAGTTACCTCCCCCTCAAAACCAAGATACATCTTCTCTTCCTGAGCCTCCATGCCTTCGGGCAGCACCTCTTCCTCCGAAACCATACGCCTTCCCTCGGTCCAAAAACGGATCTCTTCCAGCACCGGAATTGCTTTCCGGTAGTAGAGCGCATAGGCATTGCTCACCCTGCGCAGCGCAAGACGAATATAATAATGCTCCTCTCCTTCCACCGAACAGGCCGCCATATCCCTTGGCCGTTTCCACCGAAAAACCCTCTCACGCGCTCCCTCCTCCGGCTCAAAAATCTGCCAGCCCTCGCTTTCCGGCAGAACACACCAGAATTTTCCGTTAAAATATTCCCACGACGCATCCTGCGCCCGCCAGTCCTGCACCGTCTCCGAATACTGAAGCCATGGATACTTTCGGCACAGCTTTTTATACTCCTCCGGCCGGGGTTCCGGAAGCCTCTCCTCCGTCAAAAAATCCACCAGAAACCGAAGCTCTGCTTCATTCTCCCCTCCTGCCATCTCTCTGTCACAGGCAAAATAACAGCAGGACCCCTCCTCCGGCGAAGTTCCGAAGGGCAGAACTCTCCTCCCGTTCCCCGCCCCCGAATCCGTGATGCACAAATCCGCCTGCCTCTCTTTGGGCGGCTCCGTTAAGGCAAAGCCCCCTCGAAGCACCCTCAGCCATTCTTCCGTCAGCTCCTCTCCGGGCAGAACTTCCAGACATATTTCATACATCCCCCCGGCAAAATTCCGTCCAAACTCCGGCGTCCGACCTGCAAGCCCGAAATGAAAGGGCGCTTGTCGGTCTAAATGGGACGCCTCCTGTCGGTCGGCACGGGAAGCCTCTTGTTGAAGCTCCATGGGATAAACTCTCTCCCCGTCGCTGACCGACCACTTCCCCGGAAGCTTCGCTGCGGGGCACTTCTCCTCGGCAAATTCCACATGAAAATAAATTTGGGCCCGGCCGTCACAAAGGCCCCGAAAACGCCATCTGAACACCGGGTGAGCCAGCATTTTTCCCGTCGGCTGAAACAAGGGAATCTCCCCTTCCTGCCCCTCCTCATAAGAAAGCCATGCCCACATCCCCTTACGATAAACGGCGGCTTTCAGTCTTGCCGACGTGAGCCGAACGGTATGGGCCGTCAGAAAACAGAGCTGTTCTCCATCCTCCCCAGCCGCATATGTTTCGGTTCCCTCCTTCAACAGTCTGCCGTCCTCTTCGTCGTGTACTTTCACAAGCAGCGCCCCTCTTCCGCCCCCTGATACCTCGCTAATATCGGGCGCCGCCTGCAGAAAAACGGACTCCTGCTTCTCCCAGATTCTATCAAAACGCTTTTGATTCTCTTCCGCCATTTCCAAGAAAATATCCATTAGCACGCTGCCCGGCTCTTCGCTTCCCGGAATATATTCCCAGCCCGTCTCATAAGCAAGCGCCAGTTTTTTTATCCATTCCTGCCAGTCCGATCTCATCCTAAAGACTCCTGTTCCCATATGCATTCCTGCGCGCCCCAATCCGCACATTGCCGAAAAGCCCCTGTGCAAATCTGCATCGCCGCGCTTGCGCCTGCCGGTTTTATATTTATCTCAGCGTTACCTCAACCCGGCCCTCCTGCTCCTGACCGACAATGCGATATGTGACGGCAATATGAATTTCACCCTGCCTCTCGGGCTCCGCCTCCGCCTCCACCCTGATATCTTCTATGCGCTTTTCCCACATCCGCAGGGAATGGCGCACCTCCCGACAGATCATTTCCTTTGTCTGGCTGTCCATATTTTCAAACAAGAATTGACGAAGCTTCGTTCCGAATTTCGGATGAAGCATCCTCTCTCCCGGCTCCGTCAGCAGGATAACCTTCACCGACTGTCTAATATTTTCGCTGTCCCTGCTGGTTTCCACCCTTCCGTGTTCCTTTGATATTCCGAAAGGAAATCCCCATCCCTCGGCCATTTCTTCCTCCCCCTTATTCCGCAGACGGCAGGCCTTGTCATTTTTTTACTTTGTGCCATGCTTAAATTCAGCCAAAGAGCGGCTTTTCCACATTGCGCAATACCCAAAGGACACAATTTCCTAATTGTACCCAAAAGGACGAATTGACCCAGCGGCGCCCTAGACTTGATATTCCGTCGGCCTGCTGCCAGCTTTGCCGCGTATCCATCCGCCGCTTCAATTCAAATGTATCATAGCCCCTGACAGCTTTAGCTGCCCCTTGCTTTCCACTTTAATCTGTCCCTTACCCTTGACGGAAATACCCGCTGCGCCCTCAACCACAACCTCCTGCCCCTTGACCTGCACTCTGCTCTTCCCATGAAGCTCCACCGCCTTCGCCTCCACTTCCAGCTTCTCACATTTCAGTACAATGGTTCCGTCCTTTTTCAGCTCCAAACTGCTCTTCCCGCATTCAAGCCGGACGGAATCCTCCGAAATTACCTGCGTCTTCCGATTTTTCTTATCAATCAGCACATAATTTTTCCCATCCTTATCCCCAAAAGAGATCCGCTCCTTTTCCTCGTCCAGCTTCCAGTTCATCTTTTGGGAACCCGAAACCTCTATACTGTCCTTTCCCTTCTCCCCCGCAAAGAAAACGCCGCTCCCGTTCTTTGCCCTGAACGCCTTCCGGGTTTTCTCCTCCTGCATATCCTTCACAAACTGGCTGCTTTCCGGAAAGCGACAGCCTGCGGCGACGGGATGTCTGAAATCCCTCCCCAGAAAAACCAGACGCACAATATCCCCCTCCTCCGGCATGCAAAACACCCCGTAGTCAGCGCCTCCGTATCCTGTGAGCACGGGCACATTGTCAAAGATATCCATCTTATCCTTCATAAGCTTCACCCTTACCCTGACATTTCCCGCCTCCGTATGATCCGAAGCCGCCAGCACCACTCCCCACATATCAAAGACAGGCTCCTTCTCCCCCTCCCCGGAACTGTCATAACCCCGCTCAAGATAATCCGAAATCATAGCTTCTCCCTTCCTTCCCCTGTCCCTAAACTCTCGCGCCTTTGATAATCATTCGATGCCCTTCCCTTAGACTCTCGCGCCTTTGACAATCGTTCGATGCCCTTCCCTTAGACTCTGGTGCCTCTGACAATCGTTCGGTACCCTTCTCCGTCCGTCAAATGACACACCTCTTCCACATAAATCGTACCTGACAGGCTTTCTGTCGAATCATTCACAAGCTCCGCGCAGACTCCCGGCGCCAGCTCCGGAATTCCAAGCAGGACCGCCCGCATACGGCTGCACTTCCCCGCCCTTCGATTCATCCTCACCCTTGCCTGCTGCCCTGCCTGCTCTCCCGTCTCCAATCCCATATCCAAGAAAGTCAGCCCGCATCCCTGCAGCGCCTGCTTCATTTTACTGCCAAAAGGCCCCGACATGCCGGGCCACTCCGCCGTCCCCGCGACCTTCTCGTCTTTTCTGTTATATCCCCATACCTGCACCTTTCCTGTCTGCTCCGCCATGGTCACAGTCCCCCGCACCTCCTGAAGTCCATACTCAGCCCTCAGCTCCAGCGTATCTCCTCCCGTCCTGCGGGCCGGCCGAAACACCGCCAGCCCCCTGCCGCAGAAAAATTCATAATCCGCACAGGCCGACAGGCGGCAAATCCAGTCATAATGCGTCTCCCCTTTTATCACACAATCCTGATTCCACTCCTTCGGCAGAGAATCCACCTTTTTCTCCTCCATGAACCCCTGATAACAGGCCGTGTTCAAAATATCCCTTAAAATATCTTCCGCATTCTTGGAACCCGACGCCAAAAACACGCTGTTTTTCTTCATAAGCCCCTTCACGTCCAGACATATTAACGTATAATCCACAAAATCCTGCATGGCGTCCACCGCTTCCGCTTCATGCAGATAGCCAAGAAAAATTCTCGCCAAACGATCCCTGTACCCCGCCTTGACCTCCATTTTCTGTCCCACATACAGATACGCTTCCATCTGCCGAACATCCTGCTCGGAGAACTTATCCGCCCGATAATGCAGCACCGCCATATCCGGCTCCATCCCCACGGAGGAAACCACTTCCATCCGTTCCAGATAAATCCCGTTCCCCGTCGGAATTTCCCTTCCGCCGGCCATCACCTTCACACAGGGCTCCAGAAAATAATCATACTTCTCAGCCAGACTCTTACCGCTCACCTTTCCCAAACCGCGTCCTCCCCTCGACAAGTTCAAACCTTGGATTCTTCCCCTCAACATACCCTTCTCTCAAACGGGAACCGCCCTCAGCCCCGCCGATTCCTGCTGCTTTTCCGTCCGCACCGGCGCCCCTTCCTTTTCCGGCGCCGCCTGCGGCCTCCTCTCCCACATAAAAGCCCTCAATGGCTATACTCACCTGCGCCCGCACGGGCCTTCCGTCCGGCGCAAACATCGTATATGTTACGCTCATCTGCGTCAGCATTCCCGCTACGGCAATGGAACCCCAGAAGAAATAAATCTGCCGGGCTTTTCCCCCTCCTGCCGCCCCTCTGCCCCTTCCGCTCCCTGAGGCTTTGGACGCCTTTTGAATAATTTCCGTGGTATTGGTATAAGGATATAGCTTCCTAATCTCCTCCCTAACATCCTCATAAGAGCTCTGATATAAGTCATTCAGAGTATTAAAAAAAAGAGTAACCGAAAGCCTCGTCATGCCCCTGCTGCGCCAACGAGAAGACCCCTCTTCCGGATACTGCACGCCTGAATTATTTCCCTGTTCCCACTGCTTCTTTTTCGTCCCGCCGTTCACCCGCGATACGTCCTCCGCCCCGACAGCCTCCTCCACGGACAGTTCAGCCGGATTAAAAGGCACATAAAATCTTCCTTTCAATTCCATATGCCCATTCACATACGGCCCCAAAAAGGCCTTCTGCAATATGGCCAACCGCCTCAGCCCCCTTTCCGAACCCATTCGTGACGAATACGCTCCTCAATCTGCTCATAAACCTTGGAAGATATTCCCGGCGCCAGCGCCCGCTCCAAATTCCCCGCCCCGAACATCTGCTCCATCTGCCTTACCGCCAGAGACGGCCGGGATTTATAATAATCCTGTTGTTCCTTCCACTGCTTCTGCACCGCCTGCTTCACAAGGACGGCAATCATCTCCCTGATTTTCTCCCTTTCCCTCTCGGGATTCGGCCGCTCCCCCGTCTCCGCCCTTCCGTTTCCTGCATGCGCGTACTCCAAACGGACGCTCTGCCCTGCGGCAATTTTTTTCACCTGCGTCTTCATCCCGCACCTCGATTCCACAATGTGGATTCCATGATATCATTTTTCACTGCCATCTAACACTGCCGCCCCAACCCCCGTTGGAAATGTTATCCGTTTACCACGCCGAAATCTTCATAGCTTATCTCAAAACGATTGGTGAGAATTCCGTTCTGTTCCGCGCTCAGCTCCCCCACCTCAAAGCACTTCAGCACCAGCCCCGTAAACAGATAGCTTTTCAGCGGAATTCCCAACCCGTCCATCACGCTCAGCTGCAGCGGCCCCTCAATTCTGCATCCCGCCATGCAGAATAGATGTTCCGCCCCCCTGCATACCCCCTTTTCCATACTCAAAATCCTCTCCTGCGTACAGTATTTTGGAAAAACATGCATGCTGGTATTCCATCCTCCCTCATGATAAATCTCCGTCTCCACCTGACGGCGGATTCCCGATACCTTTTGAAATCCCATAATGATATCGTTCATAAATACAACAAAACGATAACCGGGTATGGGATCCACAACGGGCAATGACCACTGCCTCATAATTTTATCTCCTATTATAGTTCCGCATCCGCCCTTCACTGCCCTTCTACAAGGGATGAATATATGGCCGCTGGACTACGCGTCCATATATTCATCCGGGCTGTTTGGGGCGGATGCTGTTTTATTTCAATTCCCGCTTGCGGGAATTTGTTCCGCATCCGCCCTGTCAGGGCCGGAACAGATTATTCTCTCCGTTGACCTTCCTGTTAATCCTGCTGATTTCCTCACAGTATTTTCTTCTTGACAGCCCCGGCAGCCCAAGGATCTCTTCCTCCGGCCAATGAAAATAATATCCGATAAAAGAAAGCTCATGAAACAGTTCCTCCCGGCCGGTAACTGTCATTCCCCCAAAGCAAAATTTAAGGTATCGGTAAAGCTCTTATTGCAAAAAGGACATTGCACATGTATCACGGGTTCCTCCGCGTTATTTATGGTTTCATACATATTCTGTAAAAAAGCAAAATCCGCGGTAAACAGCCCCTCGATGATCTCCGGCGTGACGCAGTCCACGCCCTCCAGCCGGGATACCACCCTAGACAGCAGAACCACCGGCATATACTCTGCATTGGCCTTTGTTCCGGGCGCCTTCGCCGCCTCAATCTCATCCAGCGCCGTGGCAAGCCTCATGGCGCCATGCTTATGCACGGCTCCTTCCGCATCCATATACCCTTTCGGAAGTGTAAATTCATACTCTCTCTGCAAAAACATACCGCCGCCTCCCTATTATTTATCCCGAGTCACGCCCTCGTGGGCCAGTTCCAGCGTCTCCACCGCCACCTCATTGCTTGTGGCGTTAAAATCAGGCGCCGTATATTTGGTGGGCCATGCGGAAATAATCGTCCATTTGGCGATTTCCTTCTGCTGATCGTCATGAAGGCTGATTACCACCGTCTTTCGATTGATCGTGCCTCCCTCCACTTCCTTCATCCAGTTATATAAATCCATGGAACTTGTCATGCCCCACTTCAACGTAATATTCCCGTATTTCACAAGTCCCGGCTGTTTTCCAACCGTATTTACGGCGAAATTACCCTCCCGATACTCAATTGGATCCGATGAAATATCCGGCGCGCTCACCTCCGAAAACCCGCCCACCGCCTTGCCGTCAATCGTCACGTCATAATTATATTTCTTAAAAGGATACACCATTGCCATCTCTCAGCCCTCCTGTTCCACTTCCCGCCTGCGGGAATTTATTCCGCCTGCGGGAATTTGTTCCGTCCGCGGGAACGATTCCGCCCATGGGAATTTATTCCGCCCGCAGAAGCTTATTCCCTGTCCGCCCTTCGATTCCCATCTGTTTGAGAAACATACCCGTCCGCTAAGCGCCTCGCCCTATTGCTTTTCAGGTTCCAACGGGCGGACGACGGGTTTTATTGTGCGCTCTCCATTTTCTGTGTGATGCGGAAAATGACAAATTCCGCAGGCCTCACCGGTGCGACGCCGATCACGCAGATTAACCGGCCGTTTAAAATATCATCCTGCGTCATGGTGCTCTTCCCGATATTCACAAAAAAAGCCTCATCCGCCGCTGCCCCTGCCAGCGCGCCGTTCCTCCACTGAGTCGTCAAAAACACCCGGATTGTCCCCTCCACCCTTGACCACAGCATTTCGTCATTAGGTTCAAACACCGCCCAGTTCGTATTCACACGAATGGACTCCTCTATGAAAATAAAAAGCCTCCTCACATTTACATATTTCCAATTCCCGTCGCTGGAACAGGTTCTGGCGCCCCACACCCGGATGCCCTGCCCCGGAAGCGCCCTGATTAAATTAATTCCTTTGGGATTCAGCTTTGCCTGCTCCGCCTCGTTATAATTTACGGAAAGACCCGTGCAGCTGCGCACCACTTCATTTGCCGGCGCCTTATGCACCCCTCTGGTATTGTCCGTCCGCCCATAAATTCCCGCCACGGCTCCGGAAGGAGGCATATGTACGCTGCGCTTCGCCAAAACGTCATAGCATGTCAGCCATGGATGGTACATAGCCGCATAGCTGGAATCCACATTTTCCCGAAACTCCTGCAGCTCCGAGACGTCCTTGCAGTCCAAGGGCATATCCAGCACGGCGAAACGATTCCCCTGCCCCTCGCAGTGGCTCACCAGCGCGCTCTGCACCGCCTTATCCACGATGCCGGGAATGGCCATAATGCTCACATCAGAAAGCGTCAAAAAAGCCGCCAGCCCGGTTCTTTCGTCCGGCACGCCGTCCTTTCCCAGATACATGGCGGCGTCCACCTCATCCTTGTTAATTTTTCCGTCGCTCCCCCCTGAAAGCTGCAGCTCGAAACACATCTCATGATCTTTGCCAATAAATCCCTCTATCCCGTCCGCCGCCAGATTTGCGACAGCCGCCTCCGCGCTGACCAGCCGGGACTTTTTCAGCATATGCTCCACATAATTGCTGCGCCCGGGATGAAACGATACTCCCTCGTACTGTTCCACCATGGTATCATCCCAGACTGCCGCCTCCCATTCCGCCAGATACATGAACACCGCCGGAACCGCCTTGGGCTTTGGATCGCTGCCGGGTGCTCCGCCCCCTTGGGTTCCGCCGCCTTCGGCACTTCCGCCTCCTTCGCCGGTTCCGCCCCCGGTGCTTCCGCCTCCTTCGCCGGTTCCACCGTTCTCAGGGCTTCCTCCCCCTTGGGTTCCGCCGCCCCCGGCATTCTCCGGGAATTGTAAATTCTTGGCCTCGCTTCCCTGCCACTGCAAAATAACCTTTGTCCCGTCCACTTCCTTTACCAGCCCGAAGCAGAACGGCTTTCCCCTCTCCGCCTGCTGCAGACAGACCAGATCATCCGCCTGAAACCATGAAGCGTCCTCCAGCTCATAGATTATTTTTCCCCCGTCATCCGCCACAGGGCCCCTCACCTTGGTCTTGTTCCTTGTAATCAGGCGGAATCTTGCCGAAACGCCGTTTCCCCATGCCCCCGGATTGGAAGCGGTCAATTTCAGAAAAGTTTTTTCCGTCAATTTACATTTCAAGCTGCCCTCAGCCGATTTGGGCCCGTCCGTCGTCCCTTCCCCGCCGCACACCCTCATCACATAGCAGGAAGACCCGCCGTTATTGAAAAACTGCTCCACCGCATAGGGCAGGAAACGCAAATTCCCGTAATCCCGCTCCGACAGATAGCCTCCAAAGCGTCTCTGGTAGTCGGCCATGCTGGTAATCAGCACCGGCGTCCCCTTCACCGGACCCTTCTTGGCCATTCCCACAAAACCCGCCGTGCTGGTGCCCACGCCTTCCATCGCCTTGATTCCGGAATCAAATTCTTCCACATATACACCCGGTGATAAATACTCTGCCATATTTCTCCTTTCCGCCGCCTCCCGGCAGCCATCCACATTTATATTGTCCGGCTTCCCATATATTTTTCCAGCTCCCTATTATTTTTCCAGCTCCCTATTTATTTTTCGACTTCCCATATATTTTTCGGCTCCCTACAAAAGCACCCTCGGCTGTAACGGCGCCGCCGCCTGTATGCTTCCCCCATAAAGACATTGCAGCTTGGAATCCATATGCAGCGCTTTTTTCCCTTTTATCCTGACCTTTTCACTGGCGCCCGTCCACCCCTGCGCAGTGCATGGAATGCAGGGCATGGGCGTCAATACCCCCATGGCCGCGGCTGTTGCGGCCGCCACCATGGGATTTGCCGGATTGGAGCACATGCCGAAAGGAAGTATATTTACAAACGGTATATGATCAGATTCCACAGCCGCCGGCAGCATGGAATTGACTTTCTTATCGGGAAGAACCATAAGCGGCGTCGGCATATTGCCAAAGCTGCATTTCAGCAAAGTCCCCTGAATCACTAAAGGTTTCATTTTTTGTTTTTCCTATTCCAGTTCCGTATCCGCCCTTCCAATACCCTCTGCCCAGATGCATTTCCGGATGCTTGATTCATGCATCCGAAAATCCATCTTGTATTGTACGGGCGGTTACTGTTTATTTTCTAGTTCCGTATCCGCCCTTCCGGCGGTATTTTACCTCGTTTCCACCTCATAATCTCTTTCCCTCACCGGGCTTATCCTGCGGATTCTTTCCGACTCTATCAGAACGGGCGCCGCCTTTATGTAGACCGCAGGCTGCAGAGGACGGTGAAAGCTTCCCCAAAGACTGATTTTAAATTCTATGTTCTCCCGCAGAAAAAAACATTGAAAGCTCTCCCCATTCCCCTTTTCCAAAACCGGATGATCATACACCGCGCGGACAATCTCATTCAGCACCATCTGTATCTGCTCCCTCTGCACTCCGCCGAAACGATGGGACTCATTGCAGTAAACCATATACGAAAGCTCCACGGCCTTCGGCGGAAAACGCCTCTCGGTATCGCTGACCGCCCTTTCGGACACCGCCGTCACGGAATAATCCTGAACGTCGTACAAATATACCCCCACCCTGTAATCCTTCTCTTCCCAAGGCGCGGTAAACAAAATCAAATCTTTGTCCCTGACATAATTCGGGCAAAGGCTTTTACGAAGCATCTCCAGCAGGCATCTTCCCGTCTGTAATATTTCACCGTCTAACCAATCCTTACCGCCGTCCATGAAACAGCAACCTCCCCGCCTGCGCTTCGCCTGCCTCTTCCCGCAAGCGTCACGGCAATCCGGAAGGTTCCCGCTTCCACATCCTGCGCGACGGCCTGCCGCCTAATCTCCCATCCGTCCTGTCTCCCGGAAAACAGCCCTTCATCCCCGCCGAAAACCCGATACTGCTTCCTGTCCCGCTCCCAGTAAGCATACGATTCCTCTTCGCGTACCCTGCCGCACCAGACAAGCACCTCTTCCCCCGGAAATCCATGGGACACCTCCTCGGAGTACAGTACCTGCCCTTTCCTGTAACGATTAGGAACGGCTATGATCACGATCCCCCTCCGAATACGGCTTTTCCGGTCCGCCTCCATCAGCTCCCGCAGCTTCCGTTCGGTTATGACCTCCTCCTCGGGCGGCGAAACCGCCGAAGGACGGCCGGATTCAGACGGCTCCGACGGCGGATTCCCCCCGTATTTCCACATCCGCCTCCACCGAATGTCAAGAATCCCGTTCTCCTCCCCAATCCTTCTCAGAATATCCTCCTCGGCCGGACGGCTTACAAAAACGCGCACATCGTTTTCCTTTCCTCCGCCTGCCTTCCAGCGTGAAAAAATATACTGTCCCTGCCCGGCACCCTTCTCCGCCCTCATTCTTGCAAGCGGCACCCAGTCGCCCTGCACATTCTGCTTCCTTTGATTCTGCAGATATTTTTTAACGGTTTGTTCATAAGCCTGAGAGGTTTCCACATAGAGCTGGCAGGTTGGAACCTCCGCCGTTCCCCCATATTCTGTGACAACCTCCAGCCGACTGATTTCCAAGAGCACGGGAAGAAGCCTGTTCTCCTCCGTACAGATTCCCCACTCCCGCTGCAGGCTTCCCGTACACAATACCGACTTTTCCTCCAGTACAAAAAAGGTGGCTGCGGACTGTGCCAAAAAAGCGCCCTGCAGCTTCACCACACCCCGCCATCCGATATGGACGCCGTTTTCCCCCGCCGCCCGCGCACAGATACGAAATCTGAAGACACTGTCCGAAGGAACCACTCTGGGGACTTGCACCGTCAAAATTACCGTATCGCTCTCATACAGCACCTTTTCTTCCGTTAATACATTCTCTCTTTCGACCGTTTTCTCCGTCAGACTGCGATATTCCGCCTCCCCAAACGCCCTCAGCACAGTACCTTCCTCAATCTTCGCCGGCTGACGCAGCTTGTCCTTCTCCAAGAGAACCGGCTCTGTCTCCACCGTCCGCTCCGCATATTGCAGCCCCAGAATAAAGCCCTGCTCCATTTCCGGCCGAAACCCTTCAATTTCATGGATTTCCGCCTGCATGTCCTTGGGCACTACCAGAATTCTTCCGCAAGGGTCTATGGCGCTACCTTGGGAAATCAACAGACTGCCATCCCTGTTTGTCCGCACCTCCAGCCCGTCGATAATGCCCCAGCCTTGGAACTTGCGCATGATAAATTCCAGTTTGCGATTCCAATATTCCTGCTCCCTGATAAAATCACTGGCATGAAGAAGTTTTCCCGGATAATATGCACTTTTCACAAAGGGATGACTGTCCATATTCTCTTCGCCGCCCATACCTTTTCCTCTTAATTCCAATTCCATCCCTCCGCCTTGGCGCCCTTTGGGCCCCGCTCATGTTTCGAGATATTTTCACAAAATTCATTTTTATTTTATCAATAAATATAAAATTTTTCCACTTTTACTATATATCTGTAGTAACAAATCATCATTTTGTCCTATTGCAGCAGTTGGATCCCTCGACGTATTGTCGGCTTATTCATCCAAGCCATGGCTTTGGCAGATTTGTCCCCCCAGACGAATATTTCGTCCCCAAAATTTCCGTTTCCGTATTCATGTGCTATACTATATAAGAACGCGGCTGCTGTCCTGCCATATGACAAGACAGACCTGCGAAACTCTTATCGGAAAGGAAACGGTTGACAATGAATTCCCAAAAAGGACCTCTGAAAAAAAAGAAAGAAAAACCCCCCAAGCCCAAATATAACATGCTGCAGAACTCCGCCTACATGATTGCCCTCGCATGGCGGGAAAAAGAAAAGAAGGTGCTGGTTCTAAGCCTTCTGACCGCCCTGCTGGCTGTGGCCGGAAATATGACAAACCTGTACATCACTCCCTCCGCTTTGAAGGCCATAGAAATTCAGGCTCCCCTTGGCAGGCTCGTCATGACGATTCTGGGCTTTGCAGGCTTGTCCATGCTCATTGACGCCGCCAGCGCTTATGTAGAAGAGAACAGCCCCTATGGCAGAATGACTCTGCGCACCATATTAAACGCCAAGGTAACTCACAAAATGGCCTCCACCTCCTACCCCAACATTCATGACGATACATTTCTGAAAATGATTATCAAATGCGACGGCACCCTCTCTACCAACGACAGTGCCGGGGAGGCCGTCTGGAACACATTGACCAAGCTGCTGCAGAATACCTTGGGCTTCGCAATCTATCTGGCCCTGCTCTCCACAGTGAACCCTATTCTGTTTGCGGCGATCATCGCAATTACGTTGGCGGGCTATTTTATCCGCAGGCCCATAAACGCATACCGTTACCGCCATAGGGAGGAAGAAGCGGAATACTCAAAAATATGTCAGGAAATTATCAGAGACGCCGAAAGCACACAGCTGGCCAAGGACATTCGCCTGTTCGGAATGCGCTCATGGCTGGAAGAAATATGGGACAAAACCATGGACGCCTTTGCCGCCTTCAATACCCGTGTGGAAAAGGTATATATCTGGGGCCGGATTACCGACTTGGTGCTGACCTTCCTGCGAAACGGAATCATTTATGCCTACCTGATCTATCTGGTGCTCAACGGCGAGCTGAGCATCTCCCTGTTCCTGCTGTATTTTTCCGCCGCAGGCCAGTTTTCCTCATGGGTCATCCAAATTTTGGACAATCTCTTAAAGCTGCACAGCCAAAGTCTGGAGATTTCCAATCTCAGAGAATGTCTGGAATATCCCGAACCCTTCCGCTTGGAGGAAGGAAAACCACTTTCCTTCCAAGCGGATCAAACCTACGAAATACGCTTGGAGGATGTGTCCTTCCGTTATCCTGAAGCCAAGAAGGATACTCTCTCCCATATTAATCTGACTCTGCACCCGGGAGAAAAGCTGGCCGTGGTGGGCTTAAACGGCGCCGGAAAAACCACGCTGATCAAGCTGCTCTGCGGCTTCCTCGATCCAACCGAGGGAAGAGTTCTCTGGGAAGGCAGGGATATTCGGGAATACAACCGCAGGGACTATTACAAAATGTTCTCCGCCGTCTTTCAGGACTTTTCGCTGCTGGCTGTCTCCGTCGCCGCCAATGTGGCGCAGACAGAAGAGCATATCGATATGGCGCGGGTACGCGATTGTATCTCAAAAGCCGGCCTGCAGGAAAAAATCGAATCCCTGCCCCAGCAGTATGACACCAAATTAAACAGGGAAGTACACGAATCCGCCGCCATGCTCTCCGGCGGCGAAACCCAGCGGCTGATGCTGGCAAGGGCGCTTTACAAGGCCGCTCCTTTCGTAGTGCTTGACGAACCCACCGCCGCTCTTGACCCCATAGCGGAAGCCGACCTTTACAATAAGTACAACGACATGACGCAGGGCTGCTCCTCCGTGTATATTTCCCACCGGCTGGCCTCCACCCGATTCTGCGATCGAATCATCCTCATTGAAGACGGACATATCACGGAAGAAGGCACCCACGACTCGCTGCTTGCCCATGGAGGCAGCTACGCGAAGTTATTTCAGGTTCAGAGTAAATATTATCAGGAAGGAGAAGTCAACGATGTCCAAGAATAAAAACAGTAAAGAACTGCTCTCATGGAAAGAAGCATGGCAGTTAAATAAAAGAGCCCTGATCCTGCTTTATCGGCAGTATCCCAAGCTGATTCTCATGCGCATAATCAACACTATATGGCGGGCTCTGACTCCCTATGTGGGCATCAGCCTGTCCGCCCGCATTGTGGAAGAGCTGGCCGCCGGCCGTGATCCGGAAAGGCTGAAGAGGCTTGTTCTTGCCACCCTGCTTTCCGCCGCGCTGATCGCCTCCGTATCCGCCCTGATCAACACATTGCAGAACATCTACAGCGCGGGAAGAATGTTCAAAATGCGTTTTTTGATGTGCCAAAAGATGCTGGACATGGATTACGTCATCATGGATGATCCCAAAATCCACCAGAGGGTATCCACCATCAATCAAAACCAAAACGGCGGCGGATGGGGCTTCAATCGTGTGCTTGGAAATTTTGAGAGCCTTCTGAATTCCATTTTCAGCCTGCTGGGCGGCTCCATACTGATTGTGACTCTGTTTACCAGCCGGGTACCCGTCGGCGCCAAATCCATAAGCCTGCTAAACAGCCCGCTGTTTCTCGCCCTGCTGATTGCGGTGCTGCTGGCGGCAGCCTGCCTCGCTCCGGCGCTCTCCACCCGCGCCAACCGCTATTACGCGCTGAATTCGGACAAGCATAGGCTGGCCAATCGTCTGTTCAGCTACTGGGGATGGCTGGGACGCCGCACCTCCCTTGCCCTCGATATGCGAATTTACCGTCAGGATCAATTGTGCGATAAATATAACTGGGACAAAACCACAACCTTTGGCTCCAACGGTTATTTTGCCAAGCTGGCCAGAGGAGGCCCCATTGGACTCTATTCCGGCGCTTCCTCCGCCGTATCCTCCATATTCACCGGGATTGTCTATTTGTTTGTCTGCATAAAAGCATGGGCGGGAGCCTTCGGCATCGGCATGGTAACGCAGTACATCAGCTCTATCTCCCGCTTTTCCGGCAGCATCGGAGCTCTCTTCGGCACGGCGGGCGATATGCGGAATAACGCTTCCTTTTTAAAAATGACCCTTGAATTTCTGGACATCCCCAACATAATGTATCAGGGCAGCCTGACCATAGAAAAAAGAAGCGACAGACAGTATGAAGTAGAATTTCGAGACGTGTCCTTCCGGTATCCGGGCAGCGAAGACTACGCCCTGCGCCATGTCAACATGAAATTCAAGGTGGGACAGCGCCTTGCGGTGGTGGGCGAAAACGGAAGCGGCAAGACCACCTTCATCAAACTGCTCTGCCGCCTGTACGACCCCACGGAAGGCGTAATCCTGCTAAACGGCATCGACATCCGCAAGTATGACTACCAAGAATATATCTCCATATTCTCCGTGGTATTTCAGGACTTTGCCCTGACC
The DNA here is from genome assembly GCA_948467735.1 of uncultured bacterium. GTDB lineage: Bacteria > Bacillota > Clostridia > Lachnospirales > Lachnospiraceae > Acetatifactor. The sequence continues at coordinate 85,825 of CAOKFN010000014.1, forward strand.
AGCTTTCCTCTGGGCCAGAATATAGGGACAAAAACCGATTTTGACAGAATGCTGGCCGAATCTTCTCTGGAAAAGGCCGGCTTTGGAAACAGACTGAAGGAGCTGGACGCGGGTTTGGATACCTATCTGACGAAAGCCTTAAGCAAAGAAGGCGTTGAGATGTCCGGAGGAGAAAAACAGAAAATTGCCATTGCAAGGGCTCTTTACAAGGATTCCCCTTTTATCGTGCTCGACGAGCCCACCGCCGCCTTAGACCCCTTGGCGGAAGCGGAAATTTACGGTAGATTAAATGAAATCATAGAGGACAAGACAGCCATCTATATCAGCCACCGCCTCTCTTCCTGCCGATTCTGCGATGATATTCTGGTTTTCCACAAGGGCTCCGTGATCCAGCAGGGCAGCCATGATGTTCTGGTGTGCGACGAACAAGGGAAATATCATGAACTGTGGCATGCACAGGCCCAATACTATAAAGAGGACGCACAGGCGCAGGGATAATTTCGACAGGAAGCATAACGCCCCCGCCGCAGAACCAATGACCCCCGGCGCCGCCGGGGGCATTCGATTCTTATTCTCCAAAAAATACCCGGAACGCATCCACCGCATATTTGGTATCTCTCACTCCGGCCGTCTCCACGGCGGAATGCATGGCCAGCTGGGGCTCCCCTATATCCACTCTGGACACTGACACATGAGCCGTAGAAATATTCCCCAATGTGGAACCTCCCGCGATATCGGAGCGGTTTGCATAAGTCTGCCAAGGCGCCCGCACCTCATGGCAGATGCTCTTCATTTTCGCCGCCGACACCGCATCCGTGGCATACTTCTGGCTGCCGTGGAATTTAATCACAATTCCCCCGTTCAAATAAGGTCTGTTGGTAGGATCCGCCTTCTCCGGATGGTTCGGATGCACCCCATGGGCGTTGTCCGCAGAAATCAAAAAGCTCCCCGCAATCATCCGCAGGTATTCGCTGCGGCTCCAATTCAGGCACTCGCCGATTCTCCACAGAGTATCTTCCAAGAAGGTGGAATCGGCGCCCTGCTTTGTGCCGCTCCCCACCTCCTCATTGTCAAACACCGCGCAGACATTGATATATTTTTCCGGCGCGCTGTCCATAAACGCTTTGGAAGAAGCGAATACGCACTGTAGATCATCCAGTCTGGGCGAAAGCACAAACGCGTCGTCCGCCCCGATGACGGCGCCCTTTTCCCTGACGTAAAGAAACAAATCATGCCCCAGAATATCTTCCTTGGCAGCGCCCGCCGCCTCCGCGGCCCGCTCCATCAATAATCCTCTTCTTCCCCCCTCGCCGCAGTCCGCGTACAAGGGAAGCATATCCACCTGCGGATTGAGTTCCCCCCCTTTATTCGCATCCCGATTCATATGAATTGCCACACTGGGAATCACCAGCACATCCTCTTTCATATTGACCAGTCTGGTCTCTAATCCGTCCTTCCCCTTCACGACCACACGCCCCGCCACGGACAAAGCCCTGTCGAGCCAGCTGTACAGAATCATTCCGCCGTATCTCTCCGTGTTCAGCTTCAGATATGTATTCTCCACCGCCATTTCCGGACCTTCCTTGATTTTAAAGGCGGGAGAATCGCTGTGAGAGGCCGCAATATGAAATCCCGCAGGGATACGCTCCGGTATCCGGAACGCAATCAATGAGGAATCGTTCCTTGTGACAAAATACCCCTTCCCCCCGTCCAGACTCCAGTTTTCCTTCTCCTTAAGCTCCCAAAACCCCCGCTCCTTCAAAGCCTCTTTCAGATTTGCCGCCGCGTGAAAGGACGTCGGACTCTTCTCTATAAACTCCAACATTTCCTCCGCGCATTCCCGATACTCTTTCATTCTCATATTATCCTTTCTCTGGTATTTTCCACTGACGCTTTTGCTGCCTTTGTTGCTTTACATATCATTCGTTCTGTACGAACAGGCTTTCGGCGAAAATCTCAAAACTCTCAATATCTAAGCGGCAGCGGAAATATTATCTATTGGAACTGCGCCGAAAAGCCTTTAATACCGCCGCCTCTTTCAGCCCATGAAAACAGGCCCTTAAGCGTAAACAAGTTCCTCCGGCGAACTATGAAATCCATTGGATTTTATTATACTTGATTTGTTCAGTAAAATCAACCGCCTGCAATAGCAAAGATAGTGTAACTTTATCTGGGGATCCCGATGGGCAGACTTCCCCCTGAGTTTT
>CAOKFN010000015.1 GCA_948467735.1 uncultured bacterium
CCGCTTACCACTTTGCTCTTCCGCCCGCTTACCACTTTGCTCTTCCGCCCGCTTACCACTTTGCTCTTCCGCCCGCTTATCTCTGCTTTTTCAGCCAGCCTTTTAATCCAAAAAGATTTCACAGTCGTCCTCAACCTTTTTGCAGGCTTTCCTCACCGTCTGCATCACATTATTATAATCTGCGCCCTCTGCAAATTCTACTTTCATTTTCTGTGTCATAAAGCTGACCGTGGCCTCCACAACGCCCTCCACCTTCTTCGCCGCTTCCTCCATCTTCAAAGCGCAGTTTGCACAATCCACTTCAATCTTATAAGTTTTCTTCATGATACTCCTCCTTCTGCCCTCCGGCATATTATATTCTTTCATTTGAACCATTGTTCATATGTTTATATTACCATATATTCCGCCAATGTCAATAGGGAAAAAATTTTTCCTTTTCCGGATACGGTTAACGCAGGTTCCTCCCGGCTTTTATTGCGCAGGCAATATGTGCTCTTGGACAAATCCCGTTTGCTGGCGCAAACCGCTCGTATCGCCGCTTGAAAGGCAGCGGCTCAATTCAATTTTTTATGGAAGACAAAAACGGCGTGTTCCATATGCCGCTGCAGTCTGCAGCCGCTATGACTCCAGCAGGTATTTCTTTCCTATTCCGATTTATCCAAATAGTATTGATGCCCAGATTGGTCGCCCCTTTCACATCGCTGCTTATGGAATCACCAATATGCACTATCTCTTTTGGACTGAGATTGGTTTCTTTCAAAGCCATTTCAAATATTTCAGGCCGGGGTTTATACGACTTGGCAGCTTCGCTTGTAAATACCTTAACAGGCCTCAAACCGTGATAACGGATTGCCGCCAAACAATCGTTGGTATCTATGTTAGACACTATATAATATGGAATATCACATACTGCCAGTAAATTTGCGGCGTCTTCAAATATGGGAGGCTTTCTCCAATGTGCAAACATTTTTTTGCTCAATTCGTCAGCGTCGGCATCAGATCCAAACTTCTTACATGTCATTTCCAGTGATTTTACTTCTAATTCTCTCTGGGTTTTAAAGCTATCGCCAAAAGAATTCACAAATGATTCATAGAAAATCTGCCACCAATAGCTGCCAATGGCTGATTTCTTCGCGCCATTTCCAGTATTGCTGATGATTGTTGTAATTTCATCAATTACTACACCGTCTTCATGAACAATCGTTCCGTAAAAATCAAAAAATAATGCTTTTATCATACATTCCTCCTATCAAAACTCTTCTAAAATAGTGTGTCCCGCATCTATATTACCACATTCTTTCCCCTTTATCATTAAGAAATTATTCTGCCGGCTAAAGACCTATGGGATTGGCGATATGCCGTGTAAAGCTCCTGCATATGGCGAAATGCGGTTTTAAAAAGCGGCGGCGAACGCAATTTTTCGCTTGTACCGGAAGGAGACAAATGATATAATCTATTTACTTGAAAGAATCAAAATTTTTATGGAGTGATGCGATATGGAGTTTGAGATACGGCCCTTTACAAAAGACAGAATACCGGACGTTTTGGATTTTGAAAGAAGACTGCGCAGGGAGGAAAACTTCTATGGGTGGGAGATCGATCAGGCTTATGTCAGCGCTGTAGAAAAAAGCTTTGACGACAGAAGTTTTGACGGCGCCGTTTCTCTGTTGGCATATGACGGTGCCGCGTTTCTATAAGAGCATTCCCGATTCCGTGATGAGGGACGTGGGCATTTGGATTGATATTAGGTGACGGGGGACAGACTATGCTTGGAAAAGCCGCTATCGGCGTACAAAGCTTTGAAGATATCAGAACCAGAAATATCTTTTATGTGGACAAGACAAATTTCATCAAAGAATGGTGGGAAAAGGAAGACAGTGTCACTCTGATTACCCGCCCCCGCCGCTTTGGCAAAACCTTAAATTTAAGCATGATAGAATGTTTTTTTTCTAACAAATACGCGGACAGAGGAGAACTTTTTGAGGGTCTTTCCATTTGGGGAGAAACATGCTTCAGAGCGCTGCAGGGGACATATCCTGTGATTTTTTTGAGCTTTGCGAAGGTAAAAGCGGCCGCTTATGAAGACATGAAATATTCCATCTCCAAGACAATTTCCGATATTTACGAACAAAACCGTTTTCTACTTGAAAACAATATTCTCAGCGATAATGAGAAGAAATATTTTGAAAATATTCAACCCGAAATGAGCGCCTCCGCGGCGGCGGAATCCATAAACGCACTGTCCAACTTTTTAAGCCGATATCACGGCAAAAAGGTGATTATCCTGCTTGACGAATACGACGCTCCCATGCAGGAAGCGTGGCTTTCCGGCTATTGGGATGAGGCGGCCCAATTTTTCAGAAGTTTTTTCAACGCCTCCTTCAAGACAAATCCCTATATGCTGAGGGGGCTGATTACGGGCGTCACAAGGATTTCAAAGGAATCTGTTTTTTCCGACTTGAATAATCTGGAAGTGATAACCACCACCTCCGAAAAATACGCGCCTTACTTCGGCTTCACGGAGCAGGAAGTTTTTCAGGCCCTTGAGGAGACGGGACTGGGATGCGAAAAACAGGGAGTAAAAGACTGGTATGACGGCTTTACCTTCGGAAATGTCACAGATATTTACAATCCTTGGTCCATCACAAATTTTATCAGCAAAAAGGGAGAGTACGACACATATTGGGCGGACAGCAGCGGAAACGGACTCATCAATGCCCTGATACGGGGCGGCTCAGCCAATGTCAAGAAAATCATGGAACGATTGCTGCAGGGTGAAAGCTTTGAAGCCGAGCTTGACGAGCAGATTATCTTCGACCAGCTGGAAAAGGATGAAAACGCCGTTTGGAGCCTGCTCCTTGCCACAGGATACCTAAAGGTTACACGCCTTGAAAGAAGAGGGCGGCTTTTGAAAAAAATCTATGTCCTGCGCCTGACCAATATGGAAATCGAGAGCATGTTCACCAAAATGATAGGCGGATGGTTTCAGAGCTCCCAGCCGGAATACAACGAATTCATTCATGCCCTGCTCCATGATAATATAAAGAAAATGAATACATTTATGAACAAAGTGGCCCTGAATACCTTCAGCTTTTTTGACAGCGGAAATAAGCCGTCGCAGGCAGCCGAACCCGAGCGTTTTTATCATGGTTTTGTGCTGGGAATGGCAGTGGATTTGGCGGACAGATATCGGATAAGGTCAAATCGGGAAAGCGGATATGGCAGATATGATATTATGTTAGAGCCGCTGAACAAAACGGAAAAAGCATTTATCTTTGAATTTAAAGCGACAAATCCTGACGACAACGAAAAAACTTTGGAAGATACGGCGGAAAGTGCCCTTGCACAGATTGAGGAGAAAAAATACGAGACCGACTTAACCGCCCTTGGCATTGCACCTGAAAACATCCGAAAATACGGCTTCGCCTTTGAAGGGAAGCACTGCCTGATAAAAAAAGCTTCGGATAAATATATTTAAGAAATGTACGGGCCCAGCCTTTCCACAAAATATGGAAAACTGCCTTTCACAATGTCTCAAAACCACTTTCCACGAACTATCACCATGCCTGCCGCCATGCCGTCGCCGATTGTCGGTGCCTCTGCAAGAAACACTGACAATCGGTGCATGTTAGGGAAAAGACTGCCGATTACTGCCCCTTCTCCAGGGCTTCCGCAATTTGGCTGCCGCGAATCTCAATGACGGGGCCTCCGTTCCCTTGAATATATTCCTTCGTGATTGTCACACTGCCGATATTGTCATCCTTGGGAATTTCATACATAATATCCAGCATAAATTCCTCAATAATGGAGCGCAGCGCCCTAGCGCCGGTATCCCTTTCCATGGCCTTATCCGCGATGGCCTCCAGCGCCTCGTCGGTAAATTCCAGCTTCACCTCATCCAGCTCCAGAAGCTTCTGATACTGCTTCAAAATCGCATTCTTTGGCTCCTTCAATATCTTCACCAGCATATCTCTGGTCAGGCCTTCCAGCGTGTAAATCACGGGCAGGCGGCCGATAAACTCAGGAATCATCCCAAACTTTCTGATATCCTCCACCGTCACCTTGGACAGAATATTTTTATCCTTATTATATTTGTCCTTCAACTCGGAATTGAAGCCGATGGATGCCGATTTATTCAGACGTTCCTTGATAATCTCCTCCAAATCCGGGAAAGCGCCGCCGCAGATAAACAAAATATTCCTTGTATTCACCGTGGCAAGGGGCACCATGGCATTCTTGCTGTTGGCCCCCACGGGCACCTCCACCTCCGCGCCCTCCAAGAGCTTCAGCATTCCCTGCTGTACGCTCTCGCCGCTCACATCACGAGTGTTGGTGTTTTTCTTCTTGGCGATCTTATCAATTTCATCGATAAAAATGATGCCCTGCTCCGCCTTCTCCACGTCATTGTCCGCCGCCGCCAGAAGCTTGGACACCACGGACTCTATGTCGTCGCCGATATAGCCCGCTTCCGTCAGGGAAGTAGCGTCCGCAATGGCAAGGGGCACGTCCAAAAGCCGCGCCAGCGTTTTCACCAGATAGGTCTTGCCGCTGCCCGTAGGCCCGATCATCAGCATATTGGATTTCTCTATCTCAATATCGTCCATGGTATTGGTGGCCACACGTTTATAATGGTTATAAACCGCCACGGAAATCACCTTTTTCGCGTGATCCTGCCCCACCACATACTCGTCCAGACTTGCCTTAATCTTATGAGGCGCCGGAATATTCTTGATATTTAATACCGGCTCCGCCCCTTCCTTTTTCTTCTTCTTTTTCAGCTTCTGCTTGTTGGGAATCCCTCCGTCCCCCTGTAAATCCGCCAGATTCACAAAACTGATGTTGGAAAAGCCGTTCTTCGCCAGCTGGTTCAGGTCGCTTTGGAACTGAGGATTGTTCAGCATCCCCTGATAATCAAACTTGCTCACCGTCTCCATGGTTTTGTGCATGCAGTCGTCGCAGATGCAGATATTATTGGGCAGCTTCACCATCTTTCCCGCCTTGCTCTCCGGCCGACGGCAGATAAAACACACATCCTCATAATCGCTGTTATCGCTTTTTCCTGCGTTCTTGGCAGTGGAATTGTCAGAGTGTCCCTTTGTCAAATCAATCTTTTCCTCATCTTTATCCGATTTTTGGCTCCCTGATTCTTCCCCCGTGCCATTCCCGGCTCCGTCCCCTGCGCCATACCTCGCTCCGTCCTCTTCCCCCGCGCCATTCCTCACTCCGCCGCTTGTCTTGGCGTCCTCATTTTCGTTATACTTGTCCGACATATCTCCTCGTTTCCGCGCATCATCCTGCACTCTTTCTTATTCTCATATCTTCTCATATCATAAAGATGGTATCGCCGCGACAGGGACAAAAAACTGCCCCGCCCTTTGATACGGCGCATAGAACACACCCTAATACTTTGAGTATACTTGAAAATGCCGCCTGACACAAGTAAACTTTTTCATAAATTTATTATTTCGGCCCACAACCTCCAAACTGCTGCTTTTGGGGAATCTTTGCAGCTTTATACTTCCCGCCCTTTTGATTTTTCTTCAATTCCCGCAGAATGAAACCGCCCATCACGATTACCGCAATCGCTTTGGATAAAGCCCTCCAATTACCATATACCGCCACAGTGCCTCCCCCAAAGCAGGATGTGGACAAAACAGCCAGCAGATCCATCATGCTTCCCTTTTCATCAAGAAATATCCTTACCGGTCTCGCCGTATACACAGCCCACCTTCCAAATGTCGGTAAGCAGTTCGGCTTCCCATTCTCATCTATCCTTATGTTGATATCGCCCAAACCTGACATTTTATGGACATATACCGCCTGACTATAGGAATCTTCATTCATAATAATCCCATATTGCAGCCAAACTGAAAATTCATCAAATTCCATTTTACAAGACCCACAGTAATCACATACCGGCGCAGACAGCTGCTTGAAATGCAATTCCGGAACGCCGCCGCCATATTCCACTGTCAGATCCCCATCTTTTGTTACACCTCCTTTGACCGAGCGAACCCGATAGGTTTTACGCTTACAATCGATACATTGGAATACCTGCACAACCTCCCCTGCATCGTCAACGTCGCTATTATAAACAGAATTTTTGCCAACTAAAAAAATATCTTTCCCCGCCGACAGAGGCGGCTTAAGCCATTGGGCTTTCGCCCAGACAATATAATATTTTTCATTTCCGTGCTGATCTATCTGGGTATAACCCGTTGTAATTTTCAAATATCCGTCATCGGATTTCCATTCTGTTTCGGAAGGCATATCCACGTCTTCCAAAACCCATAAATTTTCCGCTCCGTCAGCCGCCCTCTTTTCAGCGGCATGGGCAATAACGGGGACAGCCTCCCCTGCCGACAGCAGGAAAAATACGACAGCCGCCATTAGCGCATAGAACATTTTTCTCATACCTTATAAAATCCCTTCGCATTTCCGAGTCGGACTCCTTTGGCAAAATAATTCACTGGTTATATAATCAAATGCTCCGCTGATGGCAGCGGAGCATTTAACCCTCGCGATATCCGCCATATTCTCAAAACGCCGTCTGACCTTTTTTAAAATAGCAGCATGCGGGACTCAATAATATGAATCTATTTTTCATAATTTTGGTTTTTCTTTAACTGGCGCAGAATAAACCACCCCATCACAATCACTGCAACCATTGATGGCGCGTCCGGCCAGTTCCCATATGCTGCCAAATAGCCGCCAATATAATATGATGCCAAAAAAGTTATCAACATTTCCATCATACTTACCTATTCTTTAAAAATGTATAGTTACTGTCCTCGCTGCATATGTAACCACATTCCCTACTATAGCAGCGGAAAGATTAGGCGTTCCATTCATATCTATCCCTACACTTATACCGCCTACTCCCCACGTCTTATAGCCATATGCCGCACAAATTTGGGAAGATTCATCCGTAATAATCCCATATCGCATCCAAGCTGAATATTCATCAAACTCCATCTTTCGCGAACCACAATGGTCACATGTCGGCGCTGCCAGTTGAGTAAAATGCAGCTCAGGAACACCACTGCCATATTCCAGTGTCAGATCCTCATCTTGCGCCACACTTCCCCTGACAGATCTGACTCGGTAGGTTTTAAGTCCACAATCGTTACATTTGAATACCTGCGTTACATTTCCCACATCCGTAACTCTGTCATCAAACGTACAATTATTTCCTATTACAAAAGTATCTTCTAAAGTGGATACAGAAGTCTTCAGCCATCTGGCATCTGGCATCTGGCATCTGGCATCGCCCCATACCGAATAAGTTTTTTCTTTTCCATTCTCACCTGTCTGCGCATAATTTGTTGTTATTTTCATGTATCCATCACTTGATGTCCATTCCGATGAAGCAGGGGCGCATGCATCTTCAAAATTATTTTAACATTATTTTAATATTAATACAATAGAATTTTAACAAGTCCCGCGGAAATTATTCACTTATGTGTTTTTCTGATTAGAATAAATTATATTAAAAAACGTAAATTCAAACAAAACCGCCTCCAGTCCCGCTGCCCCCGCGCTAATCCAAAACAATGTACCACAAAATCCCGGGAAGGCACTATCGCCCGCCCGGGATTCTTTCCGCTTTGCCGCCACATTATTTCCACAAAGCATTTCCCATATGATTCATTTTTCTTTACTGCGGCCTGCTTCCCAGCGTAATCTCCAAATCAACGCTTTCATACCTGCCGTCCACAAGGCGCTGCACCGTCACGGTGACGGTTTCCCCGGCCTTATAATATTCCACAATCTCTTTCAAGCCCGCGTTGGAAGTAACCTTATTGCCGTCAAATTTTACAATAATGTCATATCGCTTCATTCCTGCCTGTTCCGCTGCGGAGCCTTCCTCAATTTCCTGCACGGAAACGCCCTGAGGCATGCCGAACATGCTGGCATACTGGGATGTTACCTCCTGCATGGTGATTCCCATATAGCCTCTCTCGCCTTCTTCCACCTTGTCCGCTCTGGTCTGGCGCTCCATCAAATCCGCAATGATAGGGCTGGCAGAGCTGATAGGAATGGCATATCCCATGCCCTCTACGCCGTAGCCGTCTATTTTGCTGGAATTGATGCCGATGACCTCGCCGTTGATATTCAACAGCGCGCCGCCGGAATTGCCGTGATTGATTGCGGCATTGGTCTGTATATATACCCCTGTGGAGCCGTCCTCAGCCGTCATCTCACGATCCAACGCGCTGATAATGCCGTTCGTCACCGACTGGCCGTACCCTAACGCATTGCCGATGGCGATAACCGGGGAACCCAGCTTCAAATCGTCGCTGTTGCCCAAAGTCGCAACGGCAATGGCGTTCCTTGTCTCCTCGGAAAGTCCTTCCAGCGGCACCGCGATCACCGCCAGATCCATATCCGCATCCTGTCCCTTAATGCTTGCCGTCGCAGTGGAGCCGTCAATAAAGAGAATCTGCAGCTCGTTCGTATCGTCCACCACATGATTGTTGGTCACAATCAAGAGCTCATTCTCATTCTCTCCCACAATGATACCGGATCCTGTGGATACGCCCGGCTCGCTGTAGTCATAGCGCTGTCCCCATATGGTAATGCCCGAATTGTTCTTCGTATAATTATTTACAATGGATACCATAGCAGGCATCACACGCTCCACCACGTTGGAGACGTCGTCCGTCACATAAGTAATATTGTTGATATTGGAAAGGGCCCCGCCTGAACCGGAAGAAACGGGAAGCGCCGCATTATTGGAATCCACTTCCTGCTTCACCGGCAGAAGCTGCTGTGTCCCAAGTCTCACCGCATAGAATCCGCCTCCTGCAAACACGCCGAATGCCAGTCCCATCCCCGCGCTCAGCAGAACCTTGCGAAATCCGCCCTTCTTCTTTCCTTCCTTTCCGGCTTCTCTGCCTGCATTCATTTGTCCGTCGTTATTTGCGGCGCCATTGGTCTGATAGGTCGTATATCTTTCAGAGTCATTGTTAGAATAAATTTCATTATCGTACATAATCATACCCTCCTTGTGAAAACTCTGTATCATTTCTGTTGATGGACTTAGTATATCTCTTAATTGTGTCAAAATTGTGTTTTCTCAATGAAGGGATTGTGAAAAATTTTTATTTTGTATTTATTCAATGGTAACTGACTTTGCCAGGTTTCTAGGCTTATCCACGTCGCATCCCCTGCCCACGGCCACATAATACGCAAAGAGCTGCAGCGGGATAATCGCCAGCGAATTTGCGAAATATGGATTGGTTTCCGGAAGATACATCACATAGTCCGATACCTTTTCCATGGCCTGATTTTCCTCGTTGGTGACTGCCATAACAAAGGCCCCTCTGGCTTTCACCTCCTCTATATTGCTGATAGTCTTCTTATATAAGTCGGGCTGCGTGGACACCGCCACCACCAGCGTGCCGTCCTCTATCAACGATATGGTGCCGTGCTTTAATTCTCCTGCCGCATAGGCCTCCGAATGGAGGTAGGAAATTTCTTTCAGCTTCAGGGAGCCTTCCAGAGAAATGGCATAGTCAATTCCTCTGCCGATAAAGAAGATATCCCTCGCTCCCAGATACCGATTGGCAAAATGCTGTATTTTCTGCTTCTGGGCCAGCAGCAGTTCAATCTGATCGGGAAGCCTCTTCAAATCTGCCAGAAGTCCCTTGAATTCCTCATCGGGCATGATGCCCCTGACCTTTGCAAATTTCATGGCAAGCAGATAAAGAGCCGCCAGCTGGGCGCTGTATGCTTTGGTGGTGGCAACGGCAATCTCCGGTCCCGCCCAAGTATACAGACAGGCGTCCGCTTCCCTTGCAATGGAGCTTCCCACCACATTGACGATGCCCAGCACCTGATATCCCTTGGCCTTGGATTCTCTAAGCGCCGCCATGGTATCCGCAGTTTCTCCCGACTGGCTGATGACAATCACCATGCTGCCCTCCCCCAGAATGGGGTTGCGATAGCGAAATTCGCTTGCCAAATCCACCTCCACCGGAATTCTCGCCAGTCCTTCCAACACATATTTTCCCGTGACGCCCGCATGATACGCCGAACCGCAGGCAGCAATATGAATCTTCTTTACCGCCCTCAGTTCCTCATCCGACATTTTCAGTTCATCTATGACAATGTCGCCGCCCTGAAGTCTGGGCGAAATGGTGTCCATAATGGTCTTGGGCTGTTCGTACATTTCCTTCAGCATAAAATGCTCATAGCCCGCCTTCTCCGCCGCATTGGAATCCCAGTCAATGGTAACGGGCGCCTTTTCCACTTCTTCCTCGTCCAGCGAATAGAAACGAAGTCCGTCCGCCCGAAGGACCGCCACTTCCTGATTGTCCATATAATAAACCTTGCGGGTATATTTCAAAATCGCAGGTACATCTGATGCGATAAAACTGCCTGATTCATTCTGCCCCACAATCAAAGGGCTGTCTTTGCGGGCCGCATAAACTTCTTCCGGATTATCCGCAAACATAATCCCCAGCGCATAGGCCCCCTCCACGCGCTGCAGCACCTTTGTAATTGCCTCCAAAGGATTTCCCTTATAATAATAGTCCAGCAGATGGGCCAGAACCTCCGTATCCGTCTCGGACACAAATTGGTATCCTTTCTCCGCCAGCTTCTTCTTCAAGGGCATGTAATTTTCAATAATGCCGTTATGCACGACCGCAATGGTTCCCGCCGTGTTGGTATGGGGATGGGCGTTTTTGTCGCTGGGCGCCCCATGGCTTGCCCATCTGGTATGTCCAATGCCCGCCGTCCCCGGCATGGTTTCCCCTCCCCGAGTGAGATTTTCCAATATTTTCAGCCGGCCGATGGCCTTTCGGGTGTTGATTTTCTCACCGTCAAACACTGCCATGCCCGCCGAATCATAGCCCCTGTATTCCAGCTTTGCCAAACCGTCCAAAATAATCGGCGCCGCCGGATTCTTTCCAATATAACCTACAATACCGCACATAGGAATTACCTGACCTTTCTCTTTTTTATTTAATCCTATTTTTTATTGCAGTCTTCTAATCCTTTTCCTCAATTTCCATACTTATGTTTTTAACTGCTTCCATTTTCTTATGTCTAACCACGGCGCGCACTTTCTCCTCATCTCTGTCCTGCCGCTCCCAATATTCCCTGTTTGTGGTAATCCGCAGTACCAGACCTCTGGGAAGCCTTTTGTAATGCTTTCCCAGCAGGTATCCCGCATACTTAAAACAGCACTGCAGGCAGAAGCCGGGAAAGCGATATAAAATACCCTTTTTCCCAAAATATCTCCACGCTTCCATTACCAATCGTTTTCCTTCCGCCTCCGATGCCGCCGCTCCAAACACCTCCGGATGGTCCGCCTGAGATACCCCCAAATCAAAATTCCTCCGAAGCTGCATCAAATTGGTATAATTGTGGGAATGCACCACTTTGGCTTCCGCCGCGTAAGCGATTCCCCAGCCTGCCTTGACGGCCTTCGCCGCAAATATCATATCCTCATTGAAAATTGTATGCCGGATAAATCCGCCCAATTCCTCATAGACGTCCCTGCGGTATGCGGCGCAGACATTGGAACAAAAAAACGTCTTAATACCCATATGTTCCAAATCGGCGGCCGTTTTCACCTTGGAATTCTCAGGATAATTGAAGGCTCTGGTCAGCTTCTCATATTCAGAGGCGTCCGGCCGGGGCAGCTGTCTGGCATAGGATACCGCCGCGCCGTCCGACAATCCTTCCATCAGCTTTTCTATCAGCCTATCGTCCACCGGCATGGCGTCTTGGGTCATAACAACAAAAGCTTCCCCGTCGGAGCGCTGTACCCCCTCATGCCTTGTACCCCCATGGTCAAATTCTCTCTTGGAAAGATGGCATACCTTCACATTGGGATACCTTTCCTCAAAGTTCATCCCGCTGACCAGCTGTTCAAAATATTTTCTTCCGGTATTCATTAAAATAATATTACCGATAGGTACCGTCTGCCCTTGCAGCTTCTCCAAGAGCGCAAACAGCTGCCGCCCCGGTTTATAAATGGGAATGATCACATCTATTTTCATATTTTTTCCTATGTTCCCCATCCGCACTTCCCTGCCGGCTATGTTTCATTCCTGTCATACAGGAAAGGGAGCCCAAAGCCCCCTTCCACCTGCCGCCCATCCTCAATCCCCCGCAGCAGGCGCCGCCTGCCTTCCGCACAATATAAACTACCCACGCTTCCTAACTTACCGTCTGCGACGGCAATACCTCCGAAAAAGGAACAAACAATCAATGAACTGGTGCAAGTCTGGAAGAACGCAAGCAAGTTCGCTTGCGTTCTTCCGTGTGCATAGGTTTCGCGAAGCGAAACCTATGCACACTTTTATCTTTGCAGATAAGGCGCCGTATCGGATGTAATCTTCTGACTGTATTCCCTTACACTGTCCGTCACCGTGTATTCCTCATCGTCAAACAGGAACTGATGCAGCCATACAACATTATCCTCCAGACTTGTCGGAATGACACATGCCCCATATGCGCCTACATTGGCATTACCGCGCATATTTTCCTGCGGGAATCCGTTTTCATCCACAATTTTGTAATTGGCGATATTTTTTAACAGCTCCAGAATGTCCTTGGAGTCAAGGCTTGTATAAATATTGCCGATACAGTCGTTGAACACCTTGGTTAAAGACGCCAGATCCGTTTTCTTCGCCTGCTCTTCCATCGCTTTCAATACTTCCCGCTGACGGGCAGTACGCATAAAATCAAATCCTGCGGTCTGCCGGATACGGCAATATGCGGTCGCCTGCAGGCCGTTTAACAGCTGATATCCCGTCTCCGTAACCGGTGTATACTCGCATTTTAACACATTGGCAACGCCGATCTGATAATTATTGATATGCTTCAGCTCATCGCTGTCCACATCGATATAGACGCCGCCCAGCCCGTCTATGACGCTGCTTAAGCCCTTGTAGCCCACCGCCACAAAATTAGTGATGTTCATATCAAGATTCATATTCAACATCTTAACCGCCTGCTCCGCGCCGCCGAAAGAATACGCCGCATTGCACTTCTGATATTTATCCGTGCCGATATTCAGATAAGTATCCCTATATACGCTGACCAGTTTAATATCCCCTGTGTCAAGATTGATGCTGGCAATAATAGTGCTGTCGCTGCGGCTGCCGCTGTAAAGCTGGTTGTCCGTCTCCGCGTCCAAGCCGAACAGCGCAATATTCATATAGCCATGCATTGTTCCGCCCTCTTCCTCCTGCTGCTTTACTTCCTCATGAATCTCTACCAGCTTCGGATCCAAATCAGAGATTTTAGGGCCTTGGGCCGCCTTGCTGTTCATCACCAGACACAAAACCACTATCATGACAATGATAATGATTATCTCAACAACAAAAAGGATCATTTTTCCTCTCTGCCTTCCTGCTCTTCCTCCTGCCGCCATCACATCATCTCCTTATCAGTAGGCGTTCTTGTTGATAAATCCTGTAAAAAAAGTCATAAGAATAATTTTAAAATCAAACCAGATGGTCCAATTTTCAATATAGTAAATATCATATTCTATCCGCTTTCGTATGGAAGTGTCCCCCCGCAGGCCGTTTACCTGCGCCCATCCGGTAAGCCCCGGCCGCACCTGATGCTTTACCATATATCTTGGAATCTCTTCCTTAAACTTCTCCACAAAAAGCGGCCGTTCCGGTCTGGGCCCCACCAGACTCATATCCCCCCGCAGAATATTAAACAGCTGCGGAAGCTCGTCCAAGCTTGTACGCCTCAGAAACTTTCCCACGGCAGTCACCCTTGGATCATCCTTTACGGTCCACGCCTTTTTTTCCTCCTTGGGAGACTGCACCGCCATGCTTCGGAACTTATACATATAAAAAGAACGATTGTGAAGCCCCACCCTTTCCTGCTTGAAAATAGCAGGACCGCTGCTGGTAAGCTTTATCAGCAGGGCCGACAACAGCATAATCGGGGATGTGACGACAATTCCCGCAAGAGAACCTATGATGTCAATCACCCGTTTCAAGAAAATATTTCCCGTATTGGTCAGCGGCACATACCTGATATTGACAACGGGAAGCCCCATCAAATCCTCCGTATAAGGCCTGCTGGGAATCAGACTGTTGTAATCCGGTATGAATTTCGTGTGTACGCCGGATTTCTCACAGACCGCTACAATGCTCTCCAAATAATGGTAATCCTTCAGCGACAGTGTTATGGCAATCTCGTCCAGCTTGTTCTCCGGCAGGATAATTTCCAGATTTCCCAGACTGCCAAGCACCTTTACTCCTTTGTACATGGTTCCCGCGGGAATATGGTTGTCCAGAATTCCGCATGCGGCATACCCCCATTGGGGATTATCCGTCAGCCTGTCAATATATTCCTCCGCCGCCCGGGAATACCCCACCAGCAGAATATGCTTCAAGTTATATCCTTTGGAGCGTATCGTGTACAGCCCTTTTCTCAGCGCAAGCCGAAAACAGGAAGTAAAAAACACATTGAACACATAAAAGAAAGCCATCACGGAACGGGAAAAATTTATTTCACGGATAATCATATATAGTATGATGATCAGCGCCACAATTCCAATGGTGTTCGCCTTGACTATCCCAAAAATTTCAAACCGCCGCCGTACCGTCCGCTTGGGTGAATATACATCGTTGGAATAATACAGCAGCATATAAATGGGAACCAAAAAGGGCAGCAGCATAAAATAATCGCCCGCAGGAAGCACCCCTTCACCCGGCCCATCATTTAAGATATAAAATTTAAAAAAATAGGCTGTCATGAGCGATGCGGATGTAATTGCCGCATCCGCAGCCACCATTAACCGGTTGAATACTTTCTGATTGTCTTTTATCATAAGCGCCACCTGAAGTATACCTTACTACATTATTATAAAAAGTACAACTTAGGAATTTATGAAGCCGTTTCTTAAGTTTTCTTAAGAAAACGCAGGGTGTTGAAATACAGCTCCCATTGAACGGCAAGGCATTCTGCCAATTTTTTCTTTCCGAAATCATTTTTTGCAGCGCCGAATTGAGAAACGGACTTTTTGAATCCGTCCCTTAACCCTTTCAAGTATAGAATGCCCATTCCTTTTTTACAGAAAAAAAGAAATTTCAGGAAAAAACCCAAGCATAAAAAAGGAAGATTCCAAAGTATCTGCAAAAACGGCATATTTTTGGCAATGACATAGACATTATTTGCCGCCGCCAAAGAAGTCTTCCACTCATTATATCTGGAACCGCTGGACGCGCTGCCATAATGAACGACCTTCGCGGCGGGTTCATAATAATTCCGATACCCTTGAAGGCGCGCCCGATATCCGATATCCAAATCCTCCAAATATGCAAAATGGGCCTCGTCAAAGAAACCGATTTCCTCAAATATACTTTTTCTGTAAATCGCCGCTCCCCCGCAGGCGGAAAAAATCTCCGTCTGCCTGTCGTATTTGGAGGCAGGTTTTCCCTTTCCTCTGGCATAGGCCCACCCCAGCACGCAGTACCTGTCTCCCGCGTCGTCTATCAAATCAGGCCTGTCCCACATAAGCATTTTCGCGCTGACGGAAAAAGCCGACGGCCTTGCCTCTATGGCATGGCACAAGGCCTTGACAAAACCGGAATCTGCCTTGGTATCATTATTGAGAAGAATTACATACGGCGTATCCGCAGCCCGAATTCCCACATTGACCGCATGGCAGAAGCCGGTGTTCTCAGGGAGCGAAATCAGCCCCGCCTGCGGAAACCGTGCGGCTATCAGCTCCGGGCTTTGATCCTTGGAGCCATTGTCCACCACCAATACACCGTACTCGGGAGTATCATCATCCTGATTACATATGGCCTCCAAGCATTCCTCTATAAATTTTATCCCGTTATAATTAGGGATAATGACGGTTGCTTTCTTCATTGCGGCTGTGTTCTCCTTGCGCTTCTTCTCATCGGGACTGTAATCCCATCATGATTCTTCTCATTGGGACTGTATTCCCCCATTGCGATTCCTCTCATTGGGGCCGTACCCTCCCTTGCATTTTCTCTCACTGCGAGGCTTCGGGAAAATCCGGCAGATACAAAATCCGATATCCCGCGCTCCTCAATGCGCTGCAAAACGCCAGACTCACCCGCACAAAATCACAGTCCTTTGGCATGCAGGAAACATCAAAAATATCCTTATCCGAAGCCGTCCGATAAGGAACGCCTGCCGCCCGCCGGAAAATCTCCCTGCATTCCTCCCGCACCCGAATATTGCGAATATCCACCGCCGCCGCATCTTGGGCCAGCGCCGCCCGATGAAGATAGCCGCTGTAGCCCGCGGGCAGATTCTCATAGAACACCCCGCCCTCTTCCGTCATCCTGCCGCCCGAAATTCTACCCTTTTGTACCAGCCTTCCCCCAACGGCTCCGATATCCTGCCTGCTGTCAAAGAGATTTCCCTGATACCGCAGCGCGTAAAAGCCCACATGGGGCGTGTCCTCAGCCACGGCCTTCCATCCCTTCCGATCCGCAAAATCCTGAACGGCTCTCTTTCCGGCTTCATATGCATGCAGCTTGCTGCGGGGGTTTTCCGCAGTGGAAGCCCTATGGCATCTCCAATGATACAGCACCTTGGGAATATGCACAATGCTCTCCTCCGCCTTATGCGGTTCTTCCTTATGCCGCCCTGCCTCCTGAATCCCTGTGTTATGCCGTTCTGCCTCCTGAAGCTCCAATACCGCCCGCAATACCAAATCGTAATCCTGCGCGCCGTCATATTCCGGCCGAAACCGCAGTTTTTGGATAAATTCTCTCTCCATAACCAGAAAATGGCAGATATAATTATTGCTCAAGAGCAGATCCAGATTAAAATCTTCTTTTCGGTTAGGCTCATAATATTCCGTCCTGTCGCCATTACATTTATCTTCATCGGAATAAAGCATTTTAAGCTCCATCCCGCCTTTTTTCCCAAGCTCAATCTGCGCCGCCATCTCATATAAGGCATTTTCCGTCAGCACGTCGTCATGGTCCAGCAGTCCCACATAATCCCCGGAGACAAAGCCAAGAGCCTCATTGCTATTTCGGGCGATTCCGCCGTTTTCCTGAAGCCGGATATAACGGATGCGGGAATCCTGAATCTCCTGCACCACCCGTTCCACACTGTCATCCTCCGTGGCGTCCGCCAATATCAGCTCCCATTGCGGATAGGTCTGAAGCCGCAGAGAATCTATCATTTCCCTTATATGCCTTTCCGCCGTGCGGTAGGCCGGGGTCAATATACTGAAGGTGACTGAAAAACCTGCTTCTCTCCAATGCGCGCGCTGTGCTTCCAGCTCCTCCTCCGCAGGCGGCTTCCACTCATACGCCGGCCCTTTCCTTTCCTCCAGCCTCTCCATGACCGCATACCATGTTTTTTTCAAGCCATTGCGTTCCAGATAATATATGGTTTTCTTTACATCTGCAAAGTTCATCCCTTCTGCCGCTCCTTGTGAATTCAGTCCGATATTTTATCGATGACTGCCGCCGCAGCGGCCGTTATTTTCCTCCCTTGCAGAGCAATGCCTCTGCACTCATCCCAAATTCACTTTCATATTATTGTAATGTGCTATTTCCTGTACTGCCACAATCCTACTTGTACCGCAACATGATATCCCCTGTACTGCAATGCATCGCCTTTTCTGCGCAGCAATGCCGTATTCCCCCGACACTTAACTTCAATATACCCTTTCCACAGCCCCAAAAGCGAAAAATCCCACTCTTAATTATTCCTGAGATTTCTTGTTCATACAAATAATTCCCTGCCGGACTTCCGATGCCGTCATGTGCTGCCCATAAAGCGTATCATGACAGTGAAAGCAGTCAAGCAGGGAATTTATCACGTTTATAAAAATTTATGTGTTTGAAAACGTCAACAGCCTCACAGGAATCAAAGCGCCGCCTTCACATCCTCCGTGAGCTTATCAAGCCTTGCCTGCGCATCCTCAAGACTTGTACCCTTCACACCCATATAGAATTTAATCTTCGGCTCCGTACCGGAAGGACGGGCGCAGCACCACGCGTCCTCAGGCAGTTCAAAGTACAGCACGTTTGACTTAGGCAGTCCCGTGCCGCTCTCTTTCCCCGTCTCCATATCCACAATCCGGTCTGTCTGATAATCCCTGAATTTCAATACCTTCAAATCCCCGAACGCTTTCGGCGGATCCTTGCGAAGCTTTTCCATGATTTCCGCAATCTGTCTGGAGCCGTCGATGCCCTTCAGGGTGATAGTATACTGGGACTCCTTGTAATAGCCATACTTCTCATAAGTATCAAGCATCATATCCCACAGCGTCTTGCCCTGCTTCTTACAGTAAGCCGCCACCTCGCACAGACACATCACCGCCACAATGGCATCCTTATCCCTTGCGTGGGTTCCTGCCAGACAGCCATAGCTCTCCTCAAGGCCGAACACATAATGATTGCTTCCCGTCTGCTCAAATAATTTAATCTGCTCGCCGATAAACTTAAATCCTGTCAGCACTTCGATCAGCTTTACGCCGTAAGCGCTGGTGATAGGCCTTGTCATATTGGTGGTGACAATGGTGGTCACAAGAGCCGGATTCTCGGGCATGGTTCCCGTGGCAGCCCGCTCCCTCAAAATATATTCCGCAATCAGCATACCCGACATATTTCCGGTAAAGGGCACATATTCCCCGGTCTTGGTATCCTTCGCGTACACGCCCAGACGGTCCGCATCCGGATCCGTGGCCAGCACAATATCCGCATCCTTTTCCTTTGCCAGACGCAGGGCGTAAGTAAACGCCTTCGGATCCTCCGGATTGGGATAATCCAATGTGGTAAATTTCGGATCGGGCTTCTCCTGCTCCGGCACCACATAGACATGCTTAAAGCCAAGCTCCGACAAAATACGCCTTGCGGGCAGATTTCCCGTTCCGCACAAGGGAGTGTATACAATTTTAATATCATCCGCCATCTCTGAAATCACTTCCGGATGGATGATCTGCTTTTTCAGCTCCTCCATGTACGCGTCGTCTATTTCCTTGCCGATCACCTGATACAGTCCCTTTTCCACAGCCTCATTCTTGGGCATAGTTTTTACCGTATGATAATCCTTTATACTCTGCACTTCTTCGATAATCTGCTTGTCAAACGGAGCCGTAACCTGCGCGCCGTCCTCCCAATATACCTTATATCCGTTATACTCTGGCGGATTGTGGCTTGCGGTGACGACGATGCCCGCCGTACAGCCAAGGGTGCGAAGTGCAAAAGAAAGCTCGGGCGTGGGCCTCAACGACTCAAACACATATGCCTTAATGCCGTTTGCCGCCAGACAAAGCGCCGCTTCATCGGCAAACTCAGGGGACATATTCCGGGAATCATAAGCGATAGCCACCCCTTTGGACTGTGTTCCCTTCTTAATAATAAAATTAGCAAGCCCCTGCGTCGCCTTGCGAACCGTATACAGATTCATGCGATTGGTACCCGCGCCGATAATGCCCCTTAAGCCTCCCGTGCCGAATTCCAGCTCCTTGTAGAATCTCTCTTCGATTTCTTCCTGATTGTTCCGGATGGCTAGCAGTTCATTCTTTGTCTCCTGATCAAAATAATCGTCTTCCAGCCAGAAATTAAACTCGTCCATAAAACTCATTTTGCTTCTCCTCTCTTCTGCGCAGTTTTTATAGAAAAACGGACGCGCTGCCACGCCCTCCGATGAATCTGCATCCTGCGCTTTCTACAGACCCCTTTTATGAGAAGACGCCTTCCCCTCCCATATTTTACCTCCATTTTAACATAAGCCTGCCAAGAATTCCACACAATCTTTTTAAATCCTTGTGGTCATTTTGACGGTTTGACCTATATTTTCAGCTTAATATTGGTGTTGGTAAACGACTCTTCCACAACGGCCTTTATCTTTGAAATGATATCATACCCTTCCTTCTTATCCTCATGCAGTATCTTCAAACGGCAGATTATGCATGTTATTAAAAGACTCTATTATTCTTTGTATTTGAAGAAACGCATCAAAATGCTTCTGAAATGCATCAAGATATAGCTGCATCAGCTCATCATATTTATTATCATACTTCATAACCTTAAGCGCGGCAATTTTTCCTTGATTCAAGAACTTCTGCTTGGTGATAGAGTAAGTCCCCCTTACTCCGATAATATACTGTGAAAGGGCAGGACAAGCCGCCATTCCATCTCTTACAAAGAGAGATTTCCTTCCCTCTTCTGTCATGGCCGCATGTCTTAGCAATAGCCATAAATGTGTCAAAAGTCTGAGGAAGGTTCTCCTGCTTCTTTTTCTTTAAAATAAGCAAGATGTTTTTGTATCAGTAAAAGGAAGAAACGACTAACAGGACAATCAATGAATTGCCATACGTCCGCCCGGCTTAAGCAGGTCTAAACAACGCTCTATAAACAATATATCCGGCGTTCTGCTTTCATCAACCCTTTTTGTTTCCACCCATACCCCATCCGACCCCTTTTCCCACCTGTAGCCAAGATGATAATGTTCCAGAATTTTCTTGTCGTCAATCACACATTTCTTTCCAAACGGAGGATTGGTCATTATAATATCGATTTTCCCTTTATCAATTTTATTTGTTATTTTCGCAGGCCATTGCTCAAAGGGCGTTAAAGAATCAAAATGGGAAATCCAATTTTTCTTCACTATGAAATACAACAATATCACATCTTTTGTCGGCTGATCCTACTTTAATGGAATACTCAACTTCAATGTGGCTTTTAGGATATTGGTATACATCCATAAGAATACGGCAGTATTCTTGACGCACATATTCTTCCGGTGTCTCCCTTCTCATCTTTCCCGTAATCAAACACTTAATTTTACCCTCATCAACAATAATCTCCTGCATTCATTTTCTCCTCACTCATGCTTAAAGTACCATTATTTTCCCTGTTTCATGCAGCACAAAATATTCCGCCCCCTCAAATACAGCTTCCAAATTCCCGCCGCCGCGCATACAACATACATGGGCGCCATATTATACAAATACCGCGCCCTCGCCTCAAACAGCATCACAAACAAAAAACTCCCAATCAAACTGATGCGGATCACATATTCCCCGTCCCTCTGAAATCCATCTCTTTTCCATGCGAGTCCCGCCAGCGGCACGGCGCAGAGCACCATAACCCACACAGCCTGCGCAAATGAGGCGTAATAGCCGAACCAATCCGTTCCGCTGCGCAGCAGCCTCCTTATGCTCTGTCTGGCCGGGGTCGCCGCGGCGCTTCTCTCCGAGAGTTCAAATCCCCCCTCCTTCTCCCACGCAAAGGTTCCGTCATTATAATTTACAAGCAGTTTTTTCAGAAAAAATTCCATGCAGCCCGCCGCCCCATACCGCTTCATCCGCTCTTTTGCAACCCGCAGATTCTCCCGAACCCGCGTCTTTTGATCCGGCTGGCTGCCGGAAAACGCATAATCCTCCGACCAATAAGCCCCCGTGTTTTCCTCGTTCAACCCCATCATAAGATAATGAGCATAGGAAAACTGCATATTCTCATCCAAATCGCTTTCCGTGGCATCCAGCATATGAAGCCGCATCCCCCCGGAAATCCCATATGCCGCCAAAAACGCCCCCAGCAGAAGCGCCGCCTTCCTTCTGCGCTCCTTCTCCGTCATCAAAAGCAGCGCCTCATAACCTGCGGCGGCAATCAGGACAATCCCCCCGCTGGGTTTGATAAAATACCCCGCCATTCCGCTGAGTCCCGCCATTCCGCCCACGAGCAGCTCCATCCAGAGCTTATCCGCCTTTTTGGCGCACAAATAAAAATAAAAGGTCAGCACCGGAAACAATATGCTGTACGTATCCGTGTACGGCACCACCATCCAAGGATTGATCCCTATCAAACCCGCAAACAGCCCAAAGGCAAGCAGGCCCGCTTTCGGATTCCCTGTCAGCCGTTTCACAGACAGCGCCGTGAAAAAGCCCGACAGGCTGATCAGGACGCAGTCCGCCAGAATCAAAACAAAATATCGATCAATCTCCAGTCCCAGCCAAGACCCCATTCTAAAAACCATCGTCAAAACATATACAATCCCCACATTATTGGGATATTGAGAATAATAAAAAAACCGGCCGATTCCTCCCCTCCCCGCCCAAAGCTCCTCCGCGGTACCCGTGACAATGGCCACATCCCATCCCACCGTAAAGAAGAGATTCCGGGCAATAAAAATCTGGACAAGCAGAAGCGCCATGGTCATGGCACACAGCAGCGGGTAAAAGCCGGACGAAAGAATCTTTTGCAGGACTGCCCTGCCGGACAGCCATCTTCTCCACACACACATCCCGCCAGCCAGCAGCGCCGCTCCCGCCGCCGCAAGGACAAGATTGTTCAAAAGGGCGCTGTTCTTCGCCCAGTCAGGGTAATCCACTCTCTTGTCTCCAAACAGCAGGGCGCCCAGCACCAATGCGCAAAAAAGTCCCGAAATAGTGTTTATCGCTATTCTTATGCCATTTCCCGCTTTTTCTCCCAATCCGTTTCTCCTATGAAACCGCCCCTTCCGGCAGTTTGCTCCGATTCCTGCGCCGCGGCCCTTCGGCAGCTTCTGCTCCTATGCTCAACCAGCAGGCGTTCCCCCTGTTCCCGTTCCTTCGGCCGCTTTTATTCCTATGCTCAAACCGCCATGCATTCCCGTCCGTTCCTATTCCAGCACATAGACATAATAATTGGGATCATGCCTCAGAAGATACCATCTCTCTAAATTCTTGTTCTGCGCCACCAGACGGTCCAATATCTCTTCCGGCCCATCCATGTACACAATCAGCTTTTCCGCCGTCTGCAAAGCTTCATTTTCAATCACCGTTGCCTCATCGTCATACCGTATAAAAATAATCCTCTCATATGGCCATGTCTCATTTGCAATATACCATGTTTTAAATCTAGTATCCTGATCATAAATCATCACAAGGGGATACTGCGCATTGTCACGGGCATACTGAAGCGTCTCCACTTTATCCCGGTATAGGAACTGCACGTTTCCCTGCGCATGTCCCAGCAGAGCCGGCAGCAAGACCAGCGCCGTGAGAACTGCCATAACAATCATCTCGGCCGATGCCGACCCGCGTTTACCGGCCGCAGCCTTCCCTTTCGCCTCTCCGCTGCCGGAAGCCTCGGAAACTCCTCTCCTGCCGCCTGAAATATAAAGGCTCCCAGCCGCAATATCACGACCTGCCAAAATACCGTCTGCCGCATACAATACCACCTTGCAGATCGAATAGGCAATCAAGGGCAGAAGCTGTGCGGCCGCAGTATAAAAATACCTGCTGGACGCATCTCCCATATACAGCGACGATCTGCTCAGCAGATAAGCCCCAGCCAAGCCCGCCGCCAGTGCAATTCCCAAAATAGCAAAATTTGTCTGCGCTGCAGGGCCGCCCCGCCGTCTGCGCATCGCAAGCATTATCACTCCCGCCAGCAGCGCCGCTGCCAGAATCCCCATCACCGGATACATCAATCCCGAAAAGAAGTTCTTGTTCATCACGGGCAGAAACAGCCGAAACATTGCAAACAAATCCGGGGACAGCAGAGTCGCAAAGGCATCCTCCCCCTGCGCATTTGCAAAAATCTGTTCCAAAGATGTGGGAAACGTACAGATCGCAAGACCAATGGCAGCTGTCATGGACAGCCCATAGACAAGCATTCTCACAAAACATTTCTCTTTATATATCAGCTTCCGAACCAGCGCGTAAATGCAGAATCCCAGCGTCAGCAGAAACAAGAGATACAGGCAGAAATAATGGGTCAGGAACGCACAATAACAAATGGCCGCCCCGCACAGCGTAAGAAGCGCAAACCGCTTTCTGCTTCCATTCAAATTCTGCATCAGCACCACAAACACATCCATATACAAAATAGTCCACATTACGCTCATGCTGTACATTCTGGTAAACATGACATCACTGATCATCGCCGGATGAACCGCGTATAACAGCCCTCCCAGCAGAGCTAAAAAGCACCGATGCCTGCTTTTATCCAGCCGGAAAATAAAGAAAATAATCCCCCCGCATGTCATAAGAGAATAGCAGCTGTTCAGCAGAATGCCAAACCACTTATAGAAAGAATATGGAAACAGCGACATCACAAAATGCAGCGTCATATAATATAACGGGGGATGCACGTCTATTTCCTGAATCCGTACCACATTGGCAAAATCAAACCGATGGGCGTCTATCACAAAAAAATGTGACTGAATCTCCATTCCGCTTTTTTCCAGAATGGGACCATAAGGATTGATTCCTTCATAACCAGCGCTGGTGTAATAAGTATAATACTCATCCTCATGAAACGCTTCTTTCTGCATTCCATAGAAGAAAATAACAATCAAATGAATCGCCAGCACTGCCGCCATTGCCAAAAATCTTTTCTTCGTCATATCCGCTCTACCCCTCGGTCATATTTCATTGCTCATTACATCCGCGGCGCTTCACAGAAAACGCCGCAATTGTCCAATTTTTCTCCATAAATCATACTACTTCCCATGATATATGTCAAGAAAAGGGATTTCTGTACGCGCAATCCAAACTGACCGATTTCAGAAAATCCCTGAAAGCCCAAAACTCGCCGCTGTCCCATGCTTCCTGTATGGAATGCACTCTCAAATCCACACACCGCCCTTCCTCCGCACAGCCTCGGCGGCAGGGAGCCATCTTCATGTCGTAAGTAATATAAGCCGACCATCTTGCTCCTTCGCAGGCGGCCCCACAGTTAAAGTCAATGTTCCTTGCCAAGCGAAGAAGTCCTTGGACGCCGCATGGATCAAAGCCCAGCTTAAAAGGATATTTTTGGCCCTCAGCCAATGCGAAAAATCTCCTGACTCTCTCATCCTCAAAAGAAAATCCTCCTTCCTCCTGTCCCGCAGATTTATGCGTCAAAAAAATAACTGCGTTTATCCCTTGCGGAAAATCCACCCGTTCCAATCTGTCTATGGCCTCCTGTATGGTCTGCTTCCCCAGCGTAAAATGAATATTGGTCCTAACTCCCGCTTCTTGAAACATCCGTATGGCTTTCAGCGCATATGAATTTCCATGCCACTTCACCCCGGCGGCGCCGCAGTATTTCCCGCACAATGCCGCCGTTTCTTTTGTGATGCCGAAGCCGGAAACCTCCACATTGGGAACAATCTCATTTCCAACGCATATTTTTAAGATCTCCCCAAAATGCTCATGCAGATACGCTTCCCCCCTTCCCCCCAATATAAGCTGATATGCTCTTCCCCTGCTCTGTTCCGCTATGGACGCGAAATCCTCCACCGCCATATGGAACCGCTTCCCCGGCAGTTCCTCCTGACGGCACTGCTCCCCATGCATAAAGCCCCTTCCATTCCTCTCCCAAGGGCGGCATCCCATAATTTCCACCTCAATCAATTCCGGAAACTTAGCCATAAAAGGCTCCCTTCCCGTGTCCCTTCCCTGCTCCATGACCCCGCTCCGGTAATAAAACCCCGTCTTTTCATCAAATATGGACAAAAAACCATTTGCCCGATCCGCTCTTCTGCGCATACGATTCCCTCAATCCCCCATATTCATATCCTATATTTCAGACTTATCCTCTAAATCCATCCGGAAAGCCCCCAAAGCCTTTTATCCCTGCAGCCTGCGCCAAGCTTCACCTCTATCGGTTCTCTATCGGCTGTTCTCGATTGTTTTTATCACATGTCCGGATGATCCCCAAGGTTCTCGTATCATTCCTGCGTCAAGTCCCCGCTTCCCCATTTATCCACATCCGGGCCTCCCGTCTCCCGGGTTTTCCACAGCATTCCATACTTCGCAGTACAGTTCCACTGCCGCAAAAGCCTCCTCCTCAAAAGTCTCCCTGCAGCCGCCTTCTCTTTCATCAAATTTCCCGACGGCAAATGCCTCATTTCCCTCTGTAAAATCATATTCTGCCATAAAGCGATCCGGGCTCTTTCCTTCCCGCATTTTACCGCCTTCGGACAGCTTCTTCCCAACAAAACCAAGCAGCGCCTCCTTCTGCCCCTTCGTAAGCTCCAGCCGTCGCGGGAAAATAAAACTGCCGCCGCATAAGCTTGTCACAAAATCCGTTTTGATTTGCATACACAGCCTCCTGAATTTATGTTATGATTCATCATAGCAGTATTTTTTTCATTTGTCATTGGACGGTTAGTCCACAAACGCATGTTTAGGATGTTACGCCAAGGGGACGGTGTTGACATATTGCGAAACGGCATGGTGATTTTATGAGTATTGGATTTGAGAAGCATACTTACCTTCGGCAATATATACTATGGATATCAAAAACCTTCCGGCGAATACGTAAGTATATGTTTTGAAAACGCTTCAGACAAAAGAATCCGGAAAAATGTTCCACATCGGAGAAGAAAATACGCAGGCTTTTATTGATTATGTCCTCAAGGAATGCGACGGCTATGGAACTGCCTGTGTATAGGAAGAAGAACCTTGCTTGAGCAATGCTCCGCCCTTCCTGAAATTTCCATCCTGCCGAATATTTTCGCCCCTTGAAATTTCCATCCTGCCGGATATTTTCGCTCTTCCTGAAATTTGCGCCCAGCCGAAAATTATGCTCGTAAGCGCATTCCTTTTTCTGTCTTCCCTTGCAGAAGCGCTTACCGGCGATACATTTTATCCGGCAGATGTTCCGGCTTCAAGCTCCGGCAGGATGGAACCACAGGGCAAGGTTCAGCGCCGCATGGTGATAACCGTACCCGCTCCGCCCTTTACCGCGTCTTTCACCCTCTCCATGGAGGTAATGAGTACCTTACCCGCCGGAACCTTTTCCAGATAGCCCACGGCAGCCTCAATCTTAGGCAGCATGGTTCCGGCCTCAAACTGTCCCTGCGCGGCGGCTTCCAACGCTTCCGCCACGGTAAGCGAAGGAAGAGGGGTCTGTTTTTCGGTCCCGAAGTCTCTATATACGCAGTCCACGCCTGTCAAAATAATCAGCCCGTCGCAGGCCAGATCCGCCGCCAGCTTCCCCGCGATGGCATCCTTTTCAATGACGGCGGAAGCTCCCTTTAATACATGGTGCTGCTCAATGACGGGAATCCCTCCCCCGCCGCAGGCGATCACCACCTGCCCCGCATCGGCAAGAATGCGGACAGCCTCGATTTCCACAATGTCGATGGGCTTGGGCGCGGCGACCACACGCCGGAATCCTTTTCCCGGATATTCCTTTACGTAATTTCCCTTTTTCACTTCAATCTCCGCATCCTCTTTGGACATATAGCGCCCAATGATCTTGGTGGGCTCGTAAAATGCTTCGTCATAAGGATCTACGGTCACTTGAGTCAAAATAGTGCTCACAGGCTTGGAAATCCCCCTTGCCAGAAGCTCGCTGCGCAGGGCGTTCTGAATGTCATATCCCACATAGCCCTGACTCATTGCGGAACAGACGCACATGGGCGCCGGGGTATAATCAATATAGACCCGATGCAGCTCCGTCATGGCCTTGTGAATCATGCTGACCTGCGGGCCGTTGCTGTGAGTGATGGTCAGCTGATACCCCTCTTCCACCAAATCCGCCAGCGCCCTGACGCTGACTTTTACCGCGTCCCTCTGGGCGCCTGTTGTATAGCCCAGCGCATCATGTCCCAGAGAAACGACCACTTTTTTCATATTCATAAATTTCCCTTTCCATCCCTTTCGTTTACTATGGAAAGCCCTGCTTCCATTGGAATGCTTCGTTTTCATGGAATACCCTGCCCGCACGGAAGGCTCTGTTTTCATGAAAAGCTCTCCTTCCGGTTCTATCCTGCTTTGTTTCCATAGTACCATAGTTTCACATTTATAGCTGACGATGCCGTACTGCCGATTGTAAATATCTGTATTATAACATATTTTGCCCAAGGTGTATAGGTTTTTGTATTGCTTTTTCCCGTGGAAAAGTGTATGCTAACAGTAAAGGATTCTGTAGAGGAGGCGTACATACATGGCAAAAAAAATACTTTTCCCCCAAATAGGCGGTTTTGTCCACGGCGGCGACTATAACCCCGACCAATGGCTGGATCGGCCGGATATTCTGGAAGAGGATATCAGAATGATGAAAAAAGCCGGCGTCAACTGTGT
Source organism: uncultured bacterium (assembly GCA_948467735.1). Classification (GTDB taxonomy): domain Bacteria; phylum Bacillota; class Clostridia; order Lachnospirales; family Lachnospiraceae; genus Acetatifactor. Next base: position 27,995 of record CAOKFN010000015.1, read on the forward strand.
TACGCTGGGCGTCTTTTCATGGTCTGCTTATGAACCGGAAGAAGGCGATTTTCATTTTGAGTGGATGGAACAAATCATCGAAAATTTGTATCAGAACGGAATTTATACCATATTGTCAACCCCTTCCGGCGCCCGCCCCGCATGGCTGGATTTCAAATATCTGGAAGCAATGCGTATAGACAGCAGAGGAACACGGAACCACCATGGCGGGCGGCATAACCATTGTATGACTTCCACCAAATTTCGGGATAAAGTGGCAATGATCGACAGGAAACTTGCGGAACATCTGGGCAGTCATCCGGGTGTGGTAATGTACCATATCTCCAATGAGCTGAGCGGCGAATGCTTCTGCCCCCGCTGTGTCCAGAAATTTCAAATGTATCTGGCCGAGCGGTATGAATATGATATCGACAGACTCAACGCGGAATGGTGGACTTCTTTTTGGAGCCATCACTATAACACCTTCGGAGAAATCGAACCGCCCTTTTCCAACGGCGAGACCACCATTATGGGCCTCAATATGGAATGGAAGCGTTTTACCTCATGGAACATGACCGATTTCATGCAGCATGAAATCGACACGCTGCACAGCGTCACACCGGACATTCCTGTGACAACAAATTTCATGCGTCTGTTCGGCGGGCTGAATTACCGGAAAATGGCTCTCGGCTTGGATGTTATTTCTTGGGATAATTATCCCGATTATCACAGCGAACGCGAGACACTGGCAGAGACCATGTCCGAGACTGCATTCCAGCACGCGGTAATGCGCTGCCTAAAGCGTGACACACCGTTTATGATGATGGAAAGCACCCCGAGTCTGGTAAACTGGCATGAGGTGAATAAATTAAAACGCCCCGGCATCCACAGACTTTCCAGTCTGCAGGCCGTGGCCTGCGGCTCCGATTCCGTACAGTATTTCCAGTGGCGCAAGGGACGCGGCTCCTATGAACAGTTCCACGGGGCGGTGGTAGATCATCTCGGCACGGATGACACCAGAGTATTCCGGGAGGTGGCGGAAGTGGGCGCGCTTCTTCAGAAAATCGTCCCGGCTGCAGGGACCACGGTCCATACCCGCGCCGCCATGCTTTTCGACTGGGAAAACCGCTGGGCCATCTGGGATGTGAAGGCATTGTCAAAGAAAGGCAAAAAATATGAGGAAACCTGCATCGGCATCTGGCAGGAATTTCTGAAGCTTGGCGTTGATATGGACGTGGTGGGTTCGGACGAGGATTTGAGCCGTTACGATGTGGTAATCGCACCCATGCTTTACCTGCTGCAGCCAAACACCGGAGAGAATCTGAGAATCTTTGTGGAAAGAGGCGGCCAGCTGCTTGCCACCTATTTCACAGGGTATGTGGACGCGGCGCAGCTCTGCTATCTGGGCGGTTTCCCGGGGGACGGGCTGAAAGAATTATTCGGAATTATCAGCGAGGAAATAGATTCCCTTTATCCTTCCGACAAAAACAGCATTGCCATGAAGGACGGCAGTCAGTGGGCCGTAAAGGAATATGCGGAAATCCTCAGAGTACAGGATGCGGAAGTCCTCGGCACCTATACGGAAGATTTCTATCAGGGTTCTGCCGCTGTTACCTGCAAAAATCACGGAAAAGGCAGCGCCTATTATGTGGCGGCCAGAACCGACGCGGCGGCAATGCGGCCCTTATTTGAAAAAATGCTGGCGGATGCGGGAATTCCTGTGAAAAAACTTCCGGACGGAGTGGAATTCCACACGCGAAGCGACGATAAAGAATGCTATGAATTTTATTTGAATTGTAACACGGAACCCGTGAAAATCTCCGGAGTAAACGGCAGGGATATGCTGACGGATACGGAAATTTTGGGCGAACTGAACCTGCCGGGATACGGCGCGGCGGTGATCAGCAGCACAAAGTGACAGAACCCCTATTCCAAAGACCGGAAGAGAGTGGGGCGGATATTTATCTGTACGGACTTTTAAAAGAGGACTTGAATGCGCCATAAAAGGGCCATGGATACATGATTCCGAAAAGAGGGCGGGCCTTCCTTTCCGGAATCATGTCCGTTTGGACATGAAATGAGAAATATCACTGCCGATGCCCCTTCTTTTCCTTTTCAAATATCACAATTTCTCCCCGCGGATTACCCGATCCAGCACTTCAAAATAATCCTCAAACGTCTTGCGGCAGCAGCCGGGGTTATCAATGACAATCCCTTCACTGCGAAGCCCTGTCAGCGCAAATCCCATTGCCATGCGGTGGTCCTCATAGGTTTCCACCACGGAAGGCCGGGGACGGCCGGGATAAATCCTGATGCTGCTCTCCCCTTCCTCACAGCGAATCCCCATCTTTGTCAGTTCCGTCACAATGGCCGAGATACGGTTGCTCTCCTGATGGCGAATATGGCCGATGCCGGTGATGGTGGTGGGGCTGTCCGCATAAGGGGCAATGGCGGCCAGCGTAATGGCCTGATCGGAGCAGGCGGACATATCCGCCGTAATCCCATGAAAAACGCCCCCCGCGGGCGGTTCCACTATAATCCCCTGCGGCTTATCCACAGCTCTGCACCCCATCCGCTCCAAAATCCCCACGAACGCCGCATCTCCCTGCAGCGAGTCGAAATGCACTTGATTTACCAGCACCGGAATATGTAAAAGCGGGCTCATTGCATAGAAATAACAGGCAGCAGACACATCCGGCTCTATCTGATACTCCATCGCCCGATACCTTTGACCGGCTCTGGTGCGAAAACCGCCGCCAGTGCATTCTTCCGTATGAACCCCGAACTGCTCCATCATCTTTCGGGTCATCTGAATATAGGCCATCCCATGCGTCCCCTCTATCCATGTGGTAAAATCTCTTTCGCACAAGCAGGACACAATCAGCAGTGCGCTCAAAAACTGACTGCTCGCGTCTATATTGATGCGAATACTGTCCCCATGAAACCCGCTGCTATGCAGTGTAAAAGGGAAGTGCCCTTCCCGAAGGTGCCCTTCCCAAAGCTGCCCTGCCTGTAAATGCCCTTCCTCAAAACCCGCTTCCCCGCACTTTCCGCCGGGAACGACACGGCATCCGAGCGCTTTCAGGGCATCTAACAGCGGGGCCATGGGACGCCTGCGCATCTGCTCCGAGGCGTCCATGTGATAAACCCCGCGGGACAGCCCTAAGTAAGCCGTGAGAAAGCGGGCGGCAGTTCCGGCGCTGCCCACATACAAATCCGCCTCCCGCCGCGGCACTGCGCCGCCCAGCCCCTTGACCTTAATGCTTCGCTTCTCCTCGTCCACACTGGTTTCAAAGCCCAGCTCCTGCACGCATTTCAGAAAATGTCTGGAATCGTCGGAAAACAGCACCCCATGCAGCGTGGAAACTCCTTCCGCCAGTGTGGCAAGCAGCATCGCCCGGTTTGTGATGCTCTTGGAGCCCGGGACGCTTACCGTCAGCGGAGCGTCTGCCGAGAACCCCCTCTTCTGCATACTGTCATATACACAGGGAACCTTATACCTATTTTCAGCCTTCATGCGCCGTGTCTCCTATCTATCAAAGTCCCGTCTCCTCGCTGCAGTGCCTTCCCCTTATTTCACTCCAAAATTACAGCGTTGCATCCATCATATCGTTCACAAGCCTGCAAATCTCTTCCTCGGAAGCGCGGCCCTTTACCAGCGGATCCTCCATAAATGCCTTCACCAGCAGCGGCACATCTATGGAAGCTTTCTCCGGTATGGGCACCTCCACATCCGCAGGCTTCCTAGGAGAACGCCATTTTTTCATTTTAGCCCCGCGCACTACCTGCATCAAGCGCTCATGATTTTCCACATGGGGCAGAATCAGCGCTCTGACAGGTTCCGGTATGCTCCCAGCCAGAACGGGACGGATGGCGTTCCGTTCAAATACCGCGTTGGTTTCCACAATAGCGCTTTGGGGCAGATTGGAAATCTGAAGCCCGGCGTTGGGAATATTCACATTGCTGATCACCCGCTCCAATCCGCACAAAGCCTTGATCAAGAGAATCCCTTCCTCTCCCGTAGGTTCTAAGGAAAGCTCCTCCTCCCCGCCAGCCAGCCTGCGGGACCGTTCCATGCGTTTCTCCAAATCTTCCTTGCGCCAAGCCACCGTGGTCAAATTAAATTTCCAAGAGGCAACGGTCTCAGGATCCTTCAAATACTCCTCTCCCGGCATAAATTCCGCCAGATGACGGTCCCCCGCGGCGGCAATCAAGCCATAACGGCGGAATAAATCCATCTTCACTCTATGAAAACAGCCGAAGGTTGAATTCATCCAGTTTTTATCCGCCTCCTCAAAGCCTTCCTCATAATGGGCGTCTATGTAGCGCCTGTAAACCGGAAACAAATCCACTCCCTTATACCCGGCATAATCAAACCAAGTAAAATGGTTGATGCCCAGCACATTGACTTGAATCTCCCGCCGGTCGATTTTCTGAATTCCCAGCTCCTTTTCCGCAATGCCCGCCAGCACCTTCTGGGTTCCGAATACCTCATGGCAGCAGCCAAAGGCCTTAATCTGCGGGAACGTTTCATAGAGAGCTTTCACACACAGGGACATGGGATTGGTATAATTGATCACCCATGCGTTGGGACAATATTCCCGAATGGCGTCCGCAAATTCTATGAACATGGGCAGCGTCCTCAGCGCCCGCATCATGCCCCCCGGCCCCGCGGTATCGCCCACCGACTGATAGATTCCCAGCCTTTCCGGCATATGTACGTCCGCTTCCATCTCGTCAAAGGTCTTGGGCAGAATGGAAATTACCACAAAATCCGCCCCCGTGAGAACCTCCGCCAGCGTATCCTTCACGCAATAATTCCATTTCCCCGGCGCATCCTTCCGCTCCCCGACCCTGTTTCCGATAATTTCGTTGGCCTTGGCCGCCTCCCTGTCAATATCATACAGGCGGATCGTACCGGAAATGGCCGGTTCCATGGCAAGATCCGTCATAAAGGTCCATGCCCATCCTCTGGATCCGCCGCCGATATATGCAATCTGAATGTCCTCCACATGATTGTTATTATAATTCATTGTTTTTCCCTCCATTCCAGTGCCGTCCCGGCGCTTTGGGACTGTTTACCAGTTCCGTCCCCAGTTATCTCTTCCACTTTTCCACTTTAAATCCCATTTCACTGAGGCGCGCGGAATATTTTTCCAAGAAATCAAGGAACTGCTCCAAATCCCCGCCCTCTCCTTCCTGCTTCAAATTCGGAAGCATATAGGGAGCGTTAGCCGGCCTGTCGCTCACGCCCAGCTTCAATCCATATCCCCTGCCGCTTTCTTTGTAAATGAACCAAATGTGATGATATTTTTTCTCATAGCTTACATCCTTCACTTCATTGATGGCAAGGTAGACCGGCTCCGCCCATTGAGTCAGCTCTTTGTCGATTTCCACTACGGCAAGCTGATAATCCGACTCCCGATATCCCACAATATAATTATGGAAGGTGGTAGTCCTCGTATCCACAAAGAAACCGCTGCTTAGCGTAGAATCGGAGGAACCCGCATGGACAATTTTGTAGCTGTCCCCCTCCGGCACCGTCTGTCGAAACACTTCCCTCATTTTCCTCTTGTTGGCGTCGCTTGCCGCCATATCAATCTCAGGCGCTTTCGCCTTTTTTGAAAATAATCCCATCGTTTTATGCACTCCCTTTTGTCCTAAATCGTTGTCCGTTCTATAAGGTAATTATGTGGCATCTCAAAGAAAATTTCAAGAGGAATAGGAAAACTAATTCGATTTGCAGACAATTTCAATTTACCGCAGCAATTCAAGCCAAACGCTGCCACAGGCCCGAAACTGCGCTTCACTCAGCACATCCCGACGACCAGCAGCAGCGCGCCTATCATAATGCAGAAATCGGAAAGATTAAATACGATTCTCCGCAGGCGCTTCCATTTTACATTAAAACTGAAATAATCCACCACATACTGCCTTTTCAATCGATCATATGTATTGCTGAAGGCTCCGCCCAGCAGAAACGCCAGCCCGATTCGCAGCAGCTTGTTTCCCCTGCGACCCAGACTAAGGACAAACAGCCCTCCCAGAAGCACCGCCAAAACCATGGACAGCGCCGCCACAGCCCGACGCCTGCCCTGTCCTATATTCAATATGAAGCCTCTGTTGTGGTGATTTCTGAGCAGGATGCAGCCGCCGAAAAGGACTTCCGGTTTCTTGTCGGCTTCCCTCATGCACCCTATGCCGCTTTTCTCTATTTTATTTTTTATCCACAAATCTCCGAAGAAAATCACACAGATAATCAATATACTGATTAGAATTTCTATTTTAATACCTCCCTTCCCGCCTTAGCGGACAAAAATTCACTCATCCCCCCGAAGAAATTCCATGCCCCACATTCGGCCGCACCGCACAGTAGGCGGCGTCGGCGATAAAAACCGCCAAGAGCAGAAGGCAGAGGAAAGTACGCCATTTTCTCGAAAGCTTTGGATATATCTTATCATACATCGGCAGAAGCAGGCAGACCAGCGCCGTTCCGGCCAAGCCAAAAATAATCGCTCCCAGCAGACAGATTCTTCCGTTTATATTCATGAAATGTCCGCTGTAATCCCACCACCTGACGCCCCAGCGCAGTTCAAGAGCATAACTGGTCAGATATTCCAAAACGGAGCAGGCAAGAAGCGACAGCACAAATACCCAAAAAGGCCTTTTCCGCAGACGGCGGAAACAAAAGCACAACAGAAGTCCTCCGACGCCATATATAGGAAGATATGGCCCTCGATATATTCCCCTGTTGATAAATGTATGGGCAGTCAGATAAAACAACGCCACTTCCCAGAGCCATCCGACAAAAGAAAGCATAAAAAACAACAATACATAATAGTCAAAATTGTGCAATATCCTTTTTCTGTTCATGTCAGTCAGGATACCCAATTTTATAATTTATAAACATAGGGCGGCAATAGAATCTGTTTCGCATTTTCTATTGTCATAAGGCTAGTATCATATCGCTTTTCGCTTCTACATCACAGCTAAAAAAATAATTTTCTTCCATGGGTATCCACCGTTGTTCAAACGCGGAGAAATACTCTCCCTCCCTAGCCTTCAAACGCCGGATTTGTTCCTGTTTGGAACAGGTCAGGAAAATTTTCAAGTCATAAGCTTCCGCCAAAAGCGGATGGTGGGAATAACTGCCCTCCACAATGGTCAGCCCGCAGGGCGGAAGTCTCACCGTTTCCTCCAGCTCCCCCTTCCGACAGCTGTAAGGACGGTAACACACACATTCCCCGGCCAGCACCGGAAGGAGTATCTCGGAACGCAAACGGGCAAAATCCATATTTCCGCCGGGCGTTTCAGCCCAGTTGTCCGCACGCTGTTCCATGGGCAGGTAAAAATCATCCATATGAACCACATTACAGGGCAGCAGCCGGGAAATCAGTCCGGCAAAGGTTGTCTTTCCGCTGCCACAGCGTCCGTCAATGGCGACTGTCATATGCTTCCCCTCCCCTGCCTTCTCTGCCAGCTTATATAACTCCCCCAATACCGGAAAAAAATCTGCGTATTCCTTGCGAAGAAGCCGATAATGAGGATGGTATGCCTCCCTGTATGCCGCGCTGTGGTGTACGGCGGGATATCCTTTTTCCTTCCACTCCTCCGCCCATTCCTCCATTCCGGAAACCTTCAGCTCCTTTGCCAATTCCAGCTTCCCTTGAAGTCCCTGCGCCGTCCCGTAATCTTCCGGCATAATCTTTGGGCCGTCTCCTAAATTATCACGCTGTCTCGCATCTTTCGCCCCGCCGCACTGTCCCCCAAGGCCTTGGAGTTCTCCCTCTCCGCCTCCCTCTATGTGCCTTCCCAGAGCAGTTTTGTACTCCTGCGCTGTCAAAATAAACAAATCCGCCGCCAGCGCCGCCGCTTCCGCAGACGAACATGCCGACAAAGGAAAACGGCACAGCCCGTTTCCGATTTCTTCCGGGCATTCCGGGGAAGCAGCTTCCGTCATTGCCGCCATCTCTTCTTTTAGATAAGCATGTACCGCCTCTCTGTCGCTTATCATATGCTCCGGGCCGAATTCACTCTGAAATATCAGTTTCCCATAATCCTGCGGTTCCATCAGAGGATACTTCTTTTGATGCATTTTCAATATCTCTTGAAAATTTTGGGGTTTCTTCCAACAGTTCCCCTTCAATCCATCGCTAAAACTGCCCGCCGCAATATTATCTCCCCGCTCAGTCATAATCCACCTTCATCAGACAAAGCCCCTGCGCCGGAGCGGTGGGACCTGCCTTCTGCCTGTCAGGCGCCGCAAGCACTGACGCTACCTGTTCCACCGTCATCCTGCCGCATCCCACTTCCAGCAGCGTTCCCACAATAATGCGCACCATATTCTGCAGAAAGCCCGGTCCATGAAAAACAAACCGCAGATAACCGCCGTCCCTCTCTATCTCTATTCTGTCCAAATATCGCACCGTGGACTTTTTCATCCGTGGATTCATGCAGAAGTTTTTGAAATCATGCTGCCCTTCCAAAAGATCCGCCGCCTGCCGCATTAAATCCATATCAGGCTTCTCTTCCAGCGGCGTATAGTATTTTCTGTCAAAGACAGGCTTTACCTTCCCGTCATAGCAGGTATACCAGTAGGTTTTGCCGATGGCATTATATCTGGCATGGAATCTGGGCGACGCTTCCCGCACCTCCAGTACCGCAATATCCTCCGGAAGATATGTATTCACATAATCTCGTATTTCCTCACAGGAGCTCTCCGTCTCCAAAAGGGCATTCGCCGCCATGCCCTTGGCATGAACCCCCGCATCCGTGCGTCCCGCGCCGATTACTTCTATCCTGCTGTCGCACATCCGGCTCAGCACACTCTCCAATTTCCCCTGAATGGTATTCTGCCCGGGCTGACGCTGCCAGCCATTGTAACGGGTACCGTCATATTCAATAATAAATTTATAATTCTTCACAATCTTCCCTCCGATTTGATCGCTTTCCCAGCAGGCGCCTCCTGCGCAAGCTGTCCTCCATCAGCAAGGCAGTCCCGCATCATATCACAGAATCTTTCGGCCTCCTGACGTTCAACCACCATTTCCTTATCGGAAGTATAGCATCGAACCGCATCGCCCACAATCCTCCTATAAACCGCTTCCAAATGCTTCAGCCCCCATTCTCCTCCCTGCAGCTTAGAGAGCACAAGTCCTTCTCTCATGTAGGCCAGCACTCTGCACAGATTCAGGACAATATACATGGGCTGCTCCATGATTTCTTCCTTGGCATTTTCCACATCAAATAAAATACTATCCAGATAATCTTCCCTTGGCACAGGGGCGAAAATCTCCTCTATCTTCGCCCCGGACAAAACAATCCCGTGATGGTAGATAATGGTAAAATGAGCCGCCAAATCCTTATCCGTCCCCTTCATTTTCTGAATATATTCTTGGGGCGCCCGGCGGAACCAGTCCAAATGTGCGGGCGAATAATGCAGTTCATAAGGGGCGGGATGGACAAATTCTCTACAGTATGTTTTCTTCACCACGCTCATTTCAATCCCTTTCTTCGGCGCCAGCGGATTTAACGCCGTTACCTCCTCCATAAACCGCATTTTCTGCCCGTCTGAAATATCGCCTTCCACCACCACAATCAAGTCGATATCGCTTTTGTCCTCGCGGAAGCATCCCATTGCAAGGGAACCATGCAGATACACCCCCGTAAGGTCCGTTCCGAAGGCTTCCCGTGCCGCTTCTACAAATCTGTCCAGAATATAACCTATATTTACAGGGATTGCAAAGCGGTTCCTGTCGTATATCGGAACCTGTCCTTCGAGAGCCGGATATAAGGCGCGTTCTTCTGCGCCGTATTCGATTGTAGAAACTGTTTCCTGCGATGAAGATGCCTCCGAAATCACTGCCCCCATACCTTCCCTTCCGTCATTCTGTCATATCCCTGCCGCCATTCTGCCGCGTCATTCTACGAATCCTTTATGCCTGCGCCGCAATTAAATCATAACTCTCCGCTATCATCCGTTTCACCTCCGCTTTTGGAATTGTACCGTCCAAAATAATGGTATTCCAATGCTCTTTATTTTGATGATACCCGGGAATTACCGCCTTATATGCCTGCCGCCAAAAATCCCGCCACTGGGGATCCACTTTCACATTAACCCGCATCGTACCCTCATACTCATAGGTCCACGCAAATGCTCTCTTATTTTTCCCATATCGAATCAACACCCAGTTATCGTCGTGAAAAGGAGTGTCCACATAGGTATCCGCAAATGACAACCCATACTCCAGCACTTCCTGTCTTGTACGCACAGCCCCTCCTCCTTACGCTCTTCCTCTAAAATCTTTTGTTTAGCTCTCAGCTTGTAGCCTTTTTCGCTTCAAGCCATTTTCTGTTTTCTACACTACGCCCCCATGCTTCCAGTGCAAGGTCATATGTATCCTCAACCTTGATTTTTAATTGTTTTACTTCTTTGCTTAACTCAATCTGCCCAGCCTTCAAGGCCGATACCTCCGATTCAATTTTATCAAGCCTGTTTTCCATTTTATCGAGCCTGTTTTCCATCGCGTCAAGCCTGTTGTGGATAGGCTGTAGTTTTTCATCAAGCTTTTTATCCAGCATATTTGACATCGCCAGCAGTAATTGTTCATTGTCCATAAATAATACCTCCCTCGTATTTAAAACTATACCACATCCAATGAGTAAAGTCTATGAAATTGTCGGCTTCCGCAGCAAATTCAGCAAGGCTGGCCTGCCGCTCATTTCCCGTCCGGACTACACATCATAATACAGCTTCTCCTTTTTCCCTCCGGTGAACCGGCCGATTTCCTGTAAAAACCTCTCCCCATATCTCTCATACTTGTTATCCCCCACTCCGTTTACCTCCAGCATTCCCGCCTTGTCCACAGGAGTCTTCATGCACATATCAATCAGGGTCTTATCGCTGAATACAATATAGGGCGGCTTTCCCTCCTCTTTGGCAATCTGCCTGCGAAGCTCCCGCAGCTTGTCGAACAAATCCAGCCCCCGGGACGTCAGCGTCTCCGATATGCGTCCCTTGCCCGGCTTCTGCTTTGCCTCCTTCGCCGCCCTTTCCGGCAGATTTTTTTCCGCCTTCAGGCTGCGCATGAGGACCTTGAACTCCTCCGCCCTGACGTCCCCGATTACGCCCCTCTTTTCCAGAAAGTTATACCCGGCGGAAGTCAGTTTTACCACCGCATATTTATCCGTGGTCAGCCGCAGCAAATCTTCCTGAAGCAGCACATTGATTGTCGCTTTGATTTTCTCCTCGCCGGTTTCCTTAAGCTTTCCGTAAAACGAACACTGCTGTAGATGATAGCTGCGGAGCTTCGCATTGTCCCTGCCCCGCAGCGTCCCCACCACCACGTTCATTCCGAACCGCTGGCGCTGTTCCCTGACGCAGCCCAGAATCAGCCGGGCAGCCTCCGTCACATCCTCCTCCTCATATTCCCGAGTGCAGTTGGAGCAGTTCCCGCAGGCCGCGGCGTTCCATTCCCCGAAATAATGCAGAATATACTCTCTGAGACATTTGGTGGTGGTGCAGTATGTGGTCATACTGCGAAGACGAAGCTCATCCCTCTCCCGAACCAGCTCTCTCTCCTCCTCGTTCAATTCCACCTCATCCTTGCTCTCCAGCAGAAACCGGTTGATCATAATATCCTGCGCGGAATAGAGAAGAATACACTCAGAAGCGCCGCCGTCCCGTCCTGCCCGTCCCGCCTCCTGATAATAATTTTCCAGACTTTGAGGCATATTGTAATGAATCACATAGCGGACATTGGACTTGTCAATACCCATGCCGAAAGCATTGGTCGCAATGATAATGGGCTTTCTGTCATAAATAAAGTCTTCCTGACTGCGCCTGCGGACGTCATTGCCAAGCCCCGCGTGATATTCCGCCACAGGATACCCCTCCGCATGTAAGTCCTCATAAAGCTTATCCACATTTTTCCGAGTAGCACAATAGATAATGCCGCTTTCCTCCCCATGCTCCTTTAGGTATTCCTTAATAAACTTGTCCTTGTTCTTGGCATGCTCCACCGCAAAAAACAGATTTTTCCGGTCAAAGCCCGTCACCAAGACCTTTGGCTCCTTAAGCCCCAGCACGCAAAGTATATCCTCCCGCACCTCCCCTGTGGCCGTCGCAGTAAACGCGCTTACCACGGGACGCTTTTTTAAACCTTTTACAAAATCCAATATTTTCAGGTAGCTGGGCCGAAAATCCTGCCCCCATTGGGAAATGCAGTGGGCTTCATCCACTGTCACCATTGAAATTTCCAGAGAATCTTGAAGAGAGTTGATAAATTGTTGAAATTCATAGGTACACAGACGTTCCGGCGCGGCGTAAATGATTTTGTATCGTCCCCCGGCCGCATAATGCAGCGCCTTGGACACTTGAACATCGCTCAAGGTACTATTGATATAAGCCGCATGAATCCCCGCGTCGTTTAATGCCCTGACCTGATCGTTCATCAGAGAAATCAACGGGGAAACCACCACCGTAATTCCGGGCAGGAGCATCGCAGGCACCTGATAGCAGATGGATTTGCCCGCCCCTGTGGGCATGATTCCCAAGACGTCCTGCCCTGACAGAATACTGTCTATCAGAAATTCCTGCCCTTCCCGAAAGGAATCATAGCCGAAGTATTTTTTTAAAATCTCATATTTTGTCATTTTATTTTTTCCTAACATTAAATTCTGCTGCAAATTGCTTCGTTAATTTCCGCCCTGACCTTAGCAGCTCTGCTTTGTCAAACTCAAAAAATTTCTTTAATTTAATTCTCTATCGGTTGGATTCAGATAACATTTCATATCCCTGTTCAGCAGCGCCGCCAGAAAACAGAACGCGCTATTGGACATAATCATTGCCTTGCATTTGCTCATCAGCTGCATATCCAGATAATTCCTGCCCTGCATATTGCCTTCCACATAAGTTATATCTGCAAATCTATCAAAGCCCAACGCCGCCTGATTTTCCCTGCACCATGATATATCATCGGAAAAAACGAATAAATCCCACGCCTCGGAAGTATCGTCCAAAAAGGTATCCACCTCTTCCCGATAAGCGGCGGCATCCTGCGCAAACCCCAAGGTCACATAATCTCCCCGCCGAATATGAATTGCCGCCGAATTCGCGTTCTGAATTCGTTCCAAATATTCCCGGTTTCTTGTATCTGTAATTTCAGGAAATTGAAATTCACTTAAAAATTGTTCCTCGTAAATACGAAACCACTTATTATTAATCCAATATCCATGATAATAGACATCGCCCGGCATTTCCAAAACCTCCGGAAAATATTGATTACAGTGAATCTGCACCACTCTGCCGTCAAAAGGATTGAAGCTCCCGTAATGTTCTCCCACCTCAGAGAGCATATACATATCAATTCCATTCTCACACAGAATTGCAGGCACGCTCTTGCCTGCCTTTCGCTCTTCCAGAATAAAATCCCATACCTCTTGATCAAAACATTCGCTGAGCATATGCGCATGAATTCCGAATACCTTATCCAGCTCATAGCCATTGTGTACCTTATTGAGTGCGAAATATGAATCGTCCAGATACATCACCTCTCCGGGATGTGACAGCTCGTAATGCCTTGCAAATATATATTGGAACGCCTGATTAGCCAGCCCTCCGTTCAAAAATTGCACTTTCATTTTCATTATTCCTTTTCATTTTGTGAACTGCGGAATTTCTTGTCTTCTATGGCGAAGTTAAGGCCCGATACAGCTGTGTAATTCTTGGATAAACGCATTCCGCCCTGTCCTGAGCAATCCGGTCAACCATCCCCTGAAAATGGCTTCTCCAGTATTCCCTGTCCTGAACCGACGCCTGTGTATACCAGTTCTGCTCCGTTTCCATCCACCATTCCGTGGGTTCTTCCCCAAGCATCCCCTCCGCCTCTTTGGCATTTCCGCAGGATAAAACAGAGAGAAATCCCCACCCCAATATCATTCGATATTGATATTCTTCAAAGCAGCTGTCCAAAATGATGGTCTGCTGTCTGAGCAGTTCCACTTTATGTTCTTCAAAATAACTCTTATTTTCCAAATATCTCCCCAGATATCTCCGATAATTCGAGGTTCCGGCTGTCTGCCCGCACTGTCCCCCGCACGCAATAACCAAATCGCCGCAAATGGAAGTTTCCGCCAGCTTTGAAATCCCCTCCTGCGCCAGCAGTTCCCTTCCCCTCCGAAGCGCCTTATCATACTGCTTATCCTGCACCAGCAGTCTCACCACCGCCGCATAAAGACCATAAAGACCGTTTCCGTTATCCGCCCTATCCGGCATATAATGACTGATTCCGTCCTCCGCCGCAGCCAGCGCCGCATTCAAATCTTCCGCGGCGATGTATTCCAGCACAGCCTGTAAATAATGATGAAGGCAATGAGGTTCGCTCTCTATGAGAGGCAGAAGCAGCGATAAATTCCTCTGCCGTTTTTCCCTCTGTTCCTCTGCATCCGGGGAGGCATAGCCGTAATGATGCACATAATCTTCCAAATACTTCACCGGCTCATAAATTGGCCACAGACTCTCATGAATCGGATAAATCACACGGGTATCCTCCCGCCGCCTCACCATACGGGTCAGCGGAATATCCCGCCATCGATTCCCCTCCATATCAAAATAATTCCTCTGTAGATAAGAAACCGCTTCATATTGCCCATGCTCTTCCGACAGGAAAAAATGCTCCAGCCCGGCAGTGGATTCAAACCATTCGTCGTCGTCCAGAAAAAGAAACCATTCTCCCTTCGCCGCCAGCAGTCCCGCATTTCTTGCCGCCGCAAAATCATTGCACCACGGAAAAGGAATGATTCTGTCGGCCTTCTGCGCCAGCCATTCTTTCATGGATTCCGGGCATCCCGTGTCAACCAAGAGCAGTTCGCAGGATACCTTTTTCCGAAGGGAATCCAAGGAATCGATACACTTTTTTGTTGTCTCCTCCCGCCCTGAAACCAGTATGGAAATGCTGAGCAAAATCTGTTTTCCTGTTTTCATTTCCAATGACATTCCTCTCTGACTTCCTTTGTCCAGATTTTTCTTTATCTATTCCTCCAGCTGAGCTTCCAATTTCTTTATCTGCTGCGTGAGCTCTTCATCTTGAGGCATTAGTGCGCTCAACTGTCTTGCCGCCCCCAATGCCGCCTGAACATTTCCTGCCTGTACCAGCTGACGGATTTTCAACTTGATACCCACCGCCAATACCTGCATTTCACCCATGGCCTTTTTCTGTTCCTGCTGCTCTCTCCGTTCCTGTTCCTCTACTTTGCCGCTGATCCAAGTCAAGTACCACTTCATGACCGGATTTAATCCTGGCAGCAAAGCCTTGATTTTTTTCACCCTCTCTACTGCTTTAGAGTACTCTTCCCTCTCAATTTCCTGTTCCAATTCTGAAAGACTGTACGCCGCCTGATCCTCTTCTGTCAGTACATCCCTGCTTTCCTCCAGTATCTCAGGTCTATAAATCTGCCCGCAGAGCTGCATTCTGCTCTCCGCATATTCTTTCACGCCCTTGCGAACAGCTTCCGCAGATACGCCGCCCTCTGTTCCTGTCTCCTTAATAGCGTCATAAATGCCATGAAAGGCCCTCCACAACAGCATCCTCATATCCTCCTCGGGCAGATATTCAGAAAGCCGCTCCGTCCACCATGCCGCATCCTCACGTGAACACCTGCTGTAATATGTGGTAAGCTCTTTCTGCCACACATAATAAGGAATCCGTTTCAGCATGGCTGCAGGGTCAATACCCAGCCGTTCCTCCAGTTCAAAAATATCATATTCTTTCATCATGGACATATTTTGATCCAAATTCTCCCAAAAGGAAGCAGTTATTTTTTCCACCTCGTCCGCATCATAGTCTTCCCCTGCCTGACGTCTGCAGAACGCATCCGCCACTTTCACAAATTTCAGGAAATTATGATCTGCTTCACAGCCACGATATGCCGCCGCCAGCTTCAACTTTTCTTCCAGATTCGCCCCCTGACTGCACCTAACTTTTATGACGTCCAGAATAAATTCTTTTTTCTCCCCCTGCCTCAACAGCGCATTGCACATTTCCGTATAATGCTTTCGTCCCTCCTCGCTGGCTTCCGGCAGCTTCTCCGCAATATCCTTCGCCATATCCGGCTCTATGTAGACGGGGCCTTTCTCTATCTCCATAGCCTGAAACCATTCCCATGCAGTCTCTTCCTTTCCCAGCCGAACCGCCGCATTCACGCCATTGCCCAGCGCTATGCTTCTGTTAAAAGCTTCAAAGCAGGAACAGGTAAGATTGGTGATATAACCTAAAAAAGACCCCTCATCCTTTAGAAAATCCTGATATACCCTCCAATAAAAGCCTGCCGCCTCCAGACTCTTCTCATATCTCTCCGTCCGCATATATGCATCCGCAAGCTTTCCCGCGATCACCGCTTTCGCCATGGGATCCACCACATCCAGCTTCAGATATTCTTCCCCATGCTGAATTGCCGCCTCAAAACGCCATTTCTCCATATAGAGCATTACCACATTGGCGTACAGTGAAGAAAGAC
This sequence comes from uncultured bacterium, assembly GCA_948467735.1. Lineage (GTDB taxonomy): Bacteria > Bacillota > Clostridia > Lachnospirales > Lachnospiraceae > Acetatifactor. Next base: position 44,489 of record CAOKFN010000015.1, read on the forward strand.
AGAAGCTTTCTTCCAATCCTCCTCCTTTTTTGGCAGTTTCAATTCCCTCCAAAGAATACTCCATGGATTTATCCCATTCATTGATCACATTATATTCCTGCACCAGCTGCAGAACATGTTTCATATTGCGGGGATTTGCCCTATGTTCTTTTAGCAGCGGCGGAATATTTCGCTCTCCATGAGCACGACGTTCCTCCGGACTATTATATACATAACCATAATGATGTACATATGTATTAAATTTCTTGACCTTCCCCACCACAAGATTAAAACACTCATGAATCGAATATTCAAACTTGACTTCCGGCGTCAGCTGTGTCATTCGGCCCACCAGCAGATCCGAATACAAGGTTCCCTCATAATTGCAGAAATTTCTTTGATAATAGGCCCCCATGCCATATTGCTTATATTCACCTGTATTGAAGAACTCTATCATCTCCGTGGTATCTTCAAACCATTCATCATCGTCCAGAAAAAGAAACCACTTCCCCTTCGCCTGTTTTAATCCAACATTTCTTGCTTTGGAAAAATCATTGCACCACTTAAAATTAATAATGTGGTTCGTATATTCCTCAATTATGCTGCGCACTTCCTTTCCACAGCCTGTATCGGTCAAAATGAGTTCCGAGGGAACCGCCTTCAACAAAGGCTGGATGGAATCCAGACATTTGCGCACGGTATCCGGCCGGTTTGATATCAATATGGATATGGTCAAAAGAATACGTTTACTCATAAATTGTACTTCCTTCCTGCCTTCATTTTCATGGATAGGTTTGGAATGTCAGCCATTCCATATTCTATCATATCTCATTCCGGCGTAAAAAGCAAATAGAAAAAGAAGGAGATACCGAAGTATCTCCCTCCCAAAGCTCATTATGGTTATCCCACATTATGCTATTAGCCTAACAGAGACAGAACACCCTGATTGGTCTGGTTGGACTGAGCCAGCATAGCCTGACCTGCCTGTGCCAGAATATTGTTGTTGGAGTACTGTACCATCTGCGTAGCCATATCCGTATCACGAATAGCGGATTCAGCGCTTGTGGTATTCTCAACAATGTTATCCAAGTTGTTGATGGTATGCTCTAATCTGTTCTGAACAGCACCAAGAGTAGCTCTCTGGCTGGATACCTTAGACAATGCATCGGCGATAGTCTCGATAGCGCGGGTAGCCTTCTTGTCATCAAGACCGCTTACATCCAAACCGTTCACGCCAAGTCCTCTTGCGCTCATCTGATTGATGTTCAAGTTGATCTTGTTGTCTCCTGAAGAATCAGCGCCTACATGCAGGCTCAAATCGATTGCATCGTTCAGGTCAGCAAATGTTTCCACCTTCAAGTTGGTGCATCCAGCCTTATCTACATAAGTAGAAATAGCCTTGATATCGTCGCCATGCGCATGCTTGATAGCAGCGGTCATGTCATCAATATTAGCAAATGCCTTTGCAGTACCAGCCGCATTAATGTTGGAAACAACTTCGCTTACGCTCAGTTTTGTAGCGGATGCGCTGCCAGTCTTTGTTGTGCTGGAAATAAACATATAAGTAGTACTTCCAACTTGAATCGACTTTGCCTCATAGCTTGTAACAGTACTGCCGCTTGCAGTTGCATTGTGAACACCAGTCAACTGTACGCCTGCAATAGTACCAGTCTTAGAATCTACTGTCTTGCCGGTGAATGCGCTGGAAAGTGCTGCCGTAGCAGTGCTGTATGTCAATTTGCCTACGCTGCCGCTGTTATTACCTTTCAACAAATATGTCTCGTTGAACTTGGTGGTAATGGATACACGATCAATTTCTGTTACCAGCTGATCAATCTCGCTCTGAATTGCATTTCTGTCGCTCTCGGACATTGTGCCGTTAGCAGATTTTACTGCCAGCTCATTCATTCTCTGAAGCATATCATGAACTTCTGTCAAAGCACCTTCTGCTGTCTGCACTGCACTGATACCGTCCTGTGCGTTAGAAGAAGCCTGTGTAAGTCCTCTGATCTGCTTTCTCATCTTCTCGGAAATAGCCAGACCTGCTGCATCATCTGCTGCACGGTTGATCTTGTAGCCGGAAGACAACTTCTCAGTAGCCTTAGCCTGAGATGCTGTGGTAAGACCCAGCATTCTGTTAGAGTTCATAGCTGTAAGATTGTGTTGTACTACCATAATTCATTCCTCCTTGAATATGATGCCGCTTCCATGCGGCTATTTGCGTCTGCTCCCCATACGATCCGCACGTTCGTATTTCGACAGACTGTAACGGGCATCTCCCCGCAATCGTGCGGATTGCTTGAGACCTCCGAAGATAAGCAAAAGCTGTTCTCTGCTTTACTTATTAAGTATATCGGATGGATTTTTGATTACTTTAGGCCTTTTTTTCTTTTTTTGAAAAAATTTTTTTATTCTTTGAAATCTGCCGCTAAAAACATTTTCCCACCCATATATTCTTCTACCGCCCCTATCACTTTTTCCATGTATCCAAAAGTCGTTTTCTCCATTTTTATCAACTGAGGCACTGACAGATTTCTTCCGACCTCCTCAAAGCTGAGTTCTCCATGGGCCAGTTTATTTCTGTCTTCTTTTATGGTTTTCAATTCGCTGGCCCTTTCGTTCAACTCGATTCCGTATTTCCCCAGCACGGCGACAATCTCTCTGGAATCAAGATTCCCACTGTATAAAGAATAAAATTTCGATAGTTCCTTATATGAAATATGAAAAACATTTTTCCCCGTCATGTAACCATACTGCTCCAATATATAGGGAACCTTCTTTTGGACGTCGCTGCTCTTCAATTTTGCATTTTCATAATACATGACAATCAACTGCTTAATCTTTTCATTGCAGTCGTCAAATTTCAACTTTTGGCTTCCTAATTCTTCATGTAATTTTTCCAAGCACTTTGTTATGGTAGATTCCACCGCGTTATACAGCATCAAAACAATCCCGGCCTTTATGCTTGTCATAACCGTTGTACTATCAAATTTTTCTTCCGGTTTTTGTTCCGGTTTTTCCTCCATCTCAAAACTATTTTCCATGAAATTAAGAAATTGAAGCAGATTGTTAATCTCGTCGTGCCTGATAGAAAGCTCACGCCTAACGCTCTGCAAGGCTTCTATTATCACAAAACAAAAATCGCCATTCCCACACTCCTCTGTGAAAATGGCGATTCCATATTCATATCCGTATTGTTGTTTACTGAAGCAGTGACAGGACACCCGATGTTGCCTGATTTGCCTGTGCGAGCATTGCCTGACCCGCCTGTGCCAGAATATTGTTGTTGGAATACTGTACCATCTGCTCAGCCATATCCGTATCACGAATCGAGCTTTCTGCCGCAGTCGTATTCTCCACAATGTTATCCAAGTTGTTGATGGTATGCTCTAATCTGTTCTGAATAGCACCCAAAGACGAACGCTGTGCAGATACCTTCTGAAGCGCCTCTGCCACAATATCGATAGCACGGGAAGCATTCTTTCCTGTATCTCCGCTTACATTCAAACCATTCAATCCCAGACCTCTTGCGCTGAGATTCTGGAGATTCATATATATCTTGTTCTCATCACCGGAATCCGCACCTACATGAAGACTCAAGTCAATCGCGTCGTTCATATCCGCAAAGGTTTCAATCTTCAGATTAGTACATCCCTGTCTATCCACAAATGTAGATATAGCCTTAATATCATCACCATAATCGCGCTTGATTGCCGACGTCATATCATCAATATTAGAAAACGCCTTGCAGGTGCCGCTTGCATTCATCTGTGCAACCACTTCGCTGATGCTCATCTTTGTAACGGTAGAGGATGCTGTTCCTACCTTCGTAGTAGCGGACACAAACACATACACGCTTCCGCCATTAACGCTATAGGTTTTGCCGGCCCAAGTGGTTGTAGCGTTATTTGCCACCGCGCTATTCTTCACATTGGTCAGCTTCACACCTGCGACAGTGCCAGTGTTCACCAATACCTCATTGCCAAATTTTGTTCCCAGCGCCGCTGCTGCGGTACTGTAAGTAAGTTTTCCGGCCGTAGCGCCGTTCATGCCTCTTAACAGATATGTTTCGTTAAATTTGGAAGTTACCGATACTCTGTCAATTTCACTTACCAGCTGGTCGATTTCCAGCTGAATGGCATTCCTGTCGGAAGTAGAGAGCGTGCCGTTTGCCGCCTTTACGGAAAGCTCCGTCATTCTCTGAATCATATCATGAACTTCATGCAATGCACCGTCCGCCGTCTGTACAGCGCTGATGCCGTCCTGTGCATTCAGGGAAGCCTGAGTCAGACCTCTGATCTGCTTGCGCATTTTCTCGCTGATTGCAAGTCCTGCTGCATCGTCAGCTGCACGGTTTATCTTGTATCCGGAAGATAACTTCTCGGTAGCCTTTGCCTGAGAAGCTGTTGTCAGTCCCAGCATTCTGTTAGAATTCATCGCCGTGAGATTGTGTTTTACTATCATACCCTATTCCTCCTTGAAAAAAGCTGCCTCCTTGCGGCTGTCGCATCTTGCTTTTTATATATTTATTTCATTGTCATGATTCATTTTATTCGATTTATGAGTCACAGCAATACGTTTATAAGCAAACCTCCGGTTTACTTTCCTGCATATTATATCGGATAGAATTTACAATACTTTAGCCCGCTTCATAACTTTTTTTAGAAAAAAACATAAAATCTACACTTTAGAACAATTCCATTGTCATAAAACCGAACGTCCTGCTTTTCAATAAACTTCTGTTCCTGCGCCCTAAACAATTCTACCATTTCTTGCCGCCTTAAACAATCAAATCCGCTCTCCGGAAGAATTCCATTGCCATAAATGAAAAAAGATTCCACACAAAGGCAGTGGAATCTCTCTTCAGGACTGATGTATGCGGCGATGGGAATCCAATTTCACGCCGCATACAGCCCTCTGCCAGATTTTCATTTTTTGCTGTCCATAAACTGCGGCAGCACCACGGCTGACTTGCTCATATTTTTATAATAATTAATGGCCGCCTTGGACGTCCTGCGGTTCATGCCGATGCCCTCGCGTTCCCTCCGAAAGAAATCTTCTATCAGCTTTTTATTGCGCGCTTCCTGCGCCTGAACGGCAACGCTGGCATCCGTCACTTCCGTGACCAGCTTCTGCAGCTCTTTGATCTGCTGCCCGTACTTCTCCCTATTGGCGTTCAATTCTGCCGCAGCCTTTTCATACAACCGTTCAAAACCGTTGTCTAAAGAGTTGATCTTCTCTATCAGACTCTCTTTTTCCGCCACATATTCGTCGAACTTTTCAACCTCCACCTGTTCCGCTTGAAAGATTTCCTGCTGACGCAGATTATATGCCTGTATTTCCGCCATAACCTGTAGTTTCTTTTTCAGACTTTCCGCCAATAGCGTTAAATAATTTTCCGTCATGCCTGCTGCTCCTTGCTTTTTTTCATAACTTCCTTCCAAGTATCCCGCATAGAACGCAGATGCATATTCACTTCTTCCAGAATTTCCTTATCCTTCCTTATATTGGCCTCTACCAGCCGCTCGCTCAAATAAGAATAAACGCGTTCAAAATCTTCCGCCACCGGATAGTTCATGTCCAGTGTCTGACGAAAATAGTCGATAATTTTCTCCGTCTTGCGAATATTTTCATGCGCCTTCTCAATGTCCTTATGTTCCACCGCAACGATGGCAATATTGCAGAATTTGATTGCCCCTTCATATAGCATCAATGTCAGCTCTGCGGGAGACGCCGTCAAAATTTTACTGTTGTTATATTGTCCATACGCGTTAGGTATTGCCATAATTCCATCCTGCCTTTCATTTTCTGCCCGGCCAAGCGAGAGGCAATGCCGACACTTACATTCCGCCGCCCAGCAGAGCCGTTACCGCACTGGCGTTCTGCTGCATTTTCGCCATTGCTGTTTCCATAGCTGCAAATTTAGCATACCACTTATCTTCGTAATCTGCAAGCTTATCTTCCAATTCTTTTATTTTTACGGTATAATCGTCGTATTCCTTCTGCATCTTCTTGTCATCGTATGCAGTATACGCCGAGCTGTATTCCGTGCCCTCCATCACTTCCGACATCTTGTCATAGAGGTTCTTGGCAAGGGTGGTGAAGAATTTAACAACCGTATCGGGATCATTGGCAATCATGCTCTTTAATTTGTCCGCATTGCCGGAGGTATCCGCATCATCGCTGTCGCCGTCGATATGATATGCGTTTTTCTCATTCTCAGGAGCGATAAAATACCCCAGAGTATTGATGCCGAACTGAGAGAGATACATCTTGTTCTCTGTGGGAGGAACGGTGTCTTCGTTGATGCTCATAACCACGCCCTGCATCATGATGGTCTTCATCTCGTTTGCGATGGTGCTTAAGGAGCTGTCCTTTCGGAGAATGGAATCCTTAATCTTCTTCTCCCACTCCTCTATCTCGGAATCGGACATTGCCTCTTTCTCTTCATCCAAAAGCGGCTCATAGCCCTTGGCGGAATCCGCATTGTACAGCTTATCCATCTGGTTGATCAAAGAATTGTACTCCTTAAAGAAATTCTTGATCATATCGTAGATGCCGTCGGTATCGTCGTCCGTAGTCACCGTAACGGTTTCGCCCGGCGCCGTCGTGGCATTGACGGTGAGAGTCAAGCCGTTGATATCAAAGGTGTTCTTGGAAGAAGTATACTCCACGCCGTTCAAGGTGATGGAGGCGTCGGAAGCGTCCTGCTTCTGACCGCGTCTCATCCAGCCTTCCGCCCATGAGCGCAGATCCGGATCGGTGATATTGTTTACGCCGTTTAATATCTGAACCGCCGCTTTATCATACTGATCCCCAGACAATGCGGGCAGATGCGTCGTTCCATTGACATTTGCTCCGTCCACGATTCCCGCCTCTATCATCGCCTGCGCCAGCTGCTGCTCCTGTGCGGAGAATGTCGTAGTAGGAGGATTTATGCCTGCATCCAGCTCCGCTTTTATGTCATCCACCTTCTTATTGTAGCTTGTAAAAATATTGTCTATCCCCGATTTCAAGGTTTGGTCGTCATACTGCAGCCCCAAAAAGCTCAACGCAGCCGCACCGTTTGCCCGGGACGTCGCATCGCCCATGCTGTCAAATGCATTATAGGCCCGAAGCGTAAAGTCGTTCTCCAGCCCGGACGCCTTGGAGGCCATATAAATTCTTCCGTTTGCCTCGTCAAAATTAGCGTTCACCCCCGCGTTTCTCAGAGCGCCCACAAAGCTGCTGATCGTGGTATTTTCATCTACAATAATGGGTTTCTTTCCGTCCGCGCTTGTTCCATTCTGCAAAAGGAAAATGCCCTGTCCGCCGCTGTAGCCCAGATCCCCGAGCGTAGTATCTCCGGTCACTGCCTCTCCGTCCGTCCTTGTGAGCTTTCCTCCGGTCAGACTTCCCGACTGAGCCAGCTTATTTACCTTCAGGCTCTGTACCCCGTTCATAGCCATATCTCCGGTGATTACGGACACCACGCTGCTGTTGGAGACCTTGGTCTTCTTCTTCACAAAGGAGCCTTCCCAGCGCAGATTGCTCAAAGCTGTGGTGTGCAGCTTCTTAATCTGCGTATTCAGGGTCTTCCATGCATCCTGCTTATATTTTAAAGATTTCTGCGCTTTAACCGCCTTATTTACCTTGGTCCTCTTAGCTTCCACCAATTGGGATATAATGGTCTCCGTGTCCATTCCGGACATCAGACCGCTTATTCTCATAGCCATATTCTTATTCCATCCTTTCCCTATCTTCTCTCGTCAATCAGGATACCGGCCATCTCCCATACCTTTGCTATCATGTCTAACGTCTTCTCAGGCGGCAATTCCTTAATGACTTCCTTGGTGTTCTTATCCACGATTTTGATGGTGACACGATTGGTATCCTCATGAATGCCGAACACCGCCTCCGAATCGGCAAGATTCTTGTTCAGTCTTTCCACAGCCTTGCGAACCTGCTCATGATTCAACTGCTGATCCCTGCCCTGCTCGTTACTGTTTGTCTGTCCCTTCTCCTGAGAATTCTCCACAACAGCGGTTGTTCTGTCCACCAGCTCTGCCGCAGGCGCACTGCTGGTGCTGCTGTCAGGCTTCTCCGTCTGTACGGGTGTCTGCGGCTTCTGTACAGCTGCACTTCCCTGTGCCTGCACAGTCATTAAACTTGAAATAGGCTCTATTGCCATATTTCCCACCTCCTTGTAAAATTTTGTTTGCCGTTAACAACATTCTGCCATTAACAGTATCTAATTGATTTATCGGAAACTTTTTTGAAAAAATTAACTGTCAAACCCTGTCCGGAGATTTTTTTCTTACGCTCAACGCATCAATTTTCTCAAAGCTTCCATCCCATCCGCATTGATGGCCTCCTGATTGGCCTCCTGAATCTGAAGATACACCTCCTTGCGGTACACCGGCACCTCCTTGGGCGCCGTGATACCGATTTTCACTTGATCACCCTTAATTTCCAAAACGGTAACTTCCACATTATTGCTGATGATAATTGCCTCGTTTTTCTTCCTCGATAATGCCAGCATTCTATGCACCTGCCTTTCCCGCACCTGCCTGCAGAATTTCATAGATGGGGAACTTGACAGGATATTCTTTATTTTCCACAATAATCTGACAGCCTTTGTGCTCCTCCACATTGATGACAACAGGTCCCTGTAGATTAACGCTCATTTTTGTCAAGTCCTTCGGCACGGATACCGTCACCAGCACAAGAAGATTTTCCGGCGTAATCCTTCCCGCCTGCGCGAGCAGTTCATCATTCACCTTCGGGTCATAATCGGGCTTCACCGTCAGCGGATCCATCACCGGCATAGCGAAACCGGGTTCATCCAGAGACTGCAGAAACCGTATGCCCACATCATTTCCCTTGTCTTCGTCATGAAGCAATGTAAACCGCTTTAATTCCGGAAATCCGACAATGCCATTTGCAAAAGTTATGATTTTTTCTTCCGAAATTTCTATTTCTCCGAACACCTTTGTCTGAATCTTCATATTCGCAGCCGCTCCTCTATCGCTTAAACATAATTGAGCAGTGTGCTCTGTGTCACTTTGCCCGTCGCCATCAGCGCCGCATTATAAGTCAGTTCCGCGCTGTTAAGATTAATTGCCACCTCGGTGATATCCACATCCTCGTTATCGCTTTTCAGCGTATCGAAGGTTGTCTTTTGATTCTCCATGCGGTTCTTGATCAGCGCCAGCTTGCTGCCTCTGGTGCCGCAGTCAGTCATGCACAGCTTCGCGTCGTTTAAGTGCTTCTGGAAGGTGGTAATTCCTTTTTCAAAAAGCCTCTGCTCCTTATCCTTGGCATAGGTCAGCGCTTTGTCCACCGCATCCAGCTGTTTTTTCAATTTCGCCAGTTCATCTGGATTTGCCGCGCCCTCCTTCTCGGAATCAAAGCTCTTCATGATCTCCTCAATATTTGCCTTAATTCCCTCTAGGTCAAGCACATCCTGCATGGCGTTGACAATATCATCCACTTCCCTGCCCACATTATGCTGGAAACATTCATCCGCCGTGGAGTTGACGCGAATGGTCTGGTTAAAGCCCACGTCATACTCTATAATCTGCCGTTCGGCATTGATATCCAGATAGTTTTCATTATAAGTAATGGGCTTTGCGTCCGGATTCGTCTCATCTATGCTGGTACAATAGAAATAATGCTCTGGACGCAGATCCCCTTTCAGCCAGTCCTTCTTCTCATATGTGACGCGGATTTCCCCTTCATTCTCGGGAGAATCGTCCAAATCCTTCGTCTGCATCAAAGTGCCGTATCTATTTTCACCCAGAAGGATTTCTCCCGTCTCGGGCACATATACAATGGCGTCGGGATTCTCGGAAGCATATGCATAAGGGTCTTCATAGGAATGCAATGTGGTAATCACCCCTTCTTCCGTATGGGTGACGGGATCCGTTGTGGTATCGGTAGTGGTGCTACTGCCTCCCTCCGCAAGCCCCTTCCAAATATGCTTTTCACCGTTTACATCCGTAAATTCTATTACCGGAGATCCTGCCGCGGCAAAATCGGCCATGTTTGCATTCCAGTCCGCCGCCCAGTTCGCCGCCGTCACCGCGCCGCTGATATTGGCAAAATCCGCGTTGACGTCTTCATAAGTAAGTTCTTTCCCCACCTGAATGGTTTCGCCCGCGTTTCTCAATTCCGTATTGATATCCGTCAGATAATTCTTCAGGTTCTCCCCGGGATTATCCTTCCAATTCCTTAATTTAGCGACTTCTTCCGCATCTCCTCCGCCGTTCTCAAGCGCTGTCGCCACAGCCTGTACCGCGGTGTCAATCGCCGTTTCCTGCGCCGCCGTCAGATTTCCTAAGTCCACGTTTCCTATCTGATCCTCATTTGTCCACGGAGCGGCGGTCCGATTGGCATTAATCGCCGCCGCATCATTGCCGGCGGCATCCAGCAGAGCCTTCTGCGCCGTCTGCAGGGCGTCATAGTTCCCGTCATAGGAGCAGTTGTTGTACGCCAGCCGGATACGATAGCATTCCACCGCGGAGATATCGTCCTCCGTCACATTCATATCCGCGTAATTGCTGGAATTAATATCGTACAAGTCCCCTGTCTGCACCTTCATGACCTTGTCGATCACATTTTTGTCCAGCTGCTCGGTAAGAGTATATTTCAGTCCCTTCTGCTCCTTCATGAAGCTTAACGGCGTATCCGTGCGGAAACCAGTAAATACATATCTCCCCGCATAATCCGCGTCGCCTGTGGAATACACCTCGTCCCCCAGCCCGCGCAGCTCCTGAAGGATAATCTCCCGGTCGGAAGTCTTCAAAGAGCCCTGCGCCCCATAAGTACAGCGCGCGATCATATTCGTCATAATCTGGGACAGATTCTTCAATCCCGCCTCCGTCACGCTCAGCCAGCTCTCCGCATCCGGAATATTCTTGCTGTAATATTGCGTAATCTCCGTCACATTGCTCCGCAGGCGCAGCGCCCTGATGGCGATCACCGGGTCGTCCGAAGGCCGGTTAATCTTCTTCTGGGTGGACATCTGCGTGCTCAGCTTATCCTGATATATCTTGTTGGTATTAATATTGGACAGATTATTGCGCTGTATAATTTTATTCGTTATTCTCATAATCTTCTTTCCTCCTGATTCCGGATCCGTTTCGGAACTGTTTTATACGCCGGTCTGAAGTATTAATCTATCATAAATTTCCGATAATGTCTGAATCATTTTGCAGGCCAGATTATATCCGTTCTGGAACTTCACCAGATTCATCGCCTCTTCATCCTCATCCACACCCGAAATAGAATTTCTCTGCGTGTCAACCGTGTAGGCAATATCCTGAAAGCTCTGATAAAAGGTCTCCGCTCTCTTAGCGTTTAACGCCACATCGGAAAGGATGCACTGCAGGAATTCCGAAGCGGAGCTGCCGCGGAAGCTCATTTTATTCTTATCCGAAGCCAAATCCTTCAAATCTTCCAGCAGGTCATTCTGCTCCGGCCCGTCCCCAATCAGCTTTTTATTGGCCAGACGGCTGGGGTCAAGCTCTAATGCGGACAAAATATCCATATTCAGCGCCGTCAGCATAAAATAGCTGTCTTCCGTCACGTCATTCGTGCCGGCCGATACGGTAAGCTGCGCCTCCTTCTTAAGCCTCTCCTGAGCGGCCGCGTCGTTTTGCAGCGCCTGATCCGCGTCGGCGCCCGGATTGGCCGTCAAATAATCGTCCTTCCACTTTTTCTCCAGCGCCTCCAGTCTGGCGCTGTAAGCCTCATAGCTCTCCGTGTCATATCTCTTATCGTTGGGCAGGGAGTATTGTTTGGAGTCCGCGGGCATGCTGCCGGTAAACATCTTAATTCCCTGCTCCGTACCCGAATATCCGCTCTCCAGAATATCATTAAACTTCTGTGAGAAGGTTCTCACCCACTCGTTCATCTGGGCCATGTAATAAGGCACGCCCTGATAATTGATGCCGGCGCCGACGGTCGCCATTTTGCCGTTCTTGCTCTCGGTAAGCGCCAGACTGCCGTTCTTGCTGCTGTCGGATATCTGAAAGGTATAACTGTAAACCGGCTCGTTATTGGCGTCATAGCTGACTGTATATGTCCATGAATCGTATTTGAATTCCTGATTGCCCAGCATGATAATGCCGCCCTGATCGGAGAGATTGCATTTATTCAAATCCGTCAGATAATGCTTCTTCACATCTACCGTGACCGTGTTGGCATTCGTATCGACGCCCGTAATTTCTCCCATAAAATTCTCGCCGTTGTTGCCGTCCCTAAGATCCACCAGCCCCTTCAGCGCTCCGCCCATGGCGCCGCTGTAAAGATTGAATTTCTGCCCGTCGCCCCAGTATACGTCGTATAATCCGTCAATATCCGACTGGTTCACCTTCTCATAATCTTTTCTGGCCACGCATTCCAAGCTCTTGCAGTCATTGCCGTCAACCAGCGTCTGCCCTCCGGCGATCCTTACCATATACCGATTGGCTCCGGTCTCCCTGTCCGGATTGTTGCTGTCTGTGATGGGAATTTCCTGTACTTCCACATCCACAATCTCGGAGAGCTGATCGATAAGGAGTTCCCTCCTGTCCCGAAGCTCATTGGCGTGAACCCCGCTCAATTCAATGGTGTTAATCTGCTTATTCAGCGTGGCAATCTCACCCGCAATAGAATTAATTTCGTCAATTTTCAGCTTGATTTCCTGATTCGCGTCCTTCTGCACCTTCTGCAGATTGCCCGCCACCCCGTTAAAATACTCCGCCAGTGAACCGGCGAAACTGATAAACTGCTTCTTGGTGGCGTTATCGTTGGGATTATCCATCCATGCCTGTAATCCCGTGACCATCAACTGGTCGAACACGGTCTTAAAACCTGCATTTTTGCCGTTATCGTCAAAATATGCCTCTATCTGCTGCATATAATACTGCTTCTGGCCATATTCTCCCACCTTGGCGTTATTGCTCCAAAACCTGAAATCATAGAATTCATCCCGAATACGCTCCACAGCCAGCGTTTCCACGCCGGCCCCGGCGCATCCGTAGGTCTGGAATACGCGAAGCGCGCTTGCCGCCTGCTGCGTCACCTGCTGTCGGCTGTAGCCTACCGTCTGCACGTTTGCAATATTATTGGAGGTCGTGTTTAACGACGCATTGCTGGCCAGCAGACCCGTATATGCAATATTTAATCCGAAAAATGTCGATGCCATCTCTGCGCCTCCTTTTATGCCCCAAGCGTATTGAGGATATGCTCCAGCATTTCATCCACTACGTTGATGTAACGGCTGGATGCATTATATGCGTTCTGAAACCTGATCATATTGGACAGCTCTTCGTCGGAAGACACTCCGATCACCTGCTGTCTGGCGCTTTCCGTCGCCTCCACCGTATTCTGCTGGTTCTCATAAATGCGTCTGTTCACATAGCCCGTATTGGCAATCTGCGAAACCAAATCCGTATAATAATCTACAAAAGTAGTTCTCTTCTTTACATTGGGATTCAGCGTATAGCTTTCCTCCATAAAAGCCGCCTTCAGCGTCTCCGCCGTGGCCTTGTCTTCGGAACCATCCTCCAGCCGAAAACCCAGCATGCCGGGCTTCTGTGCCAGCTCCGGATCCACTTGAAGGTTTTTGACCGAATAAAGCGTCTCCGTCTGCGGTTTGCCGTTTGGCCCGTTTAATATCTCGGGATTGTAGACCCAGTATTCCTTTGTGGTCGTATTTCCGGCGGCATCCGTCAAAGTTCCCGTCACCTTTCGATACCCCTCCGTCGCCACTTTGCCGAACATCTGAATAGGGCTTCCGTCATCCTTGCGCATATAGCCGTTGGAATCCACTTCCCAATATTTATCGCCTTCTCCCAAAGTCACCATATTTCCGTCCGCGTCCGGCACCGTCAATGTCTCGCCCGTCCCCAGCGTCTTGGCGCCCGCCGCATCTCCGAGAATCTCGTTCACCTTCACGGCCACGCCGTGAATCAGCTGATCAAATTCCGCCTGAATATTCATGATTACGGACTGGGAAACGGAATCGTAATTCTCTTCCGACATATCCGTGTAATCCGCTCTGTGATCTCCTCTCGCCAGAAGCATCGCCTTCAGCCCGCCGATATCCGTATTCAAATCCGTGGAAATCTTCCGGCTCAAATCAAACACTTCCGCGCCGTCGATATTATAATTCCGGGTGCCGTTCTCATTGACCGTATAGGAGGCGTTCATGGGCCAGAACGGCGTGTAGAAGCCCGTAGTGGGATCCACATCCACATCCATCTGAAAGCACTTCTCGCCCTTCACAAAGTCCACGCCTTCAATCTGGACCCATATATTGCCGAATATATCCTCGCCGAAATTCATATCCGCAAGCTCCGACAATTCATCCAGCAGCTGATTTCTGGCGTCCCGCAGGTCGTTTGCCTGCTCCACATTGCCGGCCTCAATGGTACGGATTTTCTCGTTCAGAGCCACCAGCTTCTTTCCGTAATCATTGATTTTATCCACCTGCTGCCTAATCTGTATATTCAAATTGTCCTGATAAGAGGCAAGTCCGTCATAAACCGCGGAAGCCCTCAGCACAAATTCCTCCGCTCTCTGCACCAGAAGCCCCTGTGTCACTGAGCTTGCCGGATCCTTCGCCAGCTCCTGAACCGCCGTCCAGAAATCCTCCAGCGTGTTCTGGAACGCTTCGCCGTTCATTTCTCCCAGCTGGCTTTCCACTTCCTCCATCACTTCCGTGGACACTTCGTAGAACATACTGCGTCCGGATTCTCTGCGGAATGTTTTATCCAAGAAATAATCTCTCACTTGTTTTACGCGGGAATAAGATACGCCAAGTCCATACTGCTTATTGGAAATGGACTTGGGATCCGTCGAAAGAGTGACATATCTTCTGGAGCCCTGCTGTACCTGCTGCCTGACATAGCCGGTGGTCTCCATATTAGAAAGATTATGCGCTGTGGTATTCAGCGCATTTTGACTGGTCTGTAATCCTGATGCTCCGATATATAAGCTTCCCATTAACGGCATTTCAATCACCTCAATGCTTTCTCAAGAATGTTTCGGCCGCCATGCAGGCCCTGCCCGCCATGGCGCCTTGTTACTGCTTTGCGTCAAAGCTTCCGCTGGTCACACCCATCTGCGCCCCGGAATTGTAAGCGTCCCTGGTATAATTGGCAGTCTCCGGCGCCGCCTTCATAGAATGCAGCAGATTCATCTCAAATTCCACCATTTCCAGCGCGTTTACCAATAACTCCCGATTCTGTTCATTGACTCTTTGAAGTTCCCTGACCGCTCCCTGCAGCCTGTCATGAACCGCCGACAGCTTCGCCTGATCTTCAGGCCTTCCCGCCATCATTTTGATGAGATTCGAGAGTTTCATCATCTCAACATCCTTGTTTAACACATTGGCCATATCCGCAGTGACTTCCATCCGTCTTTTATCCAGATTGCTGATCCTGCTCACCAAATCCTGTTCATCGTCCGTGATTTTCTGTAAATCTTCCAGATTACCGCCTGCGATAATCCCTGTTTTCCTCTGCGATAAAGCCAGAAGTCCCTCATATTCCTCGCATTCCCGAACAAGTACGTCTATCAGGTTTTCCATTAAACTCGCCACGGGACTCCTGCCTCCTTATATCACTTCATCAAATCTGCTCAAAAGCTTCTCTGCAAACGCCGCATTGTCCACACCATAGGTACCGTTTTGTATCCGTGCCTTGATGGGCGCCGTCAAATCTTCCCTGATGTCGGGAACACCTGCCACCGCCGCCCTCGCAGCGTGGAATTCCTTTCCGAAGCTGCTGATCTGCAGCTTGTCGGCCTGCTGCACGCTGCCGGTCTGCTGAGCCTTGTTCGTCTTCTTTGTCTGATATATCTGCTGAACCTGATTATATGCCTCAACACGCATATTTCATTCCTCCCTTCACCAAGGAACGGTAGTAATTACCAGCGAACGGTAATCTAATCTTCCTTCATTGCTAATATGATTATCGGCAGCGGTGCGAAATACTTTAGGCTTACAGAAAAAATTTCGGCTCCCCGTCCGTTCCCCACACAATATTGCGGAGCATGGCATGTCTGTTGGGATCATTCAGCGGATCGCCCGAAATTTCCCTCTTCGTCCTTGCGTGAAACACAAGAACCTCATCCCCGTCTTCATCCACGGTAAAAGAATTATGGCCGGGGCCGAAGATTCCTTTCCGTTCATCCGTTTTCAGCACCGGCTCGCGCCTTTTTTTCCACATGGCGGGATCCAAGACGTCGGCGTTTTCATCAACGGACAGCATTCCCATGCAGTAATTCGCTCCGGTATCGCTGGCGGAATACGTCAGGAAAATCCTTCCGCCGTGCTTCACGACGGCCGGCCCCTCGTTCACGAAGAATCCTCTGCGCTCCCAATCATAGTCCGGCGTGCTCAAAAGCACCTGTACGGAAGCAAGCTTCACGGGAGTCTCCATCCTTGCGATATACAGATTGGAAATCATCCTGCCCGCTCCCACCTTTTCCGCCCACACATAATAGTATTCCCCCTTATTTTCAAAAACAGTGGCGTCCAGCGAAAATGACCGAAAAGAAAATTCGTCTTCCTCGGCGCACTGCATTCTCCCCAGCTCTTCCCATGGGCCGGTCATGGGGTTTTGTCCCCCGCAGACCAATACATAAGGACGGATATGCCATTTATCCTCCGCGTCCCCGGCCGCAAAATAAAGATACCACCTTCCCTGAAGATAATGCAGCTCCGGCGCCCAGATATGCGCCCCCATGCTTCCCTTTTCATGCCTGCTCCAAATAGTGGTTTCCTCCGCGTCCGCCAAAGCAGACAGCCCGCCGCCGCAGCGCAGTATGATGCGGTCGTATGCCGGGACCGTTGCCGTAAAATAATACATTCCGTCCGAATGCCGATACACATAAGGATCCGCCCGATGGGGAATCCAGATTTCATTTGATTGTTGTATTTTTATCATAATCTTATCTCCTATTCCAGTTCCGTCTCTGCGCTCCAACGCCCTTATGGGGAAGGAAATTTCAACTGCAAAGGACACAGCTGCAATTTCCATCCGGGCTTTTCCGCTCCGAGACTGTTTTATTAGTTCCCGTTTACGGGAACTTGTTCCTCCCATGCCCTTCAGTTGCGCCTCTGTTTTCTGCCGCAGCTGTTTTTTTCCGTGCAGTATCCTGCAGCCTCGCATTTGGGTACGAAATAATGCTCCGTCAGAAAGCTCCATTCTTCCGAATAATTCCGGAGCGCTTCCACAATGTCCTGCATAAGCGCCCGATATTCCCAATAGGCTCTTGAGCACATTCTTTGGTGAGACATTTCTATTAAATTTCGTAAATTTCTTTTGTCCACAATCCGGGTTGTCATGCCCAGCGGCAGAAGCATGGCCGCGTCCTCCCTGGAAATTTTATATTCCTCCTCAAGACGGCGGCACGCTTTCGCTATGGTCTCCATCACGCCCCTGTATAACTCTTGCGCTTCCTCCTTTCCCGCGACGGCGGGCGGGGTCACATAGGAAAATTCCTTATAATTGACGTACCTCGTGCTGGCCTGCAGGCGGGTGGGGGCTCCTCCGATATGGGTATACCACTCCCTGATAACACGGGCGGAATACCCGTCCAAAATCATTTCCACATTGACATATTCCATCACTCGATGATGTCCGGAAACAATACAGTCAAGGCCCCTTTTATAATTTTTGGCGCTGTCCTGAATGTCCCCGCCCCAGCATACCCCCGCGCGTTCTCCCATCAATGTGATGGGGTTTCGGGGTGTTTCCTGTAAAATTGTAATCATTCTTATACCTCCCTGCCCGTTTACGCGGGCGTCACGCTTATAACGGACCTCACTCCGCCGCCGGCCGCCGCGCTTTGGCCGCTATCCGGCCATTCGGGGCCGCACAGTCAAAATATATCATACTATTCCGTCCAAGACAAGCGTGAGAAGAATTTCTAAGTCCGTAAATTATATGGACTAAGAAAAGCGGAAAGGGCAGAAAGAATTTTCAAGACGGCAGAGGCCGCCGCCCAAAGAAATTATAAAAATAACCGCCGATAAAAACAGCAGAAATTTCATATGAATTATTATTGTAAACACAATCCGTTTTCTGTATAATTGAACTACGCCAAGAACAATTTGAATCCCGTCTTCTGCGACGCCGTATTTATGGCCATCCGCAAAAACTCCGAGGATTATTGGGAGCAAAATTATTGTGCCCCTGCATAGCAGGGATGCTATTGTCAAGGGTCGGAAATCAGCTTTGCGAATCCAGCTTCTTCCACAACTTGACGAAACAAACCATATTGTATATAATTTAGTACAAACAGAGCTTTTCCATTTCCGGGCGTCAGGAGGATAAACAATATATAGATGAACGAATATCAGTTAAAGGCATATGCCAAGATCAATCTGGGGCTGGATGTGACAGGGAAACTGCCCAACGGCTATCATCAGGTAAAAATGATCATGCAGAGCATCGGACTCTGGGATGAATTGACGCTCCAAAAAACAGATCACGGCATCTCCGTCACCACCGATTCCGATTTGCTTCCCACGGACGAAAACAACTTAATCTACAAGGCCGCCAAGTTAATGTTTGAAAAATACAAGATACGATCCGGCGTCCATATACATCTGCAAAAAAATATTCCCATCGCGGCGGGAATGGCCGGAGGAAGTACGGACGCCGCCGCCGCCATGAAGGGCATCGCGGCTCTGTTCGGACTGGACGCTTCCCTTGCCCGGCTGATGGAATACGCCGTTTCCATCGGCGCGGACGTCCCTTACTGCCTCATGGGCGGCACCGCTCTCGCGGAGGGCATCGGAGAGAAGCTTACCCCCCTGCCGCCGCTGCCCGACTGCTTTATCCTTGTGGCGAAGCCGGATATTATGGTTTCCACCAAATATGTTTATGAACATTTGGACGCCGGCCTTTTCACGCCGTCCGTCGGCTGCCCTGACGCACGGCAGCCGGATTTCGACGCGGCTGGGGGGACGCGCCCCGATATCGACAAAATGGCGGACGCGCTCAGGGCCGGAGACCTGCCCGGCGTTCTGACCCGGATGAAAAACGTATTGGAGACAGTCACCATCCCCGCTTATCCGATCATAAACGAGATCAAAGACAGAATGCTGGCGCTCGGCGCGGCAGGCTGCCTCATGAGCGGCAGCGGCCCCACCGTATTCGGCATATTCCGAAAAGAAGACGCACAAAACGCACAGACAGCGTTTAGGCGCTTTCAGCAGGAGCCGAAAAAAAACGCCGTCCCCGGCGCTGCAGAACCCTTGGCAGAACAGGTTTTTCTGGTGAGGCCCGTTTCCAATCCATAGTTGTTTGTCCGCCGCAGAATTGACCGACAGAATGTCGCAGGGAGGAATCAAATGCAAAATTCTTTACAAGCAGCCATAGATGAATTTTTACCGCTTCGTGACGCGGTTTTCAATACTCTGCGGCAGGCAATCCTCACCGGAGAGCTGAACCCCGGCGAACGCCTGATGGAAATCCGTCTGGCGGAGAAGCTGGGCGTAAGCCGTACCCCTGTGAGAGAAGCCATTCATAAGCTGGCATTGGAAGGACTTGTCACCATGATTCCAAGACGCGGTGCGGAAGTGGCGCAGATTACGGAAAAAAGCATGAACGACGTGCTGGAAGTCCGGCGCGCCTTGGACGCCCTATGCGCGGAGCTCGCCTGCGACCGCATTACGGAAGAGGAACTTGTACGGTTAAAAGAGGCCTGCGACGATTTTGAACAATGTGTGTCCGGCGGAGACATTCTTCGGATCGCTCAGGCAGACGTTGCCCTCCATGACATTATCGTACAGGCCACAGGGAACCAGCGCCTGATTCAGCTGGTAAACAACTTGTCAGAGCAGATGTATCGTTATCGTTTTGAATATATTAAAGACAGCAGCCGTCATGAAACTCTGATAGAAGAGCATAGAATTATTTATCGGAGCATTGTCTGCAAGGACAAGGACACTGCGGCCGCGGCGGCCAAGACCCACATTGACAATCAAAAAAAGGCCATCATACGCAAAATACGGATGGATCAGCGTGAATAAGCCGGAATATATTGGCAATAATCTCTTTTATCAACTGGTAAAGAGGTTATTGTATGAAGAAAAAATGGTTTGGTTTTCGCATCATCGTAAGTTTGTGCGCGGCAATCGGCTGGTGGGGGCTGCTTTATCCCGAGCTGGCGCTGACGCCCGATACCGTTAAGGTTAGTGTGGAAGACGAGAACGGCATTCCGGAGGAGATGCCTTTGGAATGGGATTTCGACGGCAGCGTTTACCTTGACCTTCTGAACGCCGGTCAAAGCAGAATTACCTTCCGCAGCAAGCTGCTCACGAATTTAAACATTTTTTGGGAGACTTTACATGACAGAAACGAAAATAAATAGGGAACTCTTGAAAAAAAACGCCCCCATCGGGGTATTTGATTCCGGTGTGGGCGGTTTGACCGTGGTCCGGGAAATCATGCGGCAGATTCCCAATGAGAAAATCATCTATTTCGGCGATACCGCCCGGGTTCCTTACGGCAGCAAATCCAAGGACACGGTCACTCGGTTTTCGGAACAGATTGTGCGTTTTTTGAGGACCTTTCAGGTGAAAACCATTGTTGCCGCCTGCAATACCGTAAGCGCCTATGCGCTGGACGTGCTGGAAAAGGATACGGACGTTCCTATCATCGGCGTGGTGAAGCCGGGCGCCAAAACCGCCATGGAAGCCACTAAAAACAGGCGCATCGGCGTGATTGCCACGGAGGCCACCATCGGCAGCGGAATATATGCCAACTACATAAAAGCCCTAAACGAAACTGTGGAAATCTACGGCAAGGCCTGCCCCCTGCTCGTTCCTCTGGTGGAGGAGGGCCTCCTGGAAGACCCCGTAACGGACGAAATTGCCCGCAGATATCTGACGGAGCTTATCGATATCGACATTGACACCTTGATACTGGGCTGTACCCACTACCCGTTAATCCGCTCCACCTTGGGCAGAATTATGGGGCCGGAGGTCGCTTTGGTCAATCCGGCCTACGAGACGGCGCGGGAATTAAAAGAAATGCTGGGAGAGCTTGACCTGCTTTTGGACGAACCGCCCGGTCTTGGCAGCAACCAGTACCAATTTTATGTCAGCGATAAAGCGGATAAATTTATGCACTTTGCCAACTCTATCATAAAATACGGCATTCTTTCCGCCAAGGCAATCAACATAGAGGAATACTGAAATGTCAAAAACAGTTCATCTCTCCCTGACCGGGCGGCAGCGCGGCGAGACAGGCGCAGAAACCGCGGTAAAGACCGTCACGACGGCGGAATATTACGAAAAAAACGGCAGTATTTACATATTATATCAGGAATCTGCGGAGGACGCCGACACGCATCAAAAGCCCGGTGACGCCGCCTCCACACGATGCAGGATAAAGCTAAAGGACGGTATTCTGGAGCTGATCAAAACCGGGGCCGTCAACACACGCATGGTTTTTGAAGCAGGCAGGGAATACTTGACAGACTATGCCACCCCTTACGGCTGCCTGAAGCTGGGAATCCTCACCCATGCGTTAAGCTGCTCCAAGCGCGGCGGCAAAATGACAATTCAAATAAAATACGGCCTGACCTCTGAAGGACAGCTTATTTCCGACTGCGAAATGGAAATCCGGCTGACGGACGCACATTTTCCGTAACGGCGCCGCGGCCTGTCAAAGCTGCTGCGATTTTCCATAAAATTACAGCCGCAGGCTAAACATTTTCACGGCGCAAGCCGAAATATTTTATATAATCATGGATGATGCGCCCATATCAATGCATTGCATTCCCATATTTTATGCTTATATATGGGCAGATTCGACGGGAACCCCGTCAGAAGGAGGATACTATGAGTGTAAACGGAGTTACATCAACTCAGGCGGCTGCCGCCTACAATTATTCCGCTGTAGAAAGCACCAAAGTCGATGCTTCAAAAACAGAAAACACCGCCGCAGATAAGGTTTCCGGCGCTGAGGCCGATAAGGGTGCCGTATATGAGCCTTCCAAGGAAACTGCTTCTTCCGTAAAGAAAACCTACACGCCCGACACCAATCTGGTCAACAAGCTGAAGGCCGACGCGGAGGCTCGTACCGCGCAGCTGCGCAGTCTGGTTGAGAAAATGATGACGGATCAGGCGTCTACCTACGGCAAGGCAAACGATATCTGGTCTTTCTTAAGAGAGGGCAATTTCACGGTTGATCCCGCCACCAAGATGCAGGCTCAGGCCGATATTGCGGAAGACGGCTACTGGGGCGTAAATCAGACTTCCGACAGGATCATCGACTTCGCCAACGCATTGACCGGCGGCGACCCTGACAAGATTGAGGATATGCGTTCCGCGTTTGAAAAGGGCTTCAAGAAAGCCGAGAAGACATGGGGCGGCAAGCTTCCCGATATTTCCCAGCGTACTTATGACGCCGTGATGGAGAAATTTGACAAGATGGCGGCTGAGGCAAAGAAGGCTTCCAGCGCTGCCGATCCCGCCGGAGAGCAGTAAAAAATACCGGACGGCAGAGGGCGCACCTGACTTAAAGCAATGGACGGGAAATTTTGGAAGTTCAGAAAGCTGAGCGGCATATGCGTCCCTTAAAACATTTTCCCAGATAGAAAATGCATTGCGGAGCGGAACTGTAATTTTGAGGCGTTTTGCCAATAAATGAAGGTTCTGCTCCGCAATTTTTCGTCTGTCAAATTTTGCCGCGAAATTAAATTCTGCCATAAAAATATATTCCGCCGCATAATCATATCTTGTCGTAAGATTATATTTCGGCATAAAAAATGGCTTTTCCGCGATTCTCACACAAGCCAGCCGAAACAAACCTGTTTCTCCCACCGTGATAATAGAAAATCCGGAAAGCCATTCCTATTTTCAGAACTCAATTCCCCGAAACCACACCATGCCATACGAGCCTGCGTGTACCGCCAAGCCGCAAGCCATGCGAAGCCGTGTATGCTTCCGCACAGTATCCCAAGCCGTGGCGAGACGATACGCCGCCCGCTCTGCCTGCCGCAAAGCGTTTTATTATTTGTCAGGCATAACAACGCATGCCCTCATTCAGCTGCCCTTTACCACCAAAAGCTTCTGTCCCGCCTTCAATTCGTCGCTGTCAAGCCCGTTCAATTCCCGAATGGCTTCCACAGGCACGTAATATTTTTTCCCGATATTCCACAGGTTATCCCCTTCTTTGACCATATAGACCACCATTCCCGGAAGGGCGCTCATCTTGCCGCTGTCCAGCTCCGCCGCGTTGACCTGCGTAATCAATTCCAGCGAAATGCTCTTGAATACCACGGTGGAAAAGCTCACCACCGCCTTCACATCCATCTCCTCGCCGTCCAGCATTGTCACCTGCAGCTGCTCCACTTCCGCCCGCACCTTGCCCATATCCTCGGCCGCAATATCCGGCACCTCCAAGGTATATTGATAAGGAATCTGCGCCTGCGCGCATCCGTATGGGGACTCATCCTCTCCGGTAATATACATTACTTTTACCTGAAGGCTGCCCTGCAGCAGAATGCCGTTTTCCACCGTACTCTGCTGCTCCAGCGCCACGTCGGCCTCGCTGTGCAGCAGCTGCAGCACCGTTCCCCCGGTTACTTTCACATGATCCGTCACCTTTGTCTTTCCGGTTACTTTGGAAAGCAGTCTCCGCAGCTCCGCCTTATGCGTCACCGTACTGATTTCCTTGGACACCCCGTAAATATCCGATATAATCTCCAGCCGCTCTTCCTCATAAATGCGGATGCCGATATCCAGCACCAGCTCCAGACCGATATTTCGCTCCTCACCGTCGAAATCAGGACGGATGGAAAGCTCCTGCTGACCCAGATGATAGCGGATATCCGGAAGCATTCCCTCCCTGCAGCCGTGACATTCCAGCACGCCGCTGAAGGGCAGAGTGGTCTCAAAGCTCCTGCAGGGATGGTCTTCCCCTTCCCCCTCATACAGAATAAAGAAATGGATGTCCCCCGATATGGTAAGCTTTTCCTCCATCACCTTAAATTCCACATCCCCCAGAGAAATATCGCTCCAAAGAATCTGAAACACATTGGGATAATTGGAGGGCAGAACCACTTCCTCCTTCAAACGGAAAATATCGTTCTTACAGATGGCAATCTGCGCCAGCTCCAAAGGCATCCGGCGATATTCCACCGTCTCGTCCCCATGGATGGCAACGGGCGCTTCCTCGTCATACAGCTCTTCCACCTGCGCCGTCATCGTAATCAGAGACTGAATATTCAGCTTGCGGGAATTGATCATGCTTATGGTAAGATCCTCCACCTCCCCCTCCACCGTCACCGCGTCCGAAGGCACAACGCCCTGTAGATTGATTTTCTCCTCAAAAGGCAGCTTACCCTCTAGCAAAATCAAACTGCTGCCTTCTTCCATGGTATGATAGAGCGCCACAAAGTTAAGCCTGCCGCGGACAGTAACCGAATCCACCGCCGGTTTAATTTCATCAATCACCAGCTCTCCCTTTTCCAAGTTCAACGCGCTGATATCCGGTTTATTCTCCGGAAGGTTTACATCATCCTCCAGAGTAAACTGCGTGACTGCCTGAACCCGAATGCGGTCCATATGTATATTTCTCTT
This sequence comes from uncultured bacterium, assembly GCA_948467735.1. Lineage (GTDB taxonomy): Bacteria > Bacillota > Clostridia > Lachnospirales > Lachnospiraceae > Acetatifactor. The sequence goes on from CAOKFN010000015.1 coordinate 69,042, forward strand.
TAACAGCTCCACAAAAATACCTCCAATTTTACTGGTATAGGTATATATATGAGAGCTGTCTGAAAATTATGCATGAAAATCCTTACAGCAGGTGTTCAAATTCCGCTATGATTTCTGAGGCGATTCCGGCATCGGCAAATTTTTTTGATATTTCTTTCGCCAATTGAATTTGACCTGCCAGCGTAACCCTGTCGTCTTTCGGGTAAAAATCCATATGGGATTTGTAATATAAATACCCGTCCTCCTGTGCCGTTAAAAATTTTTCGTCATAATCTTCGTTATATGTTATCTCAACGGTATTTCTGCCAATGCTGAAATACTTTGGAGAAATCAATTCTGTTTCCTTGAATGATACCTCCCAAGCGGCTTTATTTTTTCCTAACAACTCCAAAATTCTTGTCCTATCGGCATTCACAGCAATTCTAAACGAAACGGATATGTCCTGAATTTTCCTCATCCCCCTCGCCGTTTACTCCACTGCCCCAATCAAATCCGACACATGCTCCACATGGTACTTTCTCATGTAATCCTCAATGCCCTCTATCACTTCCACTGTGGCATAAGGATTCACGAAATTCATGGCCCCCACGCTCACGGCGGTCGCTCCGGCCAGCAGGAACTCAATGGCGTCCTCCCCCGTGCCAATGCCCCCCATGCCCACAATAGGAATCTTCACCGCCTGAGCGGCCTGATATACCATGCGCACCGCAACGGGCTTGATAGCGGGGCCGCTCATGCCCCCCGTCTTATTGGCAAGCACAAACCGCCTCTTATGAATATCTATCTTCATTCCGGTAATGGTGTTAATCAGGGACAGAGCGTCGCAGCCCGCCGCCTCGGCCGCCTTTGCCATCTCCCCGATATCGGTCACATTGGGGCTTAATTTCATCATAATCGGCTGTTTCGCGTGTTTTTTCACCTCTTTGGTGATGCGCTGCAGCGCGTCCGTGTTCTGGCCAAACGCAATCGCCCCCTCCTTCACGTTGGGACAGGATACATTGATTTCCAGCATGGCGACGGCCGGTTCCTCTCCCAGCCGTTCCACTACCTCCACATAATCCTCCACGGTTCTGCCGCAGACATTGACAATGATCTTCGTGTCGTACTGCTTCAGAAAAGGAATATCCCTCTCCATAAATACGTCGATGCCGGGATTCTGCAGTCCGATGGCGTTGAGCATCCCCCCATACACCTCCGCCACTCTGGGCGTGGGATTCCCCGGCCAAGGGACGTTCGCCACCCCCTTAGTCACCACGGCGCCCAGCCGGTTCAAATCCACGAATTCCGAATATTCCATCCCTGAGCCAAACGTTCCCGAGGCTGTCATTACGGGATTTTTCAGGGTTACGCCTGCGATTGTCACTTCTGTATTCATCTTTTTCTCCTATTCGACTGCCGACCGCGGCAGTTTGTTCCCTACTTTCGAGACTGTTTCATTCCAACTGCTGCAGCTTGTTTCCTTTTTTTCAAGGCTGCTTCATTCCGACTGTTGCTGCTTGTTCCCTATCTTCAAAACTGTTTCATTCCGAATGCCGCAGCTTGTTCCCTATCTTCAAAACTGTTTCATTCCGAATGCCGCAGCTTGTTTCCTATTCTCAAGACTGTTTCACCTGCGGCTAATATCCCGCCTGCGGCAGTTTATTTCATCATTGTTGTCTTTTTACCGTAAATATTTCCATATCATTTCTATCTATTTCAAAGGCTTCCGAAGATACCCTGATCAGCTTAGTCCCTATGGGCATATCAATATATTTGAAAATATCCGGATCTAATTGCTGCCATACGGCCCCCACGCTGACTAATTCGATATTTCCGGCGTCCGAAATATATTCCTCGTCTTCATTCCCCGACAAAAACGACCAGCCGCTGTCCTGTTCATGAACCGGTTCATTTCTTTCCATATACCCGACCCTCCAGCCCTCTTCCGTTACTTTTTTTGACACATAGGAATTTAGGTTTAAGATCATTTTCTTATTTCTGATAGCCGCATACATTTTTTTATTCTGCTGAAACTCGTTCCTTTTTTCATCGCTGACTTCAACATCTGTATTTATGCTTTCAATACTCGCCCCCCAGACTTTATTATCATCGGCCTCATTTCTTAATATGACAGCCAATTCAAATATATCTTTTTCATTGACGTCTAAATTCAATTTAACTTCCTTCACGAGTTTTTTCCCTTTTTCATCATAGATATATCCTGCCGCCCCGCCGTCCTTATAAAGCAATAATTTCATTGCGCCCAGATTGGCTTCATCATTATAAAACACCATAAACGGCGGCAGCTTATCATTGACGTACCAATCAAATTCCGTCCCGTCTTTTCCGTTCATGTAGTAAATTTCCCCGTTCCCTTCTAAATCGCCGCTATTTACATGGGGCAGATATAATTCCATATTGCTGTGAATTATTTCTTTGACTTTATTTAATATGCGGTTCATACTCCCTCCTGTATATATCGTTTGAAATTTGATGAAATGAAAACGAAATATTATTTTCTATTTATTGTTATTAAAATCTACGATAAAATACAAAATTTATCAAAGGAGAATGCTTCCTTAGTGTTTCCTTAACGCTTCCTTAACGTTTCCTCAGCTTTTATTCAGCTCCTCCTCAGCGTTTCCCGACTCCGTGTTCAATGACTTTATAACAGCATTACAAGTATGCAGCCTTCCTATCGTTATTTTTTATCAGCCCTTTTATCCCCCTGAAATTCTTTTTCTATATAGCAATGTTCCTTTTCCGATATCAGCCTGTCCCCGTCGAAGTCAAGCTCAATAATATAAGGCATCCAATCTATGATGCGCAGAAAATCTTTAACCCCAAACTCTGAATGGTAAAAATTCAAAATCGTGCTGAGCGCCGTCCCATGTGTTGCAGCAACAATTCTCTTTCCCTTATTTTTCTCCAATATTTCCCTGAGCGCCTCCATGTTCCTCCTCTGCACCATATGGATGGATTCGCCGCCTTCTTCACAATAATCATGGTCTTCCCAACGTTTTTCAAACATGCCGTACTGATTGCCATTGACGCCCTTTTTTCTTTCACGCAGCCTCTCGTCCGTGATAATCTCTTTGCCATAAAAGGCGGCGGCCGCCGCAATCGTATCATAACTTCTTTTGTAGGGACTGCTGTAAAACACATCGATTCCCTTATCCTTCAGAAAATCCGTCACGATTTGGGCGTCTTTTCTGCCCTCGGCAGTCAGAGGTCTGGTCCTGTCGTCCTCCCATATATGTACAGGCTGCGCATGACGCACAAAATATACTTTTGTTATCTGAAGCTCTAACTGCTTACGCTTTTCTTCCGAAAGCGAAACATCATGGTATTCTGCTGCCAATTTTATATCCTCCTGCTGTAAAAATGGGGCGGAAATTCCGCCCCACTGTCAGATTCGCACTTTGAACGGCGAAACATCCGCTTATCACTGTCCCGCTTAGGGCCAAGAGCTGCCCATGCGGTCATCAATCTTCTGCGCCAAAAGAAAATTTTATAAAATCATTTACTATAGTATACTCAAATATCTTTCAAATAGCAACTGCTTTTCCATTTATTTTTTCCCTTTCCGGAAAAGTGTTCCCGATGCATAAATTTCCCTTGATAAAGTATATTTCTATGTAACTCACAAAATCCGCAGCCGCTTAAGAGTTCTATTCAACCGAAATTTGGCGGTTTAAGATCTCGCAAGCCCTTATAACATCTTGTTTTTGTAAACCTTTTAACGCATCAACAAAAACAAGATGTTCGCGCAGCTTTACATCAGAAGAATAATCATCTTGATAACAGTCATCTAAAATAACATACCTTTCAATATTCGGGTGCATATGCAGATAAGCGTTAATTTCCTCTGTCCTGCTGCGATATTCTTCTCCGTTTGGGGTGATATCAACATCACATATATTGCTGCACTTAAAAAACTCTAAAAGCATATCCCAGTTTATGCCGCCTAACCGATGGCTTGAAATAACTACCACTTTTGCTTTCATTCTATTTATCAGTTCACATATATTTTCTTTTGCATACGGCAGGAAGGCCTGCGCTTCCAAATCAGGCCGGTAAATATTTAATACGCCGTCAATATCAAGAAATACGGCGAGCGGCCGCTCTTTCACCTGCGCTTTCACATAGTGTAACATTTCCTTACATATAAGTTCAGTCCCATGAATATCCTTGCCCCATTCGTCAATAATTCTCTGTCCTTCCGACAATGCCGCCTCATATTGCTCTTTTGTAAGTTCTCCTGACTGATAGGCAGCTTCCAATTCATCTTCGTCGTCAACCAATAGATCGCCGCTTGCGGAAAGCAGCACATCCAGATATTGATCCATAAAAGCCAGTACTCCATCCTCATCTATTATCACAGAGTCGATTACATCTATATACCATGCCGACACATTTTCATTTTCCGTAAACATTGCCGTAATAGAATGTTTCTTTCCATCTGGAATGAAAGTAAGCCAGCACATTCCTTTTCCTGCTACGGGAACTCTTCCTGCCTTTTCAAAAAAATCCCAATACAAATATTCTCCGTCGGTCAATTCATTCAGCGCCGCCCAGCCATGAAATTTGTCACATTCAATACGCATTTGATAATAAGGAAAATATTGAAATCCCCATTTCAAATCCCTTGTCAATCTTTTTTTAGTCATAAGATGCTCCTCACATAATCCTTTCCTGTCCAGCCTGCAATGATACAGGAAAGCATATTATATTCTGTCATTTCTATCATTTCAGCCATTTTCTATTCGCCGCCTTAATTCCTCCCATTCCGTAACCGTCAAAACGGTTTCATCCCCGGAATAAGGCAGGTCAATCGCGCCTATGTACCATACCGGAAATAATCCGGCCCGGGAGGAACCTTTTACGTCACACTCATATTGATCGCCCACATACCAGACTTCCTCCGGCGGCAGCTGCGCTTTCTCCAAGGCCAGCTCGAATATCCTCTGATTCGGCTTGCGGAATATATAATTGCTTGAGGTAAGAATAAATTCAAACCCATTATCCGGCAGCAATCGGTTAATCCGCTCTGACACCACGGCGGGGGCATACGCGATATTACTGATTACGCCTGTGCGGATTCCTTTCTCTTTCAGGAATTTTAAGAAATCTTCGATTCCTTTTGTCGGCTCCCCCGGCGCGGCGGCGTCCCAGAATATGGTATCGATTTCGGAATTGCCAAGCCCAATCTCTATTCCCAAGGATTCATAGAGATAAGGCGTAAACATGGTATTGGGAATTTCTATCTGGAGCAGATGCCTTGTTTTCGGGTCAAACCTTCCCAGCTCCTGATTGAGTTCACTTGCCTTGGCCTGCACCTGCTCTGCCGACAAATGATATTTATTTCTTATGGCATATTGTAAAACAGCCTCCGTTCCCTTGATTCCGTCAAATTTCCGCTCCGCAGCCAGCGTCTGGCCATAGTCGAATAATATCATTTTGGGCGTTTTCATGTCGTTCGCCTTCCCTTTCAAAATACGCGCTGACGGCAGACTTTGCCGCTCGACTTCACATTTTCATGAAATCAAGAAGTTTCCGCAATACACGTCGTCCGTATGCAGATGCCAGTCCCCCAGAAGAACCAAATGCCTGCTTCCGGAATCCCGTTTATGCACCAGCGCCCACTGTCCGAAATCTCCCTGCGCGGACCAGCTGTGCAGCACCCACCACTCATACTCATAGACCTGATATGTCCCGCATTTCTCACCCAATATCTTTAATTCCTCCAGATACCTGCCAGAGCGGACTGCCGGATACCTGCCGCTGATTTCCGGCAGGGGCATCGCTTCCATAATAAGGACTCGAATCCATGCCCCATATTCTTCCCTTTCGAGGACGCCTTCCAGCCGACAATCCACAATCGCCGATTCCTCTATCTCCTCCGGGCACTCCTCCCAGCCGTTCAAATAAGACATTGCCGGCATAAAAAGGACTCGGAACCACTCTCCGATTCCAAAACAGAAAGGATATTTCGCCCTTACAATCCACCGTTCTCCCTGCAAAGGCATTCTCTCACTTCTTGGCCAGCGCTCTTCCTCCGGGATGGATGTTTCTTCCGCAGGCCCCAGCCATTCTATCATATCCCCATAAGCATGCATCGCAAATCCGTCCCACACCGCTTTCGCCGCGCCGTCCGGTCTGCAGCCGCATACGCCGCAAGCCATTGCCAGTTTTTCAGATTCCATTTTATACCTCGCCTCTCCTAAAGGCGGATTTCCTTCCAACCCCCCGCCTCTCATATGAGCTTCTGCCCTTGCATAAATCCCATGTCAAAGCCTTAACCCTCATTGCCTTTTAGCTCCTCTATAAAAAGCTTCAATAACAATGTTTTCCCACTTGAATTATCCCCAATGATCACACTGTCCGCATAAGGCAATGCACTGGCAGATATTTTTTCAACTATATCATTTATCATCTCCAATCCAAATGTCATAAACCGCCTTCCACCTTTCGTTCATACTTTTCATTTTTACGGTGCCCTGCCTGACATTATCTATATACCCGGAACTGCCCAAAACAGAATTATAAATATCCTGCGTTATAACTTTATGGATTCCCATTTTCTCATACACGATATAAAAGCTTTCCAATAATGTCACTTTTGATGCCTGTGTACTCCCGACCGCAAATATTTTAAAAAATTGCTTTAAACTGTCCTTATATTCTTCAATCTGATTCTTATCGAATTCCATGGCTTCCTCGGAAAACCGATCCAGCAGTTTCCCATAGGAACCATGATATCCTTGAATCACAAATTCAAAACCAAGCAGGCTATTCTTCTTAACGATCACATATTTACGCAATGCACACAAACGCAGCAGCGTCTCCATGTCCCGTTCTTTTGCGTCCTCCTGCCCCCAGATTTTCCGCCACCTTTCATCGCATCTGTTAAACTCCTGCAGCATATCATAGAAACCGCAGGCATATATTCCATTCCTTTGTTCCTGCGGCGATAATAAAGACCCTCCCTTATTCAAATTCGCGAAAATCTGTCTTAAAACCTGCGCACGCCGCCTTTCGTCATTAATTTTTATTTCTATTATAGTTATCCCTGTATAATCAATATGTCGCTTCATTTCTATAGGAAGCGCTGCATAATCCACATTTACCAGTTTTCTCCCGTTTCCTTCTAATTGTATATGCAGTTCCTCCAAATGATACTGGCTCATCAATGCTTCCTGCAGCGACTGATTCCCTATCACAAGCTCCGAAAAATTAATAGAGCTGGTTTTTCTCTTATTCAAATAATAACCTATGTAGTAAAAAAAGAGACTCATAATCCGCTGCTGGCCGTCCAATATTTCCAGTTGATTTTTTTCATTTCTACACGCATAAATGGGCGGAATCGGCAGACCGCAGATTAAGGATTCCACCAGCGAAACAACCTGTTCTTTCGTCCAACGATACTTTCTTTGATATTTAGGTATAATATACAAATTTTCATTTACACCTTCCACAAGCGTCCGAAATCCAACGTCTGTCTTGTACTGTTGAATACACATTCCATCCAAGCCGTCCGCCAATCTATGCTCTATCAATGTCGTATCCTCCTGTTATACCGCACAATATTATATTAGCATATCATTATTAGAGATTCTATAAACATGATTCAAAAACCATTTCAAAATCTAACTCTCTATATTTCCACATCCCCCGCCTCAAACACTGGCCCGTCGGTGCAGACGCGGGCATTGTGTACATGGGAATGGGTGTCTACTTCTGTCGTCTTGGCAATGCAGCCCAGACAGGCCCCCACGCCGCATGCCATCCGCTCTTCCAGAGAAATATACGCTTTGATGTGATGCTCCGCGGCGTATGCCTTCACCGCCCGCAGCATAGGGATAGGGCCGCAGGCGAAAATAACATCCCCTTCCAGCCCGTTCCCGGCAATGGCGTCCATGACATTTCCCTTGGTACCCGCGCTGCCATCCTCCGAGGCAATATACACCGCGCCGTATTCTTCCAAATCCTCCTTCAGAAAAAGCTGGCTGTCCCGATAGCCTAAAATCACCTGTTTCTCCCCCTTAAGCCTCTTTGCCAGCTCCAGAAGCGGGGGAATGCCGATGCCGCCGCCTATGAGAAATGCCCGTTTCCCCATTCCTTCCGCAAACGGAAAACCGTTTCCTAAAATCCCCATGATCTCAATGGAATCCCCCTCCTTGTAACCGGAAAATTCCCTTGTCCCCGCTCCCGCGGCACGGTATACAATCCGCAGCGCTTCCTTTCCTGCCTCGCAGATACTAATCGGGCGGGGAAGAAGGGCGCTTTTATCTTTTGTGTAGACGCACAGAAACTGCCCCGGCCCGGCCTCCGCCGCCAGAGAAGTCCCAATCCACATATCATAGATACCCGCCGCTATTTCCCTCTGTGAAAGCACTGTCGCAGTCTGCTTTTGTTTCATCCTACTTACCCTCCACTTTATTTTTTTATCATAAACACTCCCCAGCAAGGCCGAATGCGCCGCAGAGCGGAATACGCCCTTGGACGCGCCGCCTGCTGCATCAAACAATCCATGGGTTAATCCAATCAAGATTTCTCCCGCACAGGCGCTTTCGGCCGCACCCTGCTGCGCCAAACAATCCATGGGTTACGTCTTATAAAATCTTCCTTTCGTTCACTCTTCCGCCAGCAATGGTCTTCACCACTCTGCCTCTCAGCCGCTGCCCGGTAAAGGGCGTATTGGAGGACTTGGAAGCATAGTCCCCCGGAATCACCTCCGCCGCCGTGTCTATCAATATCATATCCGCAGGCCCCCCTTCCGCCAGATACCCCGCGTCCAGATGATAGAAATCCGCCGGATTGGTACTCATCAGGCGCAGAATCCGGCACATAGTAAGATACCCCTCCCCCGCCAGCTTTGTAATCGCCAGCGGCAGCGCCGTCTCCAAGCCGATAATGCCGCTGGGGGCTTCCGTCAGGGGCTTCGCCTTCTCCTCCTGTGTGTGGGGGGCATGGTCCGTGGCTATCATGTCGATGGTTCCGTCCGCCAGCCCCCTGATAATCGCCAGCCTGTCCTCCTCCTCCCGCAGAGGCGGATTCGTCTTAGCCATCGTTCCGTACCGGATGGCGGCTTCCTCCGTCAGCGTAAAATGATGGGGCGACGCCTCCGCATGGATATTCCCGCCCTTTTTCTTCGCCTGACGCACCAGCTCCACCGCCTCCTTGGTGCTGATATGCTGGATATTGATGCTCGCCCCCGTTTCCAGCGCCAGCTGTAAATCCCGCTCCACCAAGCCGATTTCCGCCTCTCTGGGCGAACCGCCGATGCCGAAATACTCGCTTGCCTTCCCCCTGTGAATCCCGTTATTGGCTATCAGCCCCGGATCCTCCTCATGAAAGCTCAAAGGCAGGTCCAGCTGTGCCGCCCGCTCCATGGCCCTTCGCACCAATGCCTCATCCAACAGCGGGACGCCGTCGTCGGTAAACCCGGCCGCCCCAAGGCGTGCCAGTTCTTCCATGGGAGTCAGTTCCTTCCCCCCCATTCCCATGGTCACATTGGCGCAGGCCAGCACATGAATCCCGGTCTCCCGCCCCTTTTCCAGCACGTATTTTAGAGTATCGGGATTGTCTATGGGCGGCTTTGTGTTGGCCATCATTACCACAGTGGTAAAGCCTCCCCTCGCCGCCGCCGCCGCACCGGTGTAAATATCCTCTTTTTCCGGGAAGCCGGGATCCCGGAAATGCACATGCACATCCACCAGTCCCGGCGCCACAAGAAGTCCCTCCGCGTCGATCACTTGACATTTATCGTCCGGCGCCGAAAGGTTCCTGCCGATTTTAAGAATCCTGTCCCCTTTCGTCAAAATATCATATTTTCCTTCCCTGCCGGATTTGGGGTCAATCATATACCCGTTTTGTATTAACAGCATAAACTCCTCTCCTATCTGCTTTCTCCATTCTTTTCAAAACCGCCCTGCGCCGTATGCCTGACGCCAAAATTTTCTTCAGGAATGTCAATTCCCACAAGCCTTCCAAATGCCAGCCCGAATCTGACAAATTCATATGAAACGGACGTAACCACCCTTTCGGAGATAAGATAACCTTCTTTTACAGGATTTATCAGATTGTCGCTCCATCCCTGCATTTTTGCAAGCTCCTGCTCCGTAAACCCCTCCTCATATAATTCTTCCCTGTCTATTCCGGCCATAAACGGCCGCCCCTCCATCACACCGCTTTTTACCAGCAGCAGAGGTGCCGTCGAAATGGCTCCTATCATTTTCTGCCCGTCACGAAACAGCCGGATAAAAGAAAGGATTTCCTCATCTTCCACAGCCTCCCTTATATCCGCCGCCCCCGGCAGCAGCAGGCTGTCATATTCGCGGATATCTATTTCTGAAATACATTTGTCCGGAAATACATTCATCCCTTCTTCGCTCTTTATTTTTGTCAGCTTCTTTGCAAATATGGTCATGGGCTTTTCTGCCATCGCCAATATTTCAAGCGCCACGCTGATTTCAAAATTACAAAACTGTGGATAAATAAGTACCGCCGCTTTTTTCATTATCATCCTCCTGCTTACCGCTGTTTCCAAGGTTCGGACGCGCCTGTTTTTTCGGCTCGGACATAGATCGCCTGACACCGCCTGCCGTCGGCTCAGCCTGCTGCGCTGCGCCAAAAACAGTTTGGAAATTTACTCCCAAATTCCCCCTGCGGAAAATGCCATGCTTTTACAATAAATCATACCACAACCTCCTCCGCAGACACAACAATAATTTTCTTGGAACATGCAGCCAAAATATTACGTCACAAACCCGGTTAAGGCCGAGCTTTTTTCATAATCCTTTTGACGCTGCCATACGCCGCGCCTTCCCAAGCAGGCCTGCATCCCGCTCCCCTCTCAATTTTTTAACGCTCCCCTGTCAGCCGAAGTCCCTCCTCCGTCAATTCATATACGCTGTCGCACACCTCGCTGATATATTTCCTGTCGTGGGATATGCTGATAATCGCTCCTCCATATTCCCGCAGCACCTCCCGGATCACCGGTCCCGACAAGGGCGAGAAGTTCCGGGTGGGTTCGTCCAGAATCAGCACCTCCGCCCCGGACAGGCTCATCTTCAAAAGCAGCACCTTCGCCTTCTGCCCTCCGGATAACTCTCCGATGGAGTGATTCATCTCATCCGCCGTGTATTTCATGGAGCCCAGAAATGTACGGATTCTGGTAATTTCCTCCTTCTCCCCGCTTTGGCAGAGGTACTCTACAGGAGTCTTGGACATATCCAAAAGCTCCTCGTAGTCCTGCGGCATGTACGCGGCCCTGATATCCTCCCTTTTTTGCAGCTCCTCCGCAATCCGGCGAAGCAGGGTGGTCTTTCCCGCGCCGTTCCTCCCCACAATGCAGACCTTTTCCGGCCCCCGCACCGTGAGGCGGACATTTTCCGCCAGAATTCTGTTTTCTCCCCCTCCCGGTACCGAAAGCCGCTCCAAGAATAAATCCAGTATCACCTTTCCCGCAGGCATCTTAATCCCCTGTCCGAACTTGAAAAAAATCGCCTCCTCTGTCTCCGGCATCTGCGTCATATCCTCCGCCTCCCGGTCATATCTTTTCTCCATGGACTTCAAGGCCTTCATTTTCTTCTTCAGCAGCCGCCCCCCCGAAGGATTCTGTCTGGTAATATTTTCCTGATCCCGGTCCACTTTCTCCATGACGCGCCGCAGCTTCTCCTGCCGGATTTCCTCATGTCTTTTCTCATATTCGGCATTCATTCTCTGATTCTGCATCTGGGCATTTCGATGCTGAATATACTCCTTATAGGGCATCCGCGCCGTGGTATATCTGCACAGGGTTTTCCTGCGTATCTGTTCCAAATGAATCACCACATTGGCAGTCCTCTCAATCAGCGTCTCGTCATGAGAAATATACAGAAACGCCTGCTGCGACCTTGCAATAAATTCCTCCAGCCACTCCAATGTCTGCGTATCAATATCATTGGAGGGCTCGTCCAACAGCAGGATGGTCGGTTTCGCCATCAAAAGCCTCGCCATCTGGGCCTTTACCTTCTCCCCGCCGGAGAGGGAGGCCATTTTCTGCTCCCCGTAAAAAAAGTCTGCGGGAACATTTAAGTCTCTCGCCAGTCGGCTCAGCTCCTGAGGGCCCTGTTCCCAAAACAGCTCTTCTCCCGCGAAAAAATCATAGACGCTTTTCCCGCCTTCCTCCTCGGGAAGCTCTTGGGGCAGATAGCCCAATCTTTCCCCCGGGCAGATGCATTCCCCCTCCGCTTCCGCATATGCGCCCACTGCCTCGGGAGAATAAATCCATTTTAACAATGTGGACTTCCCGTTTCCTTCCTCCCCGATAAGCACGGCCTTATCCCCGGGATTCAGTACAAAATGAAAATCCTCCAAAAGTATCCTTAAATCCTTTTTATGTGTAATGGTCAAATTCTTTATCTGTAACATAGCGCCTCCTGTTCTCGGTGTTTTTCCTGATTTTCCATAAAAAATCCGCTGTCCAAGCCGATTTTTTCGGCCGAACAGCGGATTGCCCCTAAGAATTCTATCGAAACCCGGCGGGACGCTATGTTCCCGCATAAAAAAGCTTAAATTGATATTAGGTTTCGGAAAAGCAATCATCCTATTCAGCACACAAACCAGTCCTTATGCAAGGACTCGACCCCAAAAATCGGCATATGAATGTGTCTTGTCTGACAATCGACATCCCCCTGCAGCACTGCCAAGGGCCGCCCCGCGCGGACAGCGCAATTCCGGTCACTGCTAATCAACGCCCCTCCCAGCACTGCCAAGGGCCGACCTCCTCGCAGTCCACCCAATACATGTGCAGCGCCGATTTTGGCAGACTGCCCGCCATAACCGAAATTTTCGCTCTTGCGCTTCGATTGTCCTGAATAAGATTATTTCCGCATTGCTCCTCCTCACCTGTACATGCTTTAAGGCATGCTCCTTTCTTTGACAGATACTGTGGCAGCAGATTATGGCGCCGCCCAGCAAATTGCAAGCACTATAACGTCCCCTGCCGTCAAATATATGAACCGCGCCCCAGCCACGGCTGAAAATAGTTCAGCCTAAGGCCCGGCCATCCAATGGATTTACTATAGCATACTCTCCATACATTGGCAATGATTTTATTCCGTCACAGCTTCCAATCCCTTACTCTATCCAATAGTTCCAATCTCTCACTCTTTCCAATATTTCCGTACTTCATTCTCCGCCGTCATACTGGCCAAGGCATATTTATTGATCAATTTCTGTATGGTTTCGGCAACGGTTGCGCCAAACTCCTGACAAGCCTCAATAAAAGTACGGATGGACGCTTCTTTATCCGTCTTCAATACGGCCTCTTCCACGGCCTTTTCCACGGCCTTTTCCACGGCCTCCGCCACTTCGCTCTCCACATATCGCTCCATTATTTCCTGTTCATCATATAAGGATATCATAATATCAACCACCTCCTGCTCCCTGCCTGCCAAATATTCCTTTAAGACATTTCTATCTTTGCAAACACGAACTGCTTCCGATATCGCCTCTCTGCTTCTTCCATACCGCCTCACCTGTTCCCTGCACACTTTTGTGAATACAATATATTGGTTGATAATATCGCCTTCCGCACTGTCATAAATTATTTTAACCCTCGCATCAACCGCACATTCCTGCCCGCCAAAAAATTCTTCCGACAAAGTGATATACTCCGGCCTTCCTGCAAGCGCTTTGGGCAGCTTATCTCCCGTATATATCACATAAAGCTCCGGTTTTGGCATTTTGACCTTCCTGCTGCTGTAAAGATTTACCCTGCCCTTCATAAAATATTCATTGTAAGTCTGCATAAGATACATCATCGCCCTTACTATAATATTTCCACACCAAGTTGACTGCGCTTCCACAAGGATAAGCAATAAATCGCCCACCAAAAAACCCAAATCATTATATGAACTGTCCGTAAGAATATTTTGAATAGTAACCGTCACAATATCATCTTCTGTTACTGCCATATCCTCCGGGTGCAGCGCCCTATATAATTGTATCAAATATCTTTTGTCCTGAAATAAGCTGGTAAATACACTATCTTGAATGGTGCGCTTCATAAATGGTTTGGGACTTTCCTCTTTGACAGGCGCGTTATCTTTTTCCTCATTTTCCATATGTACTGCCCCGCTTCCGCTTCGTATACTGACCCCGGGCGGCCTTAAAACAACCTTGCACCCTGTCATAATTTATTATACTAAAAAATCCTGTCCCTTTCAACATAAACATCTGCCAAATAATTCAGCAAAAAAATTCACCAAAAATTCAGCCACGCCGCAGGCTTCCGCACAGGAAGCCCCCGGCATGGCTGAGCCGAATCCCCCGCCTCATAAACATGATAATCCTTAGACAGCCAGCCTCTGTTCAATCCTATTTATTCAAAGGTCACTGTCTGCTCCAAGAATTCCGTCTTAATCACAATATAAGGATAAGAAGGCGTCTTGTTGCTTTTTTCGGCCGCCTCCGGCCCCAGAAGGCTGGTGCTGACACAAATATTCGTATCCGTCAGGTACAGTTCGTTTACCGCAATACTGTAGCCGCCCGTCTCCTGAGCCCCATAACCGATACATATGTACAAATACGCATTGTCCGTATAAGTAATCTGAAAAGGCGTTTTTTTCTTTTCCTCAATGATCGTTTTCAGCTGATCCGGTATCTTTTCCTCTCCAAGCACTGTGAATTCCAAATCCCGCAGTTTGATTTTTTCTTCGCTGAGCAGAGTGCATCCTGTGATAAGCACCGCGCAGGCAAGCAGTATCCCGCAGACGCAAAACCTTACGGTCATCCGTATTTTTTTCAATGGGCAACCTCTCTTATATTTACTGTTTATTTTATTCTATGTACAGTTTCCATTTTATATGCTAAAATAGTGGAAGAGTATCTCTGACAGAACGTAATTTATTTTCCCCCGGTGTCAGCCCATATGCTCGGGCAGGTCTTTGTCCGGCTTTGCAGGCATGGCACAAGGTTCATAGATTGACTTGGCCCATTGCCAGAGAGACAGGCTCTGCCCAATGAGCCATTCTATCCTGCGGGCAGGCTCTGCTCTGCGGGGAACATCTGCCATAGGGCAGAACATCTGCCATGGGGCAATTTCCGCTCCGTGGGGAATATCTGCCATGGGGCAATTTCCGCTCCGTGGGGAATATCTGCCGCGGCGGCAGTTTCTGCCCGCGGGAATAATGTAAAGGATGTGTGGACGCTATGATTCGACTGTTTTTCGCCGTAACTTTTCTGTTCTTATTTTTGATTCTGGGCATTCCGGTGCTGCTGGCGGAACTGCTGATTGGAAAATTCAATCCCGGCTTGAAAGACCGAAGCTCCAAAGCGATTGTAAGCTGGGGCTTTCGCTGCATTACCTTTTTTACCGGAACAAACGTTATCGTCTTGGGCCGGGAAAATATTCCCTCTGACAGCGCGTCCCTGTTCGTGGGCAATCACCGAAGTTATTTTGATATTGTGCTCACCTGCTCCGTTTTTCCGAAAATCACCGGATATGTGGCGAAGGCCGAGATGCGGAAATGGCCTTTGCTGAATTCTTGGATGAAAAATATCCACTGCCTTTTTCTTGACAGGGACAATATCAAGGAGGGCCTGAAAACCATTCTGAAGGGCGTGGAAGAAGTAAAAAACGGGATATCCCTGTGCATTTTTCCGGAGGGCACCCGCAACAAAGTAAAAGACACCTTCCTGCCCTTCCATGAAGGAAGCTTTAAAATTGCGGACAAGGGGGGCGTTCCCGTGGTTCCTATGACCATAGTGAATTCCGCCGAGGTATTTGAGGACCACCTGCCCAGAATCAAAAAGACCACCGTGGTCATCGACTTTGGAAAGCCTATTTATCTGAAAGCGCTGGATAAGGAGATCCGCAGGAGCCTTGGAACCTATGTGAGCGGCATTATTTCGGACAGGTACTTTGCGCTGAAGGAAGAATACAAGCTGTGACAGCAGAATGCTGTTGTTCGCATAAAGCCGGATGCTGTTTTCCGACAGGATAGACTTATAAAATTACAAAAATATTACAGGTCATGAAAAGAGAATAG
>CAOKFN010000016.1 GCA_948467735.1 uncultured bacterium
GGTAAAAAGACAAACTCCGATGAAAACGGTGCCAAATTTCATCGGAGTTCTTTTTTATGGCACCGTTTTACACATTTTCACTGTTGCAAAGTTTCAAAAAGGGCTTCCCTATTCTTAGGAAAGCCCCATAAAATCCAGCTTTTTACTAATGAATTCGCAAGAATTCTATTTACTCAATGATTGTAGCCACACGACCTGAACCAACAGTCCTGCCGCCCTCACGGATAGCAAAGGTAAGTCCCTGCTCCATAGCGATAGGATGAATCAGTTCAATGGTCATTTCAACGTTGTCGCCGGGCACGCACATTTCAGTACCCTGAGGCAGTTCACATACGCCGGTTACGTCGGTTGTTCTGAAGTAGAACTGAGGACGATAGTTGTTGAAGAAAGGCGTATGACGGCCGCCCTCGTCCTTGGTCAAAACGTAAACCTGAGCGGTAAATTTCTTGTGGCAGGTAACGGTGCCGGGTTTTGCAAGAACCTGTCCTCTTTCGATTTCTGTTCTCTGAACGCCGCGAAGCAGTGCGCCGATATTATCACCAGCCTGTGCCTGATCCAGCATCTTACGGAACATCTCGATACCGGTAACAACGGTTTTCTTGGTCTCTTCTCTGATACCGATGATTTCAACTTCCTCATTGAGCTTCAGCGTACCACGCTCTACACGGCCGGTAGCAACCGTACCACGTCCGGTAATGGTGAATACATCCTCCACAGGCATAAGGAAAGGCTTGTCGGTGTCACGCTGAGGATCAGGAATATACTCATCCACAGTATGCATCAGCTCAAGAATCTTGTCGCCCCACTCGCCTGAAGGATCCTCCAGTGCTTTCAGTGCGGAACCCTTGATAATAGGGCAGTCCGTAAAGCCGTACTCTTCCAGCTGTTCGTTTACTTCCATCTCAACCAGCTCAAGAATGTCATCATCAACATCATCGCTGTCACACTTATTCAGGAAAACAACGATATAAGGAACGCCCACCTGACGAGCAAGAAGGATATGCTCCTTGGTCTGCGCCATAACGCCGTCGGTAGCGGCAACCACCAGAATTGCGCCGTCCATCTGTGCGGCACCGGTGATCATGTTCTTTACATAGTCGGCATGTCCGGGGCAGTCCACATGCGCATAATGTCTCTTCTCGGTCTCATATTCTACATGTGCGGTAGAAATGGTAATTCCACGCTCTCTCTCTTCAGGAGCCTTGTCGATCATATCAAATGCGACAGCTTCGCCGGTACCAAGTCTTGCATTCAGGGTCTTGGTAATTGCAGCGGTCAGAGTTGTCTTGCCATGGTCAACGTGACCAATGGTACCAATGTTACAATGGGGCTTGTTTCTTTCAAATTTAGCTTTAGCCATTATTAAGTCCTCCTTAACTTGATATACATATTTTGTTCTGTTCTCCTCGCCGAAGCGCATCCCGCACATTCGGCGCTTTTATCTCGGCTATCTCTGATATAGTACTTAGATTGTAGAAAACTGACTCTGTTTCCTATTATAGTAAATAACCAAAGGTTTTTCAAGTAATTTTTCAATATTCATGGCATATTTTCGTAATTTATGCCATTGTATGCATCCTAACAGAATGTCTGTCCTTGATTTTTCTTCCGGCTTAACCTTTCTTTTCCGCCAGTACCTTCTCCTGTACGTTCTTAGGCACCTGTTCGTATTTTTCAAAGAACATGGAATAGTTGCCGCGGCCCTGAGTCCTCGAACGCAGGTCGGTGGAATATCCGAACATTTCCGCCAGCGGTACAAACGCTCTTACTATCTTGCCGCCGCCGATATCATCCATTCCTTCCACACGTCCGCGGCGGGAATTCAAGTCGCCGATTACGTCGCCCATATATTCTTCCGGCATGGTAACTTCCACCTTCATGATGGGCTCAAGAAGCACCGGATTTGCCTTCTGCATTGCTTCCTTGAATGCCATGGAGCCTGCGATATGGAATGCCATCTCGGAAGAGTCCACTTCATGATAGGTTCCGTCGTACACGTTAGCGTGAATGCCCAGCACGGGGAATCCGCCGAGGATACCTGCCTGACACGCCTCCTGAATGCCTTCGCCGACTGCCGGAATATATTCCTTCGGAATCGCGCCGCCGACCACAGTGCTTTCAAACAGCAGGGTGGGCGGATCGTTAATCAGGATATTTGCCTTGGGGTCAAACTCAAACTTCACGCAGTTTGCCTCCATGGGCTCAAATTTCACTTTGCAATGACCGTACTGGCCGCGTCCGCCGGACTGCTTTGCATACTTGGAATCCACTTCCACAGCCTTGGTGAACGCTTCCTTGTAGGCAACCTGAGGCGCTCCCACATTTGCCTCCACCTTGAACTCGCGAAGCAGACGATCCACGATAATCTCCAGATGCAGCTCGCCCATGCCTGCGATAATGGTCTGTCCGGTCTCCTGATTGGTATGCGCCCGGAACGTGGGATCCTCCTCCGCCAGCTTTGCCAGCGCCTCGCCCATCTTGCCCTGCCCGGCCTTGGTCTTAGGCTCGATTGCAAGCTCGATAACGGGTTCGGGGAATTCCATGGATTCCAAAATAACAGGATGCTGGTCGTCACAGATAGTATCGCCCGTTGTTGTGAATTTGAAACCAACCGCCGCCGCAATATCACCGGAATAAACTTTATCCAGCTCCGCGCGCTTGTTTGCATGCATCTGTAGAATACGTCCCACACGCTCTTTCTTATCCTTTGTTGCATTCAGCACATAAGAACCCGAATTCATGGTGCCGGAATACACACGGAAGAATGCAAGTTTTCCCACGAAGGGATCCGTCATAATCTTAAACGCCAGAGCAGAAAACGGCTCCTCGTCGGAAGAATGCCTCTCAATCTCATTGCCGTCCAAGTCGGTACCCTTGATTGCAGGGATATCTGTGGGAGCGGGCATATACTCAAGAATTGCATCCAGAAGCTTCTGAACGCCCTTGTTGCGATAAGCGGAACCGCAGCATACGGGCACCGCCGTACACTCACAGGTCGCCCTGCGCAGCGCCTTCTTCATATCTGCCACGGAAGGCTCCTCGCCCTCCAAATACTGCATTGTCAAATCATCATCCAGCTCACAGACCTTCTCAATCAATTCCGAACGATACAGTTCCGCATCCTCCTTCATATCTCCAAGGTCGTCAGTTACCGTAATACTATCGCCTTTTTCATCATTATAGATGTAGGCTTTCATCTCAAACAGGTCAATAATGCCCTTAAATTCGTCTTCCTTGCCGATGGGCAGCTGAACAATAATGGCATTCTTGCCTAGTCTGGTTCTAATCTGTTCCACCGCGCCGTAGAAATTTGCCCCCAGAATGTCCATCTTATTGATGAATGCCATACGCGGTACATTGTAGGTGTCAGCCTGACGCCAAACATTTTCGGACTGAGGCTCCACGCCGCCTTTTGCACAGAAAACACCGACAGCTCCATCCAATACACGAAGGGAACGCTCTACTTCCACAGTAAAGTCAACATGGCCCGGAGTGTCGATAATATTAATACGATGCTCCAACGCGCCGGGCATGGGCTTGGTTTCCTGTTCCAAAGTCCAATGGCAGGTTGTAGCGGCCGACGTGATTGTGATGCCTCTTTCCTGCTCCTGCTCCATCCAGTCCATGGTAGCAGTGCCTTCATGAGTATCGCCAATCTTATAGTTGACGCCAGTATAATACAGAATACGCTCTGTCAATGTGGTCTTGCCAGCATCGATATGGGCCATAATTCCGATATTTCTGGTTCTCTCTAACGGATATTCTCTTCCAGCCAAGATTTTTTCCTCCTATATTTATTTTAAAACCATAACATGCAGTCAGATTCCTCCTAGTGCGAATGCCGAGGCATTCCGCCTTTCACAGTCTAGAATCTGTAGTGTGCGAATGCCGAGGCATTCCGCCTTTCGCAGTCTAGAATCTGTAGTGTGCGAATGCCTTGTTGGCCTCCGCCATCTTATGCATGTCTTCTTTTCTCTTGACTGCAGCCCCCGTATTATTGGACGCGTCAAGAATTTCATTTGCCAGTCTGTCCTCCATCCTCTTCTCGCTTCTCTTGCGGGAGAACATGGTCAGCCACCGAAGGCCTAACGCCTGACGTCTCTCCGCCCTCACCTCGATGGGCACCTGATAGGTTGCGCCGCCGATACGTCTGGCCTTTACCTCCAGAACGGGCATGATATTGTTCATAGCCGCCTCAAATACTTCCAAAGCAGGCTTGCCGGATTTTTCCTCCACCTTTGCAAACGCACCGTATACAATCTTCTGAGCAACGCTCTTCTTGCCGTCAAGCATGATATTATTTACCAGCTTGGTCACGAGCTTGCTGTTATACAAAGGATCTGCTAATACATCTCTTTTTTGAATATGTCCTTTACGTGGCACGGGTCTTCCCTCCTTATTAATTTGTGCGGCTGGCCGCACTTGAATAAATCATCGGTACTCACATGTGTTTCCCCAAGTGTTCGCGCTGTTTATCTGTAATGACAGAACTCCAACACTTTTCTTAGTTTCGTTTTTGTGGTACGAAGCTGCCGCCGGACGGCAGCCGGACGTTTCCAAACCATGGCCTATTTCTTAGCCGCCTTAGGTTTCTTAGCGCCGTACTTGGAGCGAGCCTGCTTCCTGTTGGCAACGCCTGCGGTATCCAGCGTACCACGGATAATGTGATATCTGGTACCGGGCAGATCCTTTACCCTGCCGCCGCGGATCAGTACAACACTATGCTCCTGAAGATTGTGGCCTTCGCCCGGAATATAGCTTGTCACTTCGATTCCGTTGGAAAGACGTACTCTGGCGATCTTCCTGAGAGCTGAATTAGGCTTCTTAGGAGTCGCTGTCTTCACGGCGGTACACACGCCGCGCTTCTGAGGAGCGGATGCATCCGTTGCTTTCTTATGAAGGGAATTGTATCCTTTCTGCAGAGCCGGTGCAGTAGACTTCTTTACGGAAGTCTGACGTCCTTTTCTTACTAACTGGTTAAATGTTGGCATTCTGTTTCACCTCTTCCTGAAATATAATAATATATACTCTGCGGCAGCGTAGGAATCTGGTCATATACCTCCCCAAAGTGCGCTTTATTCCCGCGAGCAGTTATTGCCCGCCGAGAGGACATTGCTCTCCGAGCGATGAGCCAAGCCGACATTGTGCCGCGCCCCTGCGGACAGCCGGCGAATGCCGAGGGCCAATTGCCCCGCAGTCCGCTGTGAGATAATTGACTATATGCAAAAAACACTTCCACACGCACGCTATATCATTATAGCCGCTTATGGAAGTGCTGTCAACAATTTTTTTAGCTTTTTTTAACTTTCCCGACGAAGCCTTCCTGCCGGGCCAAAGATATTTCCCTATTGATTCTTGAAAAAAAAGGTTGTAAAATATAACAAGTATTACATATGCATCAATGTTGGGAAGGAGAATCACCATGTACAAAATGAAACCTGAATACTACACAGGAATTATGGCTATTGACAAAGAGCATGCAAGGCTGTTTGAACTAGTACAGCAGGCCCATGATTTATTGAATAACGACATTCTGCTGGACAAATCAGACCGCCTCACGGATCTGATTTCCGAGCTTATTAATTATACTCGGACACACTTTTCTCATGAAGAAGAATATATGGAAAGCATCCATTATGAACAGCTTGCCTTACATGCCGCACAGCACCGCAAGTTTGAGGAAAGTCTGGCGGAATTCGATCTTGATTCTTTGGAAGAAGATTACGACGGACAGAATGAAGCCATCCAAAATCTGCTGGATTTTCTAGTGAACTGGCTGATAAATCATATTATGAAAGTGGATATGCTGTATGTAAAGCAGTAAAAAACAAGATAGAAAATGCTGTGAGCAGCCTGCGCATACTGTTTGACAAAATTCATTTTCAGTGTTATAGTGAGATAACATAAATTGTTTGGAAGGAAATAATCAGGCCTGACGGCAGGACTGTCATATTTCAGATTGGAGCATCCCATGTAATCGTATATCCCTCAGGCAATGGCGTCCCTAAACGGATTCTATTGCCGCAGCCTGCGTCTGACGACGCTGTTTCTCATAGGACCAAAAAATACAGGCGCTGTGTACGCCTCCGGGGCGGGCCGCCGAAGCTTTGATGCGGCGGCCGACCTCTTCTAGCAGGCGCATTTCTGCTTCAGCGGCCGGTGTTTTTTGTGTACCTATCAGGCTGGGATATATTTTGAGCGGCATGGGATTTTATTTATATAAAATTAACGATATGCTGTGAAAAATATTCCTTCACGGCGTTTTTATAAAACGCGTTATTTGAGAAAGGATCGTGAAGAATATATGGAACAGATTTATAAATATCCGCGTACCCGTCACTTAGAGGGCTCCAGAAAACAATTTGGCGACGAAGATTTAAAAAGCATACCCTTTTGTGAAATCAATGGAAAGTATCTGGTTTTGGAAGAAAAAGTGGACGGCGCAAACTGCGGCGTCAGCTTCGGCAGCGACGGAAAAATGTATCTCCAAAGCCGGGGACATTTCTTAAACGGCGGATACGGCGAGCGCCAGTTTGATTTATTCAAGCTGTGGGCGGGCTGTTTTGAGGAACGGCTTCACAGTCTCCTCGGAGACAGATACGTAATGTACGGCGAATGGCTGTATGCAAAGCATACGGTATTTTATGACCGTCTGCCCCATTACTTTATGGAATTTGATATCTTTGACAAAAAAGAAGAGAAATTTTTCTCTACAAAAAAGCGGCGGGAGCTTCTTGGCAGCTTTCCATTTATCCGCTCCGTCCGCGTTATGGAACAGGGCTGTTATAACAGCGCGGAAGAAATCGCAGGCCTCATAGGCCCCAGTCATTTTATTTCAGACACAGCGGAACAAAGTTTTCTCGCCCAATGCAGAAAAGGCGGCGTGGATTCGGAGCGGGCCGCCCGGCAGACGGATTTATCCGGAACCATGGAGGGAATTTATATCAAAGTGGAAGAAGGCGATTATGTCATCGACCGCCTGAAATTTGTCCGCGCCTCTTTCCTGAACGCCATTCTGGATTCGGAAAGCCATTGGGCAAGCCGGCCGATTGTGGCAAACGCTCTGGCAGAGGGCGTGGATCTCTTTTCCATGGAGGAGGCGCCGCAATGAGTAAAAACATTCTACATGCAATAGCAGACTGCGGCTTCTCCTTCGATCTGCTTGCGGAGCAGTATCCGGAATTATCAAGCTTGAAAAACGTCCCTCAAAATCCGGAATATCATGGGGAAGGAGACGTGTTCCGCCACACACAGATGGTATGTGGTCAGCTGACAGAGCTGACCGCATACCATGATTTAACCGAAGAACAGCAGGCTCTCCTATTTCTGGCCGCTGCTTTTCACGACATTGGAAAGCCCGCCTGCACAAAGCTGGAGGATGGGAAATGGGTTTCACCCAGACACACCATCCTTGGTGAAAAAATTTTTCGCCGCACTGCTTATGAGGATGCGGAGCGTTTCGGCCTCACCTTTGAACAACGGGAGCTTGCCGCAAGGCTGATACGATACCACGGCCTGCCCGTGTGGTTCTGGACGAAACCGCAGCCTGAATCGGACTTGTTCAAGGCGGCTGAAAGCATTCCGTTAAAACTGCTGTACCTGCTCTCCAAAGCGGATGTGCTGGGACGCCGGGAGACGCTTCCCGGCCCGCTCGTAGATCAGGTGGAATTGTTCGCAGATTATGCCAAGGAACTCAATCTCTGGGAATCGGCCCATACTTTTGCCAATCCCTTTACCAGATTTCAGTTCTATCAAAAAGGAGACTTATGGCAGAACGCCGAATTATACGATGATACCGCATTTGACGTCATATTGATGTCGGGACTGCCCTTGTCGGGCAAAGATACTTGGATCTCTATAAACAGCGGCGGCCTGCCCATGATTTCTCTGGATGAGCTGCGGGGAAAAATGGGCGTCTCCCCCGCCAAAGCTTCGGGCAGGGTGGTTCAGGCGGCCTTGGAACAGGCGAGAACCTTCCTGCGCCGGAAACAGCCTTTTATCTGGAATGCTACAAATATTATTCAGGAAACCAGACAGCGACTCGTACAGCTCTTTGCGGGCTATGGTGCGCGAGTGCATATTTTATATCTGGAAGTTCCCTATCGGGAGCTGCTGCGCAGAAATCAGACGCGGCCGCGCCATATTCCGGAGGATATTTTGGAAACGATGATTCGCAGACTGGAAATTCCGGCTCCGTGGGAGGCATGGAAAGTCATTCTGCCGGACGCCAATATCCATATACCGTAAAAACTCAAATTATCCGAACCTGCCCTTCAAAATTTGGGCAAGGGCGCATCTATGTTCCACATTTGACGATAGGAAGCAGCTCCTGCTTCCTATCATGCAGCTTATCACATACCGCCTCCGCTTAATCCTCTATTTTTCGTATCACCTTTCCGCTCAATTCTATCCTGCCTTCTTTTAACAGCCTGCCCACAGCACGTTTAAATTCATTTTTGCTCATGCCCGTCTCCCTCTTGATGATTTCCGGAGATACCTTATCATTAAAGGGCAGAACGCCGTCATAGCTGTCAATGATGCCCAGCAGTTCCTCCGCGTCCTTATCCATCTGTAGATATGCCTTTTCCCGAACACTGAGGGTCAGCTTGCCGTCCTCCCGTACTTGAACCACTCTGGCCGACACGTCCTGCCCCAATTCCACTCTGCCGTACAATTCCTTCTGCGGAATCAAAGCGGAATATCGATTATCCACTGCCACAAAAGCGCCAAAATTGTCGCTTACTTCATAGACGCGCCCCGTCACCCTGTCATCCCGCTGATAAGGGCTGTCCGTCCGAAGATTTTCGTATACGTTCATGGTGGCGCAGAGACGGTCGCTCTTGTCAATATAGAGGGAAACCAGTACCTTGTCCCCTTCTTCCACTCTGCCCCTCTGCTGTTTAAAAGGAAGAAGCAGATCCTTTTCCAGCCCCCAGTCTAAGAACGCGCCGAATTTTCCCACCTGCGCTACGGTTAATTCCGCCGTTTCTCCCATCCGAAGCCTTGGTTCCTTTGTTGTCGCTATCATCCGGTCCTTGGAATCACGATAAACGAACACGGCAAGGACGCTGCCGACGTCGCTGCCCTCCGGCACCTGCTTCTTGGGCAAAAGCACCCTTTCCTCCGCGCTTTCCGCAGAGACAGCCAAATATACGCCGAACTCCACCACCTTTACAATCACAAGCTCCTGTGTCTCTCCCAAACGTATCATTTCTATATCCTCTCATTTTTATATTTACCTACAGATTCTGTTACAGCCGCTTCCCGCCAAATTCCACTATAGCATAAGGCTTCCCCTCCTCGTCCTGCAGCGCTATGGTACAGAGATTTTCTCCGCCCGTCACATAGGGAATCAACACATTGTCAAGAAAAGCCTGCTTCTTATACTCCGCCCGTACTTGTCCCACCACAAAATTCTCCGGCAGATAATCCGCCGCCATATTGATAAACTGCTGATTATTCACATGATGATTGGTATCCAGATGATGCTTTTTCACCGTGAGCGGGGCTTCTGTCACCCCCTCCCGCGGCACTGAAATTCTGCGGGGCGCATAGTCCATTTCCAGCTTTTCCCCCATCTCATAGCCGTCAATCATAGCCTGTGTCACCATCGCAGGACGGCCGGTATCCGTATCCAGCAGGCTCCAAAGAGAATTTGCCTTTGCGACATATTCTCCCCTTTCATCCGTCATAGCAAAATTTCTGTAACCCAAAAATCCTTTTACTTCATAAGGCAATGTGCCAATCGTAACCTTCTCTCCCAGCGCCGGATAACGATCCACCACTATCTGCCATGACGAAAGCACCCACACCAGATGTTCTTTTTTCAGATAGCTCACCCCCAGATTCAAATCCTCCGAATGAAAGATAGAACAGTCCTGAAAGTAATTGATGAGGGAAGCCATTGTAAGCTTCCCCTCGCTGTCCGTCTCACTGTATCTGATCCTACTCTCAAATGTATACATGCCAAAATCCTTTCGCCTTTATTGAAATAGCTGCATAACAATCATCGCAATCCAGAAAATACAGTACATCGCCATCCCCCAGTTCAATATTGCCGTGCGGAATCCTTCTCCCTTCGGTATCACGACCGCCCCCTTGCGAAGCCTGAATTTCCTTCCTGCCAGAAATACAATGATTAATATCCCTCCTGCCAGCATAACGCCAAAAACAAACGCAATGTACACAAAATACACAATCCAGCCCGCCAGATTATCCATAATATAATTCATGGCAGATCCCACGCCCTCCGATAAATACGCCATATATGCGTCCAAATCAATGAGCCTTATCACAAAGGTACTGACGACGCCTCCCATAAAATTTATCATCATATGAAGCGCAATGGTAATTTTCAGATTTCCGGTCTTCACATACAAAAAAGCCAGAAATATTCCCAAAGCAGTCGCATACACGAACTGATTCATATTTCCGTGAAACAATCCGAACATAAAGCCCGATAACATTATGGCCGCGCCCTCTCCATAATAAAGAATTCTGTCCACTATCATCTTTCGGAAGACAAATTCTTCAATAATGGGCGCACAGATCACGGTAAAAAAGAAAATCATCCCCAGATTCAGTTGGGAGGTTAAATTCATCATCTCATTCTCAACCGCTCCGCCTTTCAGGATGCCAAGCAATGTCGTTAAAAGCGTGCCCGCCAGATTGGCAATATACATAACCGCATAACACATAATGGCCGCCACCGCAAAATGCCCGCCTTTCATCCGATGCCGCTCCGGCGCCTGTGCCGGAATCAGCTTCAACAGCAGAATCAGCACCGGTATGCCTATAAGATACATCGGCAGCATGGACAGCAGCAATGAAACATTCGGATTATTGCTCCATTCCGGATTCACCAGCTCCGCAATCAGCATGGTAATCAGCTGTGCGGCAAAAATCACAACCGTTCCGGCAAAAAACATCCAGCCGAACTTGGAAAACTGTTTTCTCACTGCCCTAAGCTCACTTACCTGAGTAATCTCATTCACATGGACAGCCCCGTCGGCCTGCTCCGCGTTCACTTGAACCGCCTCCCCTGCAGCCGCAAATACTCTAGTCTCTTCCATCCCTTCCTCCTCACTTTGTATTTTCTTTTATTTATTACACAGAATCCTTCCTGAAAAAAAATTCTATAATTTAGTTTAACACACTTTACAATTTTTGTATAGCCAAAGTGCTGCTTCAACATCATTCCTGATTCAGTTTCTTCTCCGAAAATCGGTTCCTGAGCGACATATTCTTATTTTACCCGCAGGCGGCGTAAACCGAAAAAGCCTGCGCCTAAAAGCTCTGTTTTCTAAACATAAAAACCTCAGAAGACTTCTCTTCTGAGGTTTAAAGGGGTTTTCAACAAATATTTTACCTTTCAAGCAGGGCTACAAGGATTCGAACCTTGAAATGACGGAGTCAGAGTCCGTTGCCTTACCGTTTGGCGATAGCCCTATGTCACATCACTTGACTTATTATACACGAAGTATTTCCATTTTGCAAGAGGAAAATTCAAAAAAATAAAATTTTTTACCGTTCCTTTTATCTCCCACTAAACAAATATCTTACCCATAACCCCTTTCTCCATATCATCAATACTGTAAATCGCATCCATAACCTCGAATGTCTCTCTCAAGTTCCCTCTGGCACTCTTCCAGCCGATTCCGTCCGTAAACCAGACAAATGTAAATCCTTCTATGGCGTCTGCCTCCTGCGAAAGCATCTTGCAGCTTCTTGCTGTTTCATTTAATTTAGAACCGCCTCCGCCGTAAAAATTTGTTTCAATGCCAAGCGCGTAATCCACAAGGTTATTCACCAAATGATTTGCAATCATATCAAACAATCCTGTTTTACGCATAAACGCCTTGTACTGTTCCACACCATAATTCATCTTCTTAAAGTGGTAGAGAAATGCACCCTCCTCATCCTGCGCATAAATTTCCGTCCCTCGTACAGCAGGCAGCAGCGGCACGCATGTCAATGTCGCGGGATATTTTGTCACAATCTTTTCAAAATCATCTTCAATATTTCTTGAACCGATTAAAAAATTTAAAATATTCAATTCCACTTTAATTTCGTCCACATTTCTTACCACCTTATCAAAATCAATGTAATAATCATAACCGGATATGCTTGCTCTAAATCTGCTTAACCATTCGTCAAAATCTCTCTGTGCCATTTGCCGCCTTCTCCAATCTTTTCTTTGATATCTCCAAGTACTCCTCACTGATATCTATTCCGATAAACTTCCGACCGTATCGCACCGCTTCCACCCCTGTAGTCCCGGAACCGCAGAATGGATCCAATATCACCTGCCCTATCTGTGTGGATGCCAATACAATTCTTTCCAGCAGATATTCCGGCTTCTGCGTCGGATGCTTTCCTTCTGTCTTTTCAGACGGTCTAGTGAGCGCCCCCGTCCAGACATCCTTCATCTGTCTTCCTGCATTTAATTCCTTCATTTTCTGATAATCAAAAAAATGCCGAGATCTCTTTTCATTCTTTTTTGCCCATAATATCGTTTCCGTAGAATGCGTAAAGCAGCGACATGCCAAGTTCGGCGGCGGATTTGTCTTCTGCCATGTTATGTTATTCATTATCTTAAAGCCTTCCTCTTCCAACGCCATGCCAATGGAATAAATATTGTGCAGCGTTCCCGATATCCAAATGGTGCCATTGGGCTTTAATACCGTTTTACATAGCTTTATCCACTTTCTGTTGAACTTATGTTTATCATTCACACTGGTTTC
Organism: uncultured bacterium; assembly: GCA_948467735.1. Lineage (GTDB taxonomy): Bacteria > Bacillota > Clostridia > Lachnospirales > Lachnospiraceae > Acetatifactor. Next base: position 12,744 of record CAOKFN010000016.1, read on the forward strand.
ACTTTCTGAAAGTCTATCCCATGAACCTTTATTTACCGAAACCATCTTTCCGCCCCGACAAGTAATTCCGTCATTGCTTAAAAAATATGGCGGATCCGCAAATACCATATCCACGGATTCCGGTTTTATTTTAGGTAGTATTTTAAAGGAATCACCCAATATTAACTGCAATTCTTCTGTCTCAAAATATAACGGCACTTTCTTTGCAAATAAATTCTCCACTACTTCGGCTCCCTCAATAATTACATATAATTACCTCTTCCCCCACTCTATTGGAGGCATCCGAATTAATCATACGCTTTACGCTTACAATATCTATTTTATATCCTTTATTGCCATACAACTCATTTATCAGCTCCGTATTGTGATTAGTAAGCATACAATAACAGCCTCTGGCTGTCAGTTCATCATACAGTTCTGCCAGACGCCTGTGGCTTTCTATGTCAAATCCCTCCTTTGTATATGACTCAAATGATGTGGGGTTCAACGGCGCATACGGACTGTCCAAAAATAAGAAATCACCCTTCCCGGCATTTACGCAGGCCGCTTCAAAATCCCCGTCCAAAATTGTCACTCCCTGCAAATATTTCGAGACATCCATGATTACCTTCTCGTCAACGGATACCCCTCGGCTATTATTATACGGAACATTGAATAATCCCTTGGCATTTACCCGATATAAACCATTAAAACAATGCTTATTCAAAAATACAAATAATGCCGCCAGCTCTACATCATATTCCGCTTTCTCCAGCTTGCGGTTGTAATGCCCCCTCAGGGAATAATAATACTCTTTTCCAAGATTCTCTGCACCCTGCTGCCCCATCTCCAAATCAAACTGATTTACTTCCTTCAAGAAAGCCTCCGGTACGCTGCAAATCTGTCTATATGTATTAATCAGTGCTTTATTGATATCATTCATCAGCGCTTTTTCAGGCTGTAGTTCAAATATCACCGCACCGCCGCCTACAAACGGCTCATAATAACAATTATATTTTTCAGGCATTCTCTCCCTAATCTGTGGAAGAAGCTGACGCTTTCCGCCAGCCCATTTCACAAACGGAGCCGCGCTTAAACGATTCATTTCGATTCCTCTTCTCTATCGTCCCCCAAAAGGATCACTCTTACAAATCCATTATACCTGCAAACACAGAAAATAACAATCGCAGCTTTTGCTCTCGGTTCAAATTTATTTTTGAAACACAAAAATATACTCATGCTCCAGCAGCAGAAAATCTCTGCTTCGCTTCCTCCAATAGCTTGAAGAGCGACAATGATGCTGCTTTTTAATAATTATTTCTTTGTTTTGAAACCCTGCCTGCAAAAAACATTCCATCAAACGAAAACCCAGCGGTACTACCTTCCCATATTTCCTTATATCTCCAATCATTACAGCACATACCTTCCCCTTTTTTAACACACGATATGACTCTTCTGCCGCTTTCTTCATTACTATCAGAAAATCCTCTGCTTCCAGCAGGGAAATATCACCGTCTATTCCTTGACTATATTTTATAATATTTGCATAGGGAGGATGCGTACAGATAAGGTCAATCCGATTATCTTTGATAAAATGCAAATCTATGGCGCTGCCCTTTCGTATCAATATTTTTGAATTTGTTTCACATTGGAACTGCAAATTAGCTTCTGCAATTAAAACGGACTGTGGATTAATATCAACCCCTATTGCATTTCGATTGAGCAGCTTGGCCTCTGCTAAAGTAGTGCCGCCGCCCATAAATTGATCGAGCACCCAATCCCCCGGATTGGAGTAACGAAGAATCAAATTTCTTGGTACATAAGGCGACCAATTCCCTCTATAGCTGCCCGAGTGCCCTGCCCAGCAGCCCCTATCCGGAAATGACCAGATGGTTGTTGATTCAAGTATAAAATTATTAGGCTGTAAATTTATAAGTCATACCTCCTTACTTTTTTGATTCTGTCTCTTTCCATGTAAAATTATAATACTCATTATTTCACTATAAGTGAATTTCTAATATGTAAATCATGTGAGATAATAGGATTTAAGCAGCACGATAAATTAATTAGATATCCCATACAGCATTTGCAAAGCAAATTTATAACAATACAATCTTTATGAATCAGGCGGCATAGCAAGTGTCCGAGTTCGCAAGTATAAATAATAAAAGAGGAATTTTTATGCATTTCAAAAATGATACTGACCTGTATCATGTGATAGGTAAAAATATCAAACATTACAGGAAACAAGCGCAATTAACCCAAGCACAACTTGCGGAACTAGCCAAAATCAGCATCAGCTACCTTTCTAAAATTGAAGCGGCCGGATGCAATAAAAGCCTTTCCATTTCCGTATTAAATCAGATTGCAAATGTACTTGATGTGGAAATCAACGAATTTTTTAAGGAGGAATAGCATATGCCCAGAAATCCAAACCTATCAGGCGGCGGTGCCAGAACAAACGAACACGGATTACACTTTGAACAAACCACCTCATTAAACGACGCGTTAATTGCGGCGGGGTTTGAAATTCGAGACAATTATGACGTGTACCATAATGGCCGGCTCATTGGCCATTCCATAAACCAAGCCAAATTTTCAACTGTATTTTTGAGATCTCGCGGAATCGACGACAGGAGTATCAACTCCAAAAGATGGGAACCTGACGAAGCATTCATCAATGAAATGAATCATACCGTATATATTATCGAGAAAAAATTCCAAAGCATAAGCGGATCCGTCGATGAAAAACTAGCAGCCTTTCCTTTCAAAATCTGGGAGTATAAAAAGCTTGTGGCACCAATTGGATATGACATTGTATACATATACCTGCTGTCCTCCCAATGGTTTCGGAATCCAAAATATCAAGATTATTACAATTACATGAATGCTTTTAAATGCCCATACTATTTTGACATCCTCCCATTGGAAGCTCTTGGAATTTTTTTATAAGATTTATATAATATTGGAGGGGCAGCTAAATCACCCCTCCATAAAAATTCTAAAATATCAATCCGGTACTTACAATAAAATCACTAACAACACCTTGCGACAGAAGATCGGATCGTCACGGATTATCGCTTGGAGAACTGCGGCGCACGTCTTGCAGCCTTCAAACCGTACTTCTTTCTCTCCTTCATACGAGGGTCTCTTGTGAGGTATCCTGCTTTCTTCAAAGCAGGCCTGTACTCAGCGTCTGCCTGAAGCAGAGCCCTTGCAATACCATGTCTGATTGCGCCTGCCTGACCTGTGGTGCCGCCGCCCCGTACATTTACCAGAACGTCAAACTTGTCTGCGGTGTTGGTTGCCGCCAGAGGCTGACGGACGATGACCTTCAGGGTCTCCATTCCAAAATAATCATCCATAGTTCTCTTATTAATCGTAACATCGCCTTTGCCGGGAACTAAATATACGCGGGCGATGGATTTCTTTCTTCTGCCTGTGCCATAATATCTTTCTGTCTTAGCCATGATTTTTTATCCTCCTATCCCTTAGAATGTCAGCACTTCCGGCTTCTGTGCCGCATGCTTGTGCTCAGGCCCTGCATATACATATAATTTTGTATACATCTGCCTTCCTAAAGGTCCTTTGGGAAGCATTCCTTTCACTGCCAGCTCCACCACCGACTCCGGCTTCTTTGCCAGCTTCTCTCTCAAGGTGGTTTCCTTCATGCCGCCCACATATTCCGAATGGTGATAATATATCTTCTGATCCAGTTTTCTGCCTGTTACCTTTACCTTCTCCGCATTGACAATAATCACATAATCTCCCGTATCCATATGAGGAGTAAAGATAGGCTTATTCTTACCTCTTAAAATCTTGGCAGCCTCTGAGGCAAGGCGGCCCAAAGTCATACCCGCAGCATCTACTACATACCATTTTCTATTGATGGTAGCTGGACTTGCCATAAATGTTTTCATTACGTTCCCTCCATATTGCTTTTCCATTTGTTGTTCCAAATACGCTATATTCCACAGATGTCCGGCTGCTTCTTATATGACTTTGGAACGGCTTGTCTTGTCTTTTCTATTCTAAATGCTTCGCCGGGGCTTTGGCTCCGCATTTTGAAGCGTTGTCACATTTTTATATTTTACTATAAGCGAAATCTTATGTCAACTACTATTTTTCCAAAACACGGCAGATATGCCTCTGCGCTTCATCCAAATATGCCTTTTCACCTCATCTAAATATGTCTTTTCGCCTCGTCCGAACACGCCTTTCATTCTTTCTATAAAGCGGCCGCCCTCAGAGCCGCCCTTATGCCGGTCCGGAATGCCTGCTTTGCCAAAATCCTTCAGCCATGGTTGCTTGGGGGTAAAAAGTATGGTATCATACTGGATGGAGGCAGGCTCTCTTGTCAGCCTATGACGAAGAGCCGCATAGTCATCAACCCCGCGGCAGGCAGCGTGGTATGCGGCCCTTGGGGCAGACGCCAAGGATACGTGCATGCACGCTTGCGGCTCATTGCTCAACGGGCCATGTATGCCTGCGGGGTTCAAATATCTCGCGTCAACAGCCGAAGGTCTGCGCTGCGGCGTTCGGCTCACTGTCCGCGGGAATCAACCGGAGGTACAATAAAAAAATGATAAACAGAAAAAATGAAAAACAGAAAGCATTCCGATCCGCGGCGGGAAGAATCGCTGTCGGCATGGCGGCGGCCGTTTTGGCCGCAGGCATCCTTCCCTCAGCCGTTTTGGCGGAAGATGCCAAGGAGTGGCGGGAGGAAAACGGGTACCTTTACTGGTACGAAAACGGCGTAAAGCAGGGACTTGAAGGCAGGGGAAAGGAAATCTATGACCCCGCGTCCAACGCATGGTACTGGCTGGACGCCGTTGACGGAGGCCGGAAAGCCGTCGGCAAGGACGTCTATCAGGAATCCGCCGCGGGACAGTGGGGCGATTACATCGGAGAAGACGGACAGCTCTGGGGCAAATGGGTTCGCTACGATGAGAACGGCGGAATGGTCAAAGGCTGGGATACCAATAAGGACGGCGTTTATTTCTTTGACGAAGTCTACGGAACCATGGCAAAAGGTTACGCCGCCATCGGAACCGCGGAATACTATTTCAATCCCGATACGGGCGTTCGGGAACGGGAACTCGGAGAAGTACCGGAAAACGGCTGGAAGCATATGGACGGAAACGATTACTGGTACGAGGGATACGTCCGTCAAGGTTACAGCATAAACACGGATTACAGAGGAAAAGAAATCTATGATCCCGCGTCCGACGCGTGGTACTGGCTGGATAATGTGGACGGCGGTAAAAAAGCGGCGGGCAAGGACGTCTATCAGGAATCCGCCGCAGGACAGTGGGGCGATTATGCGGGGGACGACGGCGAACGCTATGGCAAATGGGTCCGCTACGACAGCAATGGCCACATGGTCAAGGGATGGAATACCAATGAAAACGGCACCTACTATTTTGACCCCGTCTATGGAACCATGGCGAAGGGCCCGGCAGCGATCGACGGAATACAATATGAATTTGACAGGGATTCCGGCATAATGATCGAACAAAAAGAGATGGCCGGCACTCCCAGCCTCAATATACACCGGCAGGATTACACGGTCTGGGAGGATCCCGTGAATTCCTATCTGTGCGCGGGAAAAGACGGGAACTTTTATCGAATCGAGTACATAAAACAGGCTGTTACTATGGACGGAGATGAAATAAAGGAAGATAAGAACAGACTGATTGTGGAAGAATACAATAAGGACTATCTTCTGGTCAATCAGTTTGAGCTTCCGATGGAGCTGAGCCTTTGGGGCGGATTTTACGCGGGCGCCGACGCGAATTTTCTTGTTTTCGGGGAGAAGAACGCCGCGCAGGATAACGGAGCGGAAGTATTCCGCATTGTAAAATACAGCAAGGAATGGGAACGTCAGGGGGCGGCAGGCCTCTACGGGGCAAATACCACCGTTCCTTTTAACGCCTCCAGCGTCAGGATGGCGGAAACAGACCATATCCTGTACGTCATCACGGGTCATCAAATGTATCAATCTTCCGACGGGCGCAATCATCAGGCGAACGTACATATTGCCATCGATAAAGACAAGATGGAAATTACGGACTCCCGAACCGTAGTTTCCAATATCGGCACAGGGTATGTGAGTCATTCTTTTAACCAGTTTATCCAAGTGGACGACGACCGGGTCCTGACGGTAAATCACGGAGACGCATATCCCCGGGCGATTGTGCTGGGCCGATTCTCTGCTTCCGCGGACACAGGTAAATTCGGCGGTTATAAGAGCCTGAATGTTTTACCCTTCCAAGGCTCCATCGGAGATAATGCCACAAACGCGGCGGCAGGCGGCTTTGAAGTATCCGATACCAGTTATCTGATTGCCGGAAATATGGTACCGCAGGATCAGAATTGGCGCTCATATAACACCCGGAATATTTTTCTGGCTGTGGTACCCAAGGATGATTTTCCGAACGGAAACGTTCTGCTGAAACAGGTGACTGATTATCCGGAAGGCGGGGACTACAGCGCCTCCACGCCGCACTTAGTGGAAATCTCCAAAGACAAATATGCGGTTTTGTGGGAAGAGAAGGTAAAAACAGAATACGGCTCCCGATACAATTATTCTTGGAGCGATGATGACGACATGTTTGACGACGGCAGCAGGAACAAGATAAAAATAGCTTATTTCGACGGAGAGGGAAACCAGCTGGGTGAAATTCAGGAGATGTATGCTTCCCTTTCAGACTGCCATCCTGTGGTTATCAACGGAAAAGTGATGTGGTATGCCACCGGAAACTCATGGCTGGCAGGTAAACCGCGTTTCTATGAGCTGCCTGTCAAATAGGACAAGATATGCTCACAAGCGGTCAAATCTGCCATCAATTCATGAAGCCTTCCGCTCGCGAGTCGAGGATCATGGCAAATGCCAGCAGCCGCAATATAAAAGATAGCAATAAACAGCCGCCGCAATATGGGATTATTTCAGCTCATATCGCGGCGGCCGTCTTATGCGGCCATAAATCAATTATGGCACGAATGCGAAAGGACGCGGCATACGTTCTTGCAGCCGCGTCTCATTCAAACTCGTACTTTACCAAGGTCAGTCCCCGGGCAGGCGCGGTGGGCCCCGCGGCGCTGCGGTTCAATGCCGCCAGCACCTGAGGCATGGATTCCGGTTCCCGTTTTCCCTGTCCCGCCTCCATCAGCGTTCCCGCGATAATTCTCACCATATTATACAAAAATCCGTTCCCACACACACGGATTACCAAATCATCCCCCTGCTCTTCCAGATTCAGAGAATAGATTGTCCGCACCGTACTCTCCACCTTGGCCCCTGTCTGGCAGAAGCTCTTGAAATCATGTCTGCCTTCCAGATAAACCGCCGCCCTCCTCATCCGTTCCACATCCAAGGGCCGGTAAGTAAAATAAGAATACAGCCGCTTCACAGGCATCGGAAACTCCGCCCTGTAGATTCGATATTCGTAAGTCTTGCGGCTTGGAACATGTCTGGGATGCCAGTCAAGGCACACTTCCTCCGACTTCTGGACGCGGATATCCTCCGGCAGCTTCTGGTTCAGCGCATATGAAATCTTTTCCGGGGGTATCCGGCTTTTTGTGTCGAACACAGCCACATTTCCCAGCGCATGTACTCCCGCGTCCGTGCGGCTGGCGCCGATTACCTGTATCCGCTCTCCCAACAGCCAAGAAAGGCACCGATTCAGTTCTGACTCAATCGTAACCGCGTTTTCCTGCAGCTGCCATCCGTGATAATTTGTCCCGTCATAAGCCACCGTCAGACGAACCCGCCTAATCTCCACCTGTCTTTTCATCCTCCTTTTTCCAAAAGCGCGCTTCCACAGCCTTTGAGCCCAGCGCGCCGTCCCACTCCGCCTTCTGTCCTACGTCATTTCTCAATTTTATGCCGCCAAAACTATCTTCTCACAGAATTCTTCCCAAAGCAATGCCTACCGCCAAATACAGCACAATAACCAAATATGCTATCCTGTCCCGCTTCCCATATATCAGCGGTTTCATCTTAGTCCTGCCCTCCCCGCCGCGATAGCATCTTGCCTCCATGGCCATGGCCAGATCATTTGCCCTGCGGAACGCTGAGATAAAAAGCGGCACCAGAAGCGGTACCATCGCCTTCGCCCTTTTGATAAGGTTTCCGGTCTCAAAATCCGCTCCTCTGGCAATCTGCGCCTTCATAATCTTATCCGTTTCCTCCAGCAGAATCGGAATAAACCTCAAGGCAATGGACATCATCATGGCGACTTCATGGACGGGTACATGAAATATTTTCAAAGGCTTCATCATCCTCTCCATCCCGTCCGTCAGATGATTGGGGGTGGTGGTCAGAGTCATAATCGAAGAACCGATAATCAGCATCGTCAGCCGAACCGCCATGGTTACTGCCAGCTGCACGCCCTCCAAGGTAATGGTCAGCTTCCAGATGGATACCACTTCCGTTCCCGGCGTCAAAAACAGGTTAAACACCACCGTAAACAACAGCAGAACCAGAATCGCCTTCATGCCCCTGATCATAAACCGAAACGGCACATGGGAAAGTTTGATGACGACTGCAAGAAATACGGCCGCCGTCAAATACCCCAGATAATTTTTGAAGAAGAACAGAGAAATGATATACAAAAGCGTCCCTCCTAATTTCACTCTTGGGTCCAGCCTATGTATCACCGACTCTGTCTGATAATATTGTCCTAATGTTATATCTCTCAGCATATCTTTCTCTACCCGATTATCCTTAACTTATACGGCACGCCGACAAAACCTGCCGCGAATACCGACTGCCGCCCGGCTCACGAGCGGCCCACAGCCTTCAATTCCTATATCCGGCAGAACATAACCATCTCTCACCCCAGCGCCCGAAGCACCGTATCCGCCGCCGCCTCAATGGTAGTGGCCGTGACGTCCACCGGCAGCCCCCTCTCCTTCAGCGCATGAAGAATATACGTAACCTGCGGTGCTGCAAGCCCTACGGTTTCCAGCTCTTTAAAATGCGCAAAAACCTCCTTGGGCGCGTCGTCATACATGACCCTTCCCTCATTCATGACAATAATTCTGTCCACATATTCCGCCACATCCTCCATGCTGTGGGACACCAGCAGTATCGTCATGCCCGTCTCTGTCTGCAGCGCCTTCACCTGATGCAGTATTTCATCCCTTCCCTTGGGATCCAGCCCCGCAGTGGGTTCGTCCAGTATCAGCACTTCCGGTTTCATTGCCAGCACTCCCGCAATCGCCGCCCTCCGCTTCTGGCCTCCGGACAGTTCAAAGGGCGACTGATAATATAATTCCATGGGCAGCCCCACCTTGCGCAGCGCGTCAAACGCCCGAAGCTCCACTTCCTTTTTTTCCAGTCCTAAGTTCTTTGGCCCAAAGCACACATCGGTAAATACATCTATCTCAAACAACTGATGCTCCGGGTATTGAAATACCAGCCCCACCTTGCTGCGAAGCTTTTTCAGGTCGTAATCCTTATCGTAAATATCTTCCCCATTGAAATAAATATGCCCGGAAGAAGCCTTTATCAGCCCGTTCATATGCTGTACCAAGGTAGATTTTCCGGAGCCGGTATGGCCGATGATTCCCACAAATTGTCCGTCCGGAATCTGCAGGCAGACGTCGTCCAGCGCCTTCACCGCCAGAGGGGTATTCCCCTCATAAATATAACTGATATGATCCAAAATAATCGACATATCCTACCTCATTTCCGCCATTATAACTTTCTTTCCTTCCATTTTCTTTCCGAATATTTTCCTCTTTATAGATAACCTCTCCTTATAAAAAATGATACGGAAAAGAAAATACAAGCGTCAACGCCCTGTCAGCGCGTCCGCCAGCTCGTCTATGGTTAAAATGCCGTCGGGCAGTTTGACGCCTCTTTTTTGCAGCTCATACGCCAGCAGCGTAACCTGCGGCACATCCAGCCTAAGCTCTTTGAGTCTTTCCACCTGCGAAAAAATTTCCCGGGGCGTGCCTTCCATGGCAATTCTGCCGCTGTCCATGACAAACACCCTGTCGGCGTGGATGATTTCTTCCATATAATGAGTGATCAGGATAACCGTTACTTCCTCCACATGATTGAGGGCGCGAACCGCGCGAATCACTTCCCTGCGGCCGCTGGGGTCCAGCATGGCGGTGGGTTCGTCCAGCACAATGCATTTGGGATGCATTGCAAGAACGCCCGCAATGGAAACTCTTTGTTTCTGGCCTCCGGAAAGCTTATTGGGAGAATGCCTGCGATATGCATACATCCCCACCGCCTTCAGGCTTTCCTCCACCCGTTCCCATATTTCCTTTGTGGGAATCCCCATATTCTCAGGCCCGAAGCCCACGTCCTCCTCCACCACCTGTCCAATGATCTGGTTATCGGGATTCTGAAACACCATTCCGGCTGTCTGACGGATATTCCAGATATTATCCTGCTCGGCAGTATCCATTCCGTCCACCCAGACCGTTCCCTCCGTGGGATTTAAGATCGCGTTCATATGCTTGGCAAGGGTGGATTTGCCGGAACCGTTATGTCCCAGAATGGCAATAAATTCCCCCTGCTGAATATCCATGCTCACCTGATCCACAGCCTTGGTAATTCCCTCCACATTGCCTTCTTCGTCGCGTCTGATATATTCAAATACTAAATCTTCTGTTTTGACAATTCCCATGACCGCATCCTCTGATTTTACCTTTTATTCACCCACGGGCCGCCGGTACGCCCGGCCGATTCTGCCTCGATACACCCGCCGACGCCTTCGCCCGCCTTAGTCTCACTGCGCCCGCCGACGCCTCCGCACTCCCTTGGCTCACTTCGCCGCCCTCGCATCCGCCCGGATTCGCTTCCGCAGACCGGCCAAAGCGTTTGTTCTTTTCTCACGATTCCCATTATATATAATTCTTCCGTGAATTACAACCACTTTTCTATTCCGACACGGCTTTCACCGCAGCAATTTATAATCCAATTCCCGCCGCGGGCGGCAAAACATTCCCCCGGCTTGGTATAACTTACTACGCGGCAGGCTGCGTAGAATTACACTCGGACCAGCCGCCGAATTGTCATGAAAGTCCCGGATGACAGCGTCTCCGTCCCATGGCAGAACCATGATATTTCATTTACAAAAATTCCTCCCTATGTTATGATATACACGGAACGGAAACAGGAGGTCGTCATGGATAAAAATAAAATTGTTTCAATGGTGATAATATTGGCGGTGATTGTGGTCATTGCGGGCGGCCTCAGCCGGGCCGCCTTCAGGGATTCCTTTACTCTGGCCGAATATGCGCAGCAGAATCAGGCGTCGGGCTCAAACGCCGGCGAACAGAATTCATCCGCTTCAGGTTCGGGAAATCAGCCTTCGGGAAATCATTCCTCCAGCAGCAGACAGCCCTCCCCGTCACCCGACGCGCCTTCCCCCGCTCCCACAGCCTCACCCGGCGACGCCAAGCTCACCGGAGCGGCTCTGAACGGGACATCCGAATTAAAACAGCGTGTCCAATTAGCCGAAGGATTTTACTATGAACCTATTTCAGAAAAGCTGCGCCGCTACATGACGGGAATCTCCTTCCCTGCCGCTCAAAAAGGAGAAGAGCTTTCCCCTCCCGAGATTACCTTTGATGAACTGCGCTATGTCCATGTGATGCATTACGATTTTGACGGCAGCCCCGCGGAGGGCGAGCTTATCTGCAATGAGTATATCGCGCAGGACCTTCTGGAAATTTTTCATGAATTATACCGCAATGAATACCGTCTGGAAAAAATATTGTTAATCGACGAATATGAAGGCAGCCACACTGCTTCCATGGAAGACAACAACACCTTCTGCTTTCATTACTTCATGCCGGAAGAAAGCTCCGGAATGTCGAAACATGCTTACGGGCTGGCAGTTGACGTCAATCCATTTTACAATCCCCTTGTCTCCTATGGCGAGGACGGTCAGGAAATCATATCCCCTTCCGAATCCCTGCCATATGCCAATCGTTCTTCAGGCTTTCCTTATAAGATAGACGAAAACGACCTCTGCTATAAATTGTTCCTCCGGCATGGTTTCACTTGGGGCGGAAACCGAAATGACGCCAAGGCCTATCAGCATTTTCAGAAAACAAAGCCCTGATTTCTCCGGCGTCGAGCATAAAGCCCCGCTCTAAATTTTTATTTCCGTCCATTTCCCCTGCCGGAAGCGGATGCTCGCGAAAATAAACCGGGACAGCTGATCCGCGACCACGCCAAGCCATATGCCCGTGATACCCATCTCAAGCACATAGCCAAAGAAATACGAGCCCAGCGTCCTCATCACGGTTACGCTCACAGTGGACGCGATGGCCGTATAGAGCGTATCCCCCGCCCCTCTCAGACAGCCCATATAAATCACCTGCGCAATCTGTAGTATCACTACAAAAATAATGATATGCATAATATTGACGCCAATGGCAACAATCTCCTCTTCCTCAAAAAACAGCCGCATCAACAGCCCTGCGCCCAAGAAATATGTAATGGCAAGCAGAACCGAAATCACGCCTCCTATCATGCGGCAGGTCCTTCCATATTCTTTCGCCCTGTCCGGCTGTTTCGCCCCCAGACTATAGCCAATCAATGCTACCGCCGTCGCCTGCAGGCCGTCCCCAAAGGAAAAAGACAATCCCATAATGTTCATTCCCACTTGGTGAGCCGCCATAGCCGAGGTTCCCTGATCCGCAGCCATAATGGCCGTCAGCATAAAACCGATTCTCATGAGCACCTGTTCCGCAAAGACGCTGTATCCCACTTTGACGATATTTTTTAACGCCAGAAAAGAGGGCTTGATTTTTTCTTTTAAGATAAGCGGAATACTGATAAAATTATCCGCCTTCCAAACGGACAGCACGCTCATAATACTGGAAACCACCGTTCCCAGAACCGTTGCCAGCGCCGCGCCCCGAATACCCAAGGCCGGGAAACCGAAATTTCCCTGAATCAGCAGATAATTAAAAAGTATATTTACCGTATTGGATACAAGATTTGTCCGCATGGTGATACGGGTATTGCCCGCACCCCGCTGGGCGGAATTAATTCCCATCTGAATGACATTAAAAATCATCCCGCCCATGATAATTTTGAAATACAATACCGCGCTGTCGTGAGTCAATTCCTCGGAGCCGCAGAGCCTGATAATAGGGTCCGCCAGCACCACCATCAAAATACTCATGAACACCGCCATGACTAGGATAAAGATAAGAAATGTGGAAAAAATCTGATTGGCTTCTTCTTTCTTATTCTCCCCTTTTCGTCTGGCCACCAGCGCGGATATGGATACATTGGACGCCACAAAGAGGGAAAGCCCCAGAAACTTGGGCTGCGTCGTCAACCCTACCGCCGCCACCGCATAAGAGCCCATGGAACTGACCATAAGAGAATCTACCAATCCTGCGAAAGCCGTAAAAAAAGACTCCAGTATCGCAGGCCATGCCATATTCAGTGTCTTTCTTATATCATCCCTGCTGTATTGAAATAATTTCATTTTTACACCCCTATGCCCGCCCTTGGCAGGCTTCAATTCAAAATTCATGACAATAGAAGTCTGCTCTTGAATTCTATTGTATGGAAGTCTGTTTCCAAACTTACACCCCCTGCATGCAGGCCAATCAATCGTTTGAAAGTGCTTTTTGTTACAAATTTTATTCTAAAAAGAAGGAACCGATGCTTCTGCATCAGCTCCCCACTTCATCATTTCTTACAAAAATATCATTCATTGCTTTTTACAACAAAATTACCTGCTGCTTAAACCAGCTCCAAAACAACTTCCATTGCCGCATCGCCCTTGCGGGGTCCGATTTTAATAATTCTGGTATATCCGCCCTTGCGATCCGCATATTTAGGTCCATACTCATCAAAAAGCTTTGCCGCCAAGTCAACCTTCTTGGTATTTCTCTTTCTTCCTGCCCTTTCTGTCGGAACGTCCACAACAGGGTATAATACTCTCAATATCTGATGTCTTGCATGCAGTCTGCTGGGCAGATCCTTTTTGATTTCCTTTTGTACGGACTCATATGTCGTCTTTCTCTTGCCGTTCACAACTTCCTTTACACGCTTCCCGTCCTTATCCTTTACAGGCACCTTAGCCGTAACCGTGACAGTCTCAAAATTATCCTTCTCCTTTGCCGCCATTGCAATCAGCCCTTCGGCGATTTTCTTTACTTCCTTAGCTCTTGCCTCGGTAGTAATAATCCTGCCATGATGCAGCAATGCCGTCACCTGATTTCTAAGTAACGCTTTCCTTTGCGAAGATGTCCTGCCTAATTTTCTGTACTTTGCCATTGTTATTTTCCTTTCTCCATTCATGGTACATCCGGCCACGCTCTTTGGGCTTACTTACCGAATGCATTTTGATTTTCCATTTAGAGATGAACCACCGGCGAACTCATTGGATTTACCGCCTATGGATATCCTTCTTATCATAATTCTTCTATTCCTCGCTGGGATTTAACTGTAGTCCCAGCTCTTTCAGCTTCGTCAATACCTCTTCCAAAGATTTTCTGCCAAGATTGCGAACCTTCATCATATCCTCGGAAGTCTTATTGCACAGTTCTTCCACCGTATTGATGCCTGCTCTCTTCAAGCAGTTGTAGGAACGCACGGAAAGTTCCAGTTCATCAATGCTCATTTCAAGAACCTTCTCCCTCTCATCGTCTTCTTTCTCTACCATAACCTCTGCGGTCTTAGCATTTTCAGACAAGTCAATAAAGAGGCTTAAATGCTCGCTCAATACCTTTGCGGCAAGGCTTACCGCCTCGTCGGGAACCAGAGTTCCATTCGTAAACACATCCAGCGTCAGTTTATCATAATCGGTAATCTGACCTACACGGGTATTTTCAATCCTAATATTGACTCTCTCCACAGGTGTGTAAATAGAATCAACTGCAATCACACCAATCGGTAAATCTTCGTGTTTGTTCTTATCGGCGCTTACATAGCCGCGGCCTTTGGTAATCGTAAGCTCCATGTAAAGCTTGGCGTCTTTGCCGCTCAATGTAGCGATAGCCAAATCCGGGTTCAGAATCTCAATGTCCTGATCTGTCTGAATATCGGAAGCGTGTACGACGCCTTCGCCTTCAAATTCGATATATGCGGTCTTGGTCTCATTTGTCTCGCTGCTGTTCTTAATCGCAAGGCTCTTGATATTCATGATAATTTCCGTCACATCTTCCTTCACGCCGGGAATCGAACTGAATTCATGCAGAACTCCTTCAATTTTAATCTGGCTTACCGCCGCTCCGGGCAGGGAGGAAAGCATGATTCTTCTCAAAGAATTGCCAAGAGTGATACCATATCCTCTTTCCAAAGGTTCCACTACGAACTTGCCGTACTTCTTGTCTTCTGAAATTTCAGCAACCTCAATATTAGGTCTTTCAAAATCAAACACTCGAATACCCTCCTTTTTAATGTTATTCAAAGACACAAGCACTCCGAAGCCATATCCCGCCATAATGTAACGGTGATATGACCTCAGAGGCCAGCAGGGTTGTCGCTGTCCGCCCTATCATCCATGACAACGGACTTAATTTCATACGCCGAAACGTATGGAAATGTCTGTCGGCATGATAGGAACAGCAACTATGATTACTTAGAGTACAACTCGACAATAAGCATTTCATTTACGGGGACATCAATCATCTCTCGAGTGGGAAGATTCTTAATCGTTCCCTTCAAATTCTCAATATCCACATCCATCCACTCCGGCGTCAGTCTGCCGCCGGTCACTTCAAGAATATCCTTATATCTCTGCATGGATTTTGCAGTTTCTCTGATTTCAACGACGTCACCGGCCTTAATCAAATAGGAAGGAATGTTGATCACTCTGCCGTTTACCGTCACATGCTTGTGGTCAACCACCTGCCTCGCCTCACGGCGGGTTCTGGCAAAGCCCATTCTAAATACCACATTGTCAAGTCTCCTCTCCAACATGATCATCAGGTTTTCACCGGTCATTCCCTTCATTCTGTCAGCCTTGCTGTAATAATTTCTGAAAGGCTTCTCCAAGACGCCATAAATGAATTTTGCCTTCTGCTTCTCACGAAGCTGTAAGCCATACTCGCTTACCTTCTTGCCTGCTCTTGTATTCTGTCTCTTAGACTTCTTGTCATATCCCAGATAAGAAGGCTCCAAGCCCAGTGCTCTGCATCTCTTCAATACGGGTACACGATTTACTGCCATTTTTATTTTCCTCTACTTTCTTGTCTGTTTACAGTATCCGAAGGATACCTTCCTCCAACAATTCAACCAACTAAAACAATACAGCCGGACAATTCCTCCGACTGCACCAGCCCAAAATCCAGCCAGCAGCACCAGCCCGGAAGAATCGCCCCAGCGATTCTTCCAAGCGGATAAGCGCCAAAGATGCCTATTCGCTTTCAGACGCGGCGCCGTTTCGGAGGACGGCAGCCATTATGCGGGACAGGAGTTACGTCACGGATGCTGACTACTTCCAGCCCGCATGCGGAAAGCGCCCTGATTGCCGCCTCACGTCCTGAACCCGGTCCCTTTACAAATACATCAACGGATTTCAATCCATGTATCAAAGCAGCCTTAGTCGCTGTCTCTGCCGCCATCTGTGCGGCATATGGAGTAGATTTCCTTGAACCTTTAAATCCCAGACCACCGGCACTTGCCCAGCTGAGGGCGTTGCCCTCGGTATCCGTCAATGTAACAATCGTGTTGTTAAAAGAAGACTGGATATGTGCCTGTCCGCGTTCAACGTTTTTTCTGACACGCTTCTTTGTCACTTTTTTTGTAACTTGTTTTGCCATTTTAAACTAACCTACTTTCTCGCCTTATACAAAATATCATGAGGGAATCTGACATCCCCTTTACATTTACAGAAGGAACTTCTAAGGAGCCTTTTCATAGCGCCATGACAGTCCGACAGCCCGGCCAAAAAATCAGCCTGCCGGTCTTACTTCTTCTTGTTGGCGACAGTTCTCTTCGGTCCCTTGCGGGTTCTCGCATTGTTCTTGGTATTTTGACCGCGGACAGGCAGACCCTTACGATGACGAATACCGCGGTAGCAGCCGATTTCCTGAAGTCTTTTAATATTCAGGGCAACCTCACGTCTCAAATCACCCTCTACCATCACGCCAAGCTTTTCAATCGCTTCCGTAATTTTCTTCACTTCATCGTCGGTAACGTCCCTCACCCTGGTATCAGGATTTACGCCTGCCTCTTTCAAAATCTTGTTAGAAGTCGCTCTGCCTATTCCATAGACATAGGTCATGCCGATTTCAATTCGTTTTTCTCTCGGTAAATCAACACCTGCGATACGAGCCATTTACATTTCCTCCATTCTTTTCCGCCATGCGGGTGACGACGCGCCTGCTGTCACTCCGTCAATGGACGCGCTTGCACCGCCCCTTGGCTTCTCGCCGCCCGGCCGTGCATTTTGTTACTCATTGATTGGGGCTCTCACCCAATCGGACACTCATCCCAACCTGATCCGATCTTTCCGGAACAAAACACAGCATCCCTCCCGCTTCCTGCCCTCCGCCTTTTATCCGGCCTATCGCCAAATATCACGAAAACAGAATGCATTTCGGACACGAAATATTCCGGTATCAAGAAGTAATCTCCTGTAAGCTCTATCCCAGTTCTATGATAATCAATGCCTCGCATTGGTTCAGCCGCCCATAAAAACCGGACAAGAACTCACTTGACCTGCCGTCCCCCTTTGAGGAACGCGATGCAGACGGTGATTATCCCTGTCTCTGTTTGTGTTTCGGATTTTCGCAGATTACTCTGATGCGTCCTTTTCTCTTGATGATTTTGCATTTCTCGCAAATCGGTTTTACTGATGATCTAACCTTCACGTTAAACCCTCCTTTCAAAAAGACCGTTTCATATTATAACATGTCATTTTATGGTTTGCAAGCTATTTATACATTATTTTCTATATTTTTGTACAATTTCTTCTCCCGCCGCGCCAAATTTACGTTTCTGCCGTCTTCTCTTATCGGTATACAGCGTAACTTCCGTCAAAGTAATCCAGAAAGTACCCCTGTTTCTGCATGTACTCTCCGATATATTCCAGCTTCAACACAAAAGACTCGTCGTCAGGGTCAAGAAGTCCCTCGCGGCTTCCCGTTTCAAGGTAATTCCTGCAGCCCTCCTCCAAGATCACAACGGGCTTTTCTCCGCCGCGGGCAGTCTCCTGCTCTATCTCCCCCAATTTATCCAGCATCGCCTGCGGACCGTAAGATCGCAGGCCGCCCCAGATATTCATGGCGGGCACAAGCTCCATATAATATGCCAGACCCGGAATATTTCCATATAAAATACATCTTATGCCGTTTTCCTTATTCTCATTGGAACATTCACCGCCGACACCTTGTTCATTATTTTCATTGGAATCTTCATTCCCGCTGAATTGTTCATTTTTATGAAAGCTTTCATCTCCATGAAGATATTCATACAGCTCCGTCAGCCGCTCAGCCTTTTGGGCGTCGGTATGCATTCCCCGCAGGACGGGAATATCCTCAATCTCCGCGCCGACGTCCCTTGCCCCCGCCGCCTCCTCATAGACAAAGCGCAGTCCGAACCCAATTCCCTGTACCGTCAAGAGCAGTATTCCCGCCGCAAGGAAAGCCTTGAGCGGAAAATACAAAATATGCGTTTTCTCCCGAAAAAAAATATAGGCCATCCATAAGAAAACGGGCAGTACCAAAAATAAATTGTTGATGCTCGAATAAAGCGCGTTATTGCTTCCCAGCGAAGAAAGGTATATGGTCAAAAGCGCCAGAAACGCCAGCAGCTTTCTCTCCTTCCCGGCCCTTCTGTCAGCCATCCACACCCCGGCCAAGAGAAACGCCAGCAGAAAAATCAACAGACAGGGATAGTAAACGGAATTGTAGGAGGCATAGTCTAGGTTACAATACCCTTTTCGGAAAAACCAGACCGTCAACGCAAGCGTTATCAAGGCGGTCACAAGCTTTTTCACCTTCGGCAGCTTTTCCGGCAGCACCCCGCAGCACAACAGCGCCACGACCGCAGCCGGCACAAAACGTTTCAGCCAGTAAGTGCCCGCGTCGTCCGTATACGCCCGCAGCATGCCAAACAGCATGACCCCCGGCGTATAATCCGGCGCGTTCTCCGTCATGGCAAAGAGCCGAAGCACTCCCGCCGCATATTCGTCCAGCCCATGCCGAAACGCCATCCACGCCAGAAACAAACCGACAGAAAGCCCATAGCCCAGAATACAGCTTCCCGTCTCCCGCAACACCTTGGATAACCTTTTTCGGGAGATAAATCCATAATACCACACGGCCAGAATCATCCCCGCCTGCGGCAGATTCGAGAATCGCACCGCCACATTCAGCCCAAGCATCATCCCCGCCAGCAGAAGATACTTTTCCTGTCCGTCCAAAAGCTTATGCGCCTGCGAACGCTTCTCCTGCACGGCCGTCAGACCATGATACAGGCACAGCGTCCCCGCCATAAAAAGTGCATAGGTCAGGTAATGATACAGCAGCCCGGAAGGCGCCCAGCATAGGCTGAGGGCAAGAATTTCCCCCCAAAACGCCAGCCATACCGGCATATGCAGCCTTTTCACGCAGAACCAAAAAGCCCCCGCCCCCATCATGCCGATCACCAGCGAGGTGTAGACGTTCATGCCAAGCATACTTCCGCCCCCCGGCAGGCGGGTCAGAATATTTCCGAATACAGTCGCAAGCCATGTGGCATAATACCACATGGCGTCCATATACTCCGGCCCGCTGTATTTAAAATTGGCATAGTTATAACCGGCGTCCCACAAATCCACGCCCAGATAAATATGACGAAGGGGATAGGCAAGAAGAAGCACAACAGAAATAAAATAACAGCAGCAAATTTTATTTTTGCCCGATTCCATTTTGGATTCCATTTTCTTTCGCCCTCTTTCTTATGGTCCGCACGGAAGAAACTGTCATGCACCAAAGCGCCATAACGGTCACGCCGACAATTCTAAAGGTAAATTCACAATGAATCGCCGTATGATTCTGCGTCAGAATCAGCCAGCCCATAGGAAATAACGCCGCCGCCCCCAGACAGACCATAGAAATTCCCCAGTCCGCGCTGCGCGCCTTGATCAGACACCACACGCCGGAAACCAGCGCCGCCGCCGCAAGAATTCCAAATCCTATTCCGTACATCACGGAGTCATACTGCTGCAAAACCGCTCCGAAGGTTCTGCTCACCCCCGAGAACACGGAAGCATAGCCGTCCAGCGGGGAAGTTCTGTAGATAATGGACCATGCCGCATTTCTCAAGGTTCCTGTCTGACAGGTAATTTCCGCAATTACCCACTTCATTCCCCACATTCCCAGATAGCCCGCCGCCCAGCAGGCGCAGTTCCAGAAGGTTTTGCTTAACTGCTTTTTCCACGCCGTCTCGCCGCTAAGCGCCAGCCACACGCACAGCGGCACTCCCAATGTCACAATCGGGTACGTCAGGAAATCAATATACGCCGTCAGAATTCCTATCAGCAGAAAAACCTCTTCCCGCCAGTTTTTTCTCTCTATCTTATCATAAAAAAGCATCAGCACTATCACAGCCGCCAATGTAATACTCCAGCAATCCGATAAAGTCAACGAAAACCATATGCGCAGGGGTTTCATAAACAGAAACGTCACAAGAATGCCCAGACCCAGATATGCTTTTCTCCGATAGCACGATACCGCCGCTGCCGCCAGCAGCAGCAAAATTTGAAAAACAGCCAGAAAAGTCTCCACATGCTTCCACGACATGCACATCAGCAGAGGTTTTAAATACACCAAATACCCATGCCAGTACTTGGAATATTCTTTTAAATACATGCCCTCCGAGCCTCTCCGCACAAATTCCGTCAAAGACTTCTCCGTCATCCACGTAGTGTCGTCCCCAAGGTCATGATGAAAAATGTACATGGCATGTGCCCAAGGCCCCTGCCCTTCCACCCTCTCCAATGCATTCTGCACCATAAGGCAGTCCGTAAAATTATCCTTGACGCTCACAATCCTTTTGCGCCAGCCGTCGCCGTTGGGATCCTCTTTGACTTCTATCATTTCATACAAGGATTCCGCCGCATGCCTTCTGGCAGAATCCACCGGAAGCAAAAATGTCAACATCAGCAGAAGGGAACCTGCCGCCGCGCTGCCAAACAAAATAATCAATACATTTCGTATCCTCTTTTTCATCTCCACTTCCTCTGCTTCTGCATTTTGGAGATGCGGTCTATTTATCCCGCCAGATAATGCGCCCCTTGCTCAAATCATAGGGTGAAAGCTCAAGCGTCACCCTGTCCCCCGGCAGAATACGGATAAAATTTTGGCGAAGCTTGCCGCTGATATGCGCCAGCACACGATGTCCGTTCTCCAATTCCACCTGAAACATGGTGTTAGGCAGCTTCTCCACAACAGTACCCTCAATTTCAATTACATCACTTTTAGACATATATTTCCTCCATCTTTCTATTGCCGCCCCATGACGTTTTCCGTCCCGGCTGCTGCGGCCGTTTTATACTGCTTCAATGCATACTTAATTTCTTCCGCATATACCGTTTCGCCTTTTTGCAGCTTCCAAAGCAGCGCTTCCTCCACCCTTCGGTTCATAGGCTGTATATGCTTTTTTCGCTTCTTTTTCGGTTTATCAGGGGGCTTCAGGCATCCGTCGCAAAGAAAGACAAAATCGCCCTCCTCCGCCGTGATCACATAAAGCTCCCCCCTGTCATGCCCGGCCTTCGAGAAAGCCAGCTGTCCAATCATACTCATTCAAACCCCATTCCTGCCGCACTTAAAGCGTCAAAATCTCCGGTTCCCCGTCCGTGATCAGTATGGTATTCTCATAATGGGCCGAAATGGATCCGTCCTCCGTCACCACAGTCCAATTATCCTCCAGCCATTCCACATCCGCCCTTCCCATATTAATCATGGGCTCTACGGCAAGGGTCATGCCCGCCCGAAGCTTCGGCCCCCTCTTAATCTGCGCATAATTGGGGACCTGCGGGTCCTCGTGAAGCTTCGTACCCACCCCGTGCCCCACCAGATCCCGCACGATGCCATATCCGTAAGGCTTGATATACGCGGCAATGGCATTGGAAATATCAAACAAATGATTGCCTGCTTTCGCCATTTTTATACCTGCAAAAAAACTCTCCCTAGTAGCGTCTATCAGTTTCCGGGCCTCCGGGCTGATTTTTCCCACCCCGTGGGTTCTGGCCTCGTCGGAATGATACCCTTTATAAATCATTCCCGCATCCAGACTTACAATATCGCCCTCCTGTAAAATGCGGCGCTTGCTTGGAATGCCATGCACCACCTCGTCGTTGACGGACACACAGATGCTCGCCGGATATCCGTTATAATGCAGGAAATTCGGGATGCCGCCCAGCTTGCGAATCAGACTGTCCCCCTTGATGTCAATTTCTCTGGTGGAGATGCCGGGACGTATCATTTCCTCCAGCTCCTTATGTACGATGGCCAGCCGCCTGCAGGATTCCCGGATAAGCTTTATTTGTTCTTCTGTCTTAATTATAATCGCCATGATAACACAACTTTCCTACTTTAATATATCTGAAATCGACCGAAATACATCCTGCATCTCCAAGGTTCCGTCCACGGTTTTCAAAACGCCCTTCTTCGTATAGTAGTCAATCAGAGGCTGTGTCTGGTCATGATATACCTTCAAACGGTTCTGTACCGTCTCCTGCTTGTCATCGTCCCGAAGCACCAGCTCGCCGCCGCAGCTGTCGCAGACTCCCTCCTTTTTAGGCGGAATATGCTCCACATGAAAAGTCGCCCCGCACTTTAAGCAGGCGCGTCTGCCGGACATTCTCTTTACAATATTGTCGTCGGGAACATCCACATTCACCGCATAATCAATGGTTTCTCCCAGCTTTTGCAGCGCCTCGTCCAGAACCTGCGCCTGAGGAATCGTCCTTGGGAAGCCGTCCAGCACATAGCCCTTGGCACAGTCCTCCTGCGCCACTCTGTCAAGCAGAATTTTCACCGTCAGCTCATCCGGCACCAAAAGCCCCTGATCCATATATTTCTTCGCTTCCGTTCCCAGCTCCGTGCCGTTCTTAATATTGGCACGGAAAATATCCCCTGTGGAGATATGAGGAATGCCGAATTTCTCCGCAATCATTTTCGCCTGAGTTCCCTTGCCGGCCCCCGGCGCGCCCAACATAATTATTTTCATTTTCTCTCGCTCCCGCTTATTATATTTCCGCTAAAAATGCTTTTCACATCTCATTGTAACTACTTTTTGAAAAGTTTGCAATATCTATCCGGCTAAAATCTAAAAAATATATGAAAAAAATAGTACATCCGACGCTTTTCCTATGGGAAAACGGATTCCGTCGGAAATTCACGCCCACGACGGCAGGCTTCCCGGGAACCAATTACTTTTCCTCATTGCCCGCGGAAATAAACGGGCGCACGCTTAAAGCATGCGCCCCCGACAATCCCTTATGCACAATATTTATTCATCCACGCTGTAATTAGGCGCTTCCTTGGTAATATGAATGTCGTGAGGATGGCTTTCCTTCAAGGACGCAGCGGATATCTTCACAAACCTGCCGTTCTGCTTCAGCTCCTCGATATTATGGGCGCCGCAGTATCCCATGCCGGAGCGCAGTCCTCCCAGCAGCTGGAATACCGTGTCCTCCAAATCTCCCTTATAAGCCACGCGCCCTTCCACGCCTTCCGGCACAAGCTTTTTCGCATTCTCCTGAAAATACCGATCCTTGCTGCCGTTCTCCATGGCGGCGATGGAGCCCATGCCCCGATAAACCTTGTACTTTCTTCCTTGGAACAGTTCATACTCTCCGGGACTCTCTTCGCATCCCGCGAACATGCTTCCCATCATACACACATTTCCGCCCGCGGCGATCGCCTTGGTGATATCTCCGGAATATTTAATGCCCCCGTCCGCAATGATGGGAACGCCGTATTCCTTCGCCGCCTCATAACAGTCCATAATCGCCGTAATCTGAGGCACGCCGATACCTGCCACCACGCGGGTCGTACAGATGGAGCCGGGCCCGATTCCTACCTTTACGGCGTCCGCGCCGTTCTCAATCAAATCCTTTGCCGCCTGTCCGGTTGCCACATTGCCCGCAATCACCTGAAGCTCCGGATATTTCTCCTTGATCATCCTCAGACAGTTCAACACGTTCTGGGAATGCCCATGGGCGCTGTCCAGCACGATCACATCCACCTTGGCGTCCACCAGCGCCGATACCCTGTCAAGGACGTTTGCCGTAATTCCCACGCCGGCGCCGCAGAGAAGCCTCCCCTGTTCATCCTTTGCCGCCAGCGGATACCGGATGGTTTTCTCTATATCTTTGATGGTGATAAGCCCTTTTAGATTAAAATTCTCATCCACAATGGGAAGCTTTTCCTTTCTGGCCTTTCCCAGAATTTTCTTCGCCTCCTCCAAGGTGATTCCCTCCGGCGCGGTAATCAATCCCTCGCTGGTCATGGATTCTTTGATTTTCTTGGTGAAATCCGTCTCGAATTTCAGGTCGCGGTTGGTGATAATGCCCACCAGCTTACGGCCTTCCGTGATGGGGACGCCGGAAATGCGGAATTTCCCCATCAAGGCGTCCGCGTCCGCCAGAGTATGTTCGGGAGTCAAGGAAAAGGGATCCGTGATAACGCCGTTTTCCGAACGTTTCACCTTGTCTACTTCTTCTGCCTGCGCTTCTATAGACATATTTTTGTGGATGATGCCGATACCGCCCTGCCTTGCCATGGCTATGGCCATGCGGTGTTCCGTCACGGTATCCATCCCCGCGCTCATCATAGGGATATTCAGCTTAATCTTCTTTGTCAGCCAAGTCGTCAAATCCACTTGATTCGGTATGACCTGCGAGTACGCAGGCACCAGCAGCACGTCGTCAAAGGTAATTCCCTCACCGATAATCTGTCCCATCTTCCATCCTCCTATGTGATTGTATGTGATTTTTTAATTCTCATGAGTTTACCAAAATTTATGCGTTATGTCAATACAAAATTTAACGGCTAATCCGCATACACTTTTCTCGGCGACATATTCCTCATGACCTTAATCATATCCTCGGAAGGACTTAATATAATCTTCTGGCTGCCCTCGTAGTACATCACATACCGCTTGTCCGGCTTCAATTCCTCGCCGATGCTGTAATCAATCTCCTTGGCGGTGCGATTCTTGTAATTGTCCAGATGATAGCTCTTTATGGGCGCCAGTATCTCTATCTTCTCCAGACTGTAAACCGCCATTCTTTTTCTCTTGGTCTTTGCCATTACCTTATCCACCGTCAGTTCCCTGTCCAGATAGAGATACTCATATTCCAGATCGGTAAACATATTGACGAAGTAAGCTCCCGCGCCGGTCAGTACCGGCACAAAGATCAAAAAGGGAATCATGGGCCCCAGCACCATGAAAACAAGCGTAAATATCACCGTCAGCACAATCAACAGAACCTTAAAAAATCTGCCCAGTATGGAAGGCTTCGCCTTTACCAGACATTCCACATAAGTATCGCTCATCTTACCTACCTGTCCTTTATTTTATTAATGCATCATATATATGACGCATTAATAATAATATACCCCATCTCTTTTCAACTTGCAAGGCACTTTCACAAATCCTCCCTTATTTATCTTTTTTTTAGAATCTGGTTAGATTCGTTTCCTTGACATCCCTTGAACAAACTCGTATCATTACAATAGAATTTTACCTGCTTCCGGTTCCCGACTGCGGGAGCCATATTACATTACACAACAAATCAGGGAGGTGCCGCCATGCCGGTAATGGACGAATTTAAAGAAGAGCGGGAAGCGCTGAAACATGGAACCTTGAAAGAAAAATTAAGCTATTTTTTTGAATATTATAAATGGCATGTGATCGCCATTGCAGCCGGCGCCTTTTTCATAATCTCCATCGGCTGGCACTGGCTGACGCAGAAGGATACCGCCATTTACGCCGCGTTGATCAACGCGGTGGAAATGCCGCGCGCCGAAGAATATGCCCAAAGCTTTGCGGAGGCCGCCGGAATTGACACGGACGAATATGAAATCCATTTGGACGCCTCCATGCGCATTGACCTGAACGTGCTTGATCAAGTAACCATCACCTCCAGCGAAAAGCTGACCGCCTATATTGCCGCCAAAAACGTGGACGTCTTCGTCACCGACGAAGCCATTATGCAGCATTATGCCTACGGCGATACTTTCTTGGATTTAAGAGAATTCCTGTCGGAAGAACAATATGCCCAATATCAGCCTTATTTCTATTATATGGACCAGACCGTCATGGAGGAATACCTAGCAAACCGCAATGGCATGGATACTTCTAACATAATCGAATATCCCGACCCAAGGAATCCCGAAGCAATGGACGACCCCATTCCCGTAGGCATTTACCTGAAGGCCGATTCCGCTTTGAAGGATTCCTTCTACTATACCGGCGATTGTATTGCAGCCATTGTGGGAAACACAAAGAGAGCGGAAAACGTCTCCAAATTTATCGATTTTATTTTTGAATAAATCATTGCCGAACAAGCCCGAAAACTTATCCCGCCATTGATGGCGTTTTCTGCGCGGATTTTCCGCCTGTTTGAAATGTATGGGCTTACAGGGCAGAGTTCCGCCTGCTTTTTTGAACATGGCTGTCGGCGGATATTCCTCAAACGAAAACTTGTTTCTATGGGAATATCCGCCGCCTTTTGTTTATCAGACACCTGCCTCTGCCTGCGGTGCCATTGGTTTTTTTGAATCAAGCGTCTTCCGCCTGTCAATGTCGGACAGGAATGCGCCGTTTTATGCTCACAGAAGTTCTTTCAAAAGCTTATTGACCGCCACGGGATCCGCTTTTCCCTTCATGGCTTTCATGGTCTGACCCACTAGGAAGCCGACGGCTCTTTCTCTGCCGTTATGGTAATCCTGCACGGACTGAGGATTTGCCGCTATTACCTCCTCCACCGCTTTTCGCAGGGCTCCCTCGTCGTTTACCATCCTCAATCCCTTTTCTTCCACATAGCGCTCGGGATCCACATCCTGTTCAAACATCACCTCAAATACTTCCTTAGCCACGTTGGAATTAATTGCCTGCGATTCCGTCAAAGCAATCAATTTTGCCAGATTTTCCGGTGAAAAACGAATGTCCTCCGGATCCGATTCCTTTTCTTTCAACAGGCGCAGCGTCTCCCCCATGAGCCAGTTGGATACCTTTTTGGGCTGGCTCCCCAGCGCGGCCGCTGCTTCAAAAATATCCGCCATATGCTTGGAATTCGTGATAATCTCAATATCATAGTCGGGAAGATCATATTCCTTCCGATAGCGTTTCATTTTTTCCTCCCGGAATTCCGGCTGTCTGGAACGGATTTCCTCCAGAAAAGCGTCGCTGATGCTGATAGGCATCAAATCCGGATCCGGAAAATAACGGTAATCCTGCGCATCCTCCTTGGAGCGCATGGCATAGGAGGTTTCCTTCGCCTCATCCCAGCGGCGTGTTTCCTGAACCACCGCCTTTCCCGCTTCCAGCAGGTCAATCTGGCGGTTTCTCTCCCCCTCGATGGCTTTGGCTATGGCCCGGAAGGAATTCAGATTTTTCATCTCCGTGCGGGTTCCGTATTCCTTCGCTCCCGCCTCCCGGACGGACAGATTCACGTCCGCCCGCATGGAGCCCTCCTGCAGCTTGCAGTCGCTGGCCCCCAGATACTGAATCATCAGACGCAGCTTCTCCAAATAGGCAATCACTTCCTCCGCGCTTCTCATATCGGGTTCGGACACAATCTCTATCAGCGGCACTCCCGAACGGTTATAATCCACCAGCGCAGCGTCCTCCCATTCGTCATGTATAAGCTTTCCCGCGTCCTCTTCCATATGGATTTCATGAATGCCGATTCTCTTAGTCCGGGGCGCGTCCACTGCTTTGGAATCCATATTTTCCGACGTTTCCTTCGGAATTTCAATCTCCACATATCCGTCCCTGCAGATGGGCAGGTATAGCTGGGAAATCTGATAATTCTGAGGGTTATCGGGATAAAAATAATTCTTCCGGTCAAATTTGCAGTATCTGGTAACGCTGCAGTTGGCCGCAAGCCCCACTGCAACCGCATATTCCAGCACTTTTTTATTCAGCACGGGAAGCGTTCCGGGCATCCCCGTACAGACCGGACAGGTATGTGAATTAGGCCTTCCCCCGAATGCCGTGGAGCATCCGCAGAAAATCTTGGTTTTCGTGGCAAGCTCCACATGCACCTCCAGTCCAATCACTGTCTCATAT
The DNA here is from genome assembly GCA_948467735.1 of uncultured bacterium. Classification (GTDB taxonomy): domain Bacteria; phylum Bacillota; class Clostridia; order Lachnospirales; family Lachnospiraceae; genus Acetatifactor. Next base: position 40,954 of record CAOKFN010000016.1, read on the forward strand.
TCCTTTGCCATTCTTCTGCCTCCTATTCCAGTACCGTCTCTACACTACAGCGCCCACACAGGGAAGAAAATTTCATCTGCAAAGGGCGCAGCTGAAATTTTCTTCCGGGCGCTTCCATTCCGAGACTGTTTTAAATTTCCTCTTGACATTTCTTAGCTGGACTATTTTTATTCCGGCTCCTGCGCCTGCCGTTTTTCGGCTCTGTATCTGCCGTTTCCCGTTTTTGCATCTGCCTTTTTCAGCTTCGCATCTGCCGCCTTCCGACTTCGCTCTGCCGTTTCCCGGTTTCGCATCTGCCTTTTTCAGCTCCGCATCTGCCGCTTTCCGACTTCGCATCTGCCCTTTTATATCTTCTTCCGGCATTTCTTAACTTCCTGCTCCGCGACATAGGCCGCCCGCAGCAGCTTCCTTTCCTGAAAACAGTCCCCGATCAGCTGCAGTCCGATGGGCAGCCCCTCCTCATCCGCCCCGCAGGGAACGCTGATAGCGGGCAGCCCGACGAGATTCACGGAAATCGTGTAAATATCCCCTAGATACATCTTCAGAGGATCCGCCAGACTTTCGCCCAGCCTCGGGGCCGTGGTTGGCGCCGTGGGCCCCAGAATACAGTCATACTCTCCAAACGCCTTGTCGAATTCCTGCTTTATCATGGCCTTTACCCTCAGCGCTTTCAGATAATAAGCGTCATAATAACCGGAGCTCAGCACATAACTGCCCAGCATGATGCGCCTTTTTACCTCCGGCCCAAATCCTTGGGAGCGGGTTTTTTTATACATTTGATGCAGCTCCTCCGCCTCGGCCCTAAAACCATATTTCACCCCGTCGAAGCGCTCTAAATTGGAACTGGCCTCCGCGGAAGCAATGGTATAATACGCGGGAATGGCGTACTCCACCAGCCCCAAATCAAATTCCTCCACAACGGCTCCCGCCGCGCGCAGAAGCTCCGCCGCCCGAAGCACCGCGTCCCGCACATTGGCGTCAAGCCCCTCCCCGCGAATATAGGCTCTGGGAACGCCAAGCCTCATCCCCTTCACGCCCTCTTTCCGTAAAACGTCTTCCTCCCATGAAAGGCCTTCTTCCCGCTTTATCTGAGTGGAATCCTTCTCGTCGTATCCGGAAATCGCGTCCAAAATCACCGCGCAGTCCTCCACCGTCCTGCCCAAAGGCCCAATCTGATCCAGCGAGGAGCCATACGCAACCAGCCCGAAACGGGAAACCGTGCCATAGGTCGGCTTCAGTCCCACCACGCCGCAGTAGGAAGCGGGCTGCCGGATGGAACCGCCGGTATCGGAGCCCAATGCAAAAAAGCACTCTCCGGCCGATACCGCCGCCGCGGAACCGCCCGAAGACCCTCCCGGCACATGGGCCGGATTATGAGGATTGCGGGTTACGCCATAGGCGGAAGTTTCCGTGGTGGAGCCCATGGCAAACTCGTCCATATTGGTCTTGCCGATAAGAACCGCGCCCGCCTTTTCCAATTGGAGAACCGCTTCCGCGGAATAGGCGGGAATAAAATTATCCAGTATTTTAGAAGCGCAGGTGGTCCGCATCCCCTCCGTACAAAGGTTATCCTTGACGGCCATGGGCACGCCTGCCAAGGGACCGTCCAGTTCTCCGCCCTCTATTTTCTTCTGCACCGCCCCCGCCTTTTCCAGCGCCTTCTCCTTGTCCAGAGTCACATAACAGTGCAGGGCGTTCTCCGTTTTTTTAATCTGCTCAAAGACTGCCTCCATGGCTTCCACCGCCGTTGTCCTGCCTTCTTTGATTGCTGTGGCAAGCTCCACAGCCGAAAGAGATAAAAGCTCCGTCATTTTGTCCTCCTAACTTCCCGTAATCATTCCGGTTCAAAAAGTCTTAGGCACCACAAACATATCGTCCTTCTGACCGGGGGCATTTTGCAGCATCTTTCCGCTCTCGTCGCCGTTCGTCACCACATCCTCCCGAAATACGTTCATCACCGGAAATACATGGGACATGGGTTCCACATCCGTGGTATCCAGTTCGTTTAATTTATCGATATAATCCAGCATCCTTCCCATATCCTTTTTGGCCTGCTCCTTCTCTTCGTCCGAAAGCTCCAGCTTGGCGAGAATGCTCACATACTCTATTGTCTCGTCATCAATGATATTTGCCATATGATTCTTTCCTTTCCGAATTCCCACATGCAAAAAAGCCTGCTTTGCTCTAATCGGCGCTCAGTCCCTCACTTTAATGTGTACCTCCCGCAGCTGCTGCTCCGTCACCTCCCCGGGGGCGCCGCAGAGCAGATCTTGGGCGGAACCGCTCATGGGGAACGCGATAACCTCCCGGATGTTCTCCTCCCCCCGAAGCAGCATAAGCATCCTGTCCACACCGGGAGCCATGCCCGCGTGGGGCGGCGCTCCGAATTGGAATGCCTGATAAAGCGCCCCGAATTTCTTTTTCAAGGTTTCTTCGTCATACCCTGCCAGTGCAAACGCTTTTACCATAATATCTATATCATGATTCCGCACCGCCCCAGAGGAAAGCTCAACGCCGTTACATACAACATCGTACTGATAGGCAAGAATTTCCAGTGGATTCTGATGTTCCAGCGCATCCATCCCCCCTTGGGGCATGGAAAACGGATTGTGCGTGAAGGCGAGCTGCTTTGTGTCCGGGTCAAGCTCGTACATGGGAAAATCGTTTACATAGCAGAAACGAAAGGCATTTTTTTCCGTCAGCCCCAGCTTCTCCCCCAGCTCATTACGAATTTTGCCCGCATAATAGCAGGCCCTCTCCTCCTTGTCCGCAATAAAGAAAATCGTATCGCCGACCTCAAGCCCGGCCAGCTTCCGCAGCTCGCCCTTTAAGGGCACGGGAATAAATTTGTCAATCGGCCCTTTATAGGAAAAATCCTCCGTCACCTCCAGATAACCCAGCCCTCCCATTCCAAGAGAAACGGCAGACTGCAGCAATTTCTCATGGAACTTCCTGCTCATATCCTCATGAACCTTAATGGCCCGAACCGTCCTGCCCAAAAACGGCTTAAACGTACATTTCTGAAAAAAGTCCGTCACATCCAGAATCCTAAGCGGATTTCGCAGATCCGGCTTGTCACAGCCAAATTCCAGCATCGCCTGCTTATAACTGATCACAGGAAACGGCGCCTGCGTAACCGCCGCGCCCTCCGGCGCAAATTTCTCAAACACTGCGGAAAGAATTTCCTCCCCGGCCCGAAATACATCCTCCTGCTCCGCAAAGCTCATCTCAAAATCCAGCTGGTAAAATTCTCCCGGGGAACGGTCCGCACGGGCGTCTTCATCCCGAAAACATGGGGCAATCTGAAAGTATTTATCGATTCCCGATACCATCAGCAGCTGCTTATACTGCTGGGGCGCCTGAGGCAGCGCATAAAACTTTCCTTTAAATTTACGCGAAGGCACAATATAATCTCTTGCGCCCTCCGGGGATGAAGCGCAGAGAATGGGCGTCTGAATTTCCACAAATCCCATCTCCGTCATTTTCTGCCTCAGAAAGCTGATAACTTGTGAGCGGAATAATATATTATCCCGCACCTTGGCATTCCGCAAATCCAGATAACGGTATATCAGACGCACCTCCTCCCTTGTTTCTCTGGAAGTCATCACCTCAAAGGGAAGCTGCTTATACACTTTGCCCAATACGGTAATTTCCTGCGCATCCAGCTCAATGGTGCCCGTGGGCAGCTTAGGATTGTAAGTGTCCTCGTCACGTTTCTCCACCACCCCTTTTACGGTAATACAGGTTTCCTTGGTCAGCCCCTTCAATATGCTGTCCCTGCGAATGACCACCTGTAAAACGCCGTACATATCCCGCAGATGAAGAAAGGACACGCCGCCATGGTCGCGTATATTTTCAACCCATCCTGCCGCTCGGACTGTCTGCCCGATATGCTGTTCTCCGATTTCTTTCATGGTAATATCTCTGTAACGGTTTTTCATCTCCATAATATCTCCTCCAAAAAAAATACGCCCCGGAACACAGATTCCTGCATTCCGGGACGAATAATGACAACACCCTTATCCGCGGTACCACCCGCCTTGACAGCCGCGCCTTCCATCAAAGGCTTTCCCGACCGTTCCTCTCTATCACTTAACGCGTGCAACGTGCCGCCCTACAGGAAAAATATATTCAAGTGAAAACGATTTTTTCCATTCAAACGGCCTGCTCCAGAGCGTTCCCTATATCAGTTCCCACTGGCAGCGCTTTCAGTCGGTGACGCCGCCTTCCTGTTGTCTTCCCTGATAAGAGTCTCCTTCATCGCATTTCTAATATATAAAAATTATGCTACCACACTTTTTTCTTTTTTGCAAGTTTTAATTTCATCCGACAGTTATCATTCAATGAAAAATGAGCACACAGTCAGGGAGATAAAAATATCCGATTTATTTAATCCAGCCCCATGAAACCGCCAGAAATTCCCCGCAGAAATACATGCCCCTCAGCCAGATAAGCGCCATGCCTCCCCATAACGGCCATGACAGCTCTCCGCGCCGCCGTAGTATTTTTTTCGCCAAGGACAATATCACACAGATGCACAATACCATAGTTCCAAAACAGGCGCGGTCAGGATAATGGGGCGACAGAATAAAAGCCCCCCACGACAGCAGCGCGCACCCCAGAAGTATGTTATCCCTCCTGCAAAGCGCCTGCTTCAGCACACAGCAGCTCACTATCCAAAGAAATCCAAGCACCAGCAGCGTGGGAAACAAATAGTCCAGCGCCGCTCTGCATTCACGATAACTCCTCAGAAAAAGCTTCCACACCACCCCATACATATCTTCTTCGCTCTGATGAACACGGACAAAATTTCCCGGCGCCGCTATGCACATCACGCTTCCTGCCAGACAGGACAGACTGCCCAATACCATCCATGGCTCCACCCTGCCTTTTTCCTTTACCACCGATGCCATGACCGCCACACTCAATATCCACATGGCAGGCCCCATATTTTCATTGCTCCAGCCCGCAAGGATTCCCAAGGGAATCACCCATAAAGTGATTCTGGGCAGCGGCCGGCGAAGCGGATGCTCCCCCGAAAGCTCCCTCAGATAACAATGAGCAAAGGCAAGTATAAACACTGTAATATACAAATAATTTGCCGCGCCCGACTGCCAGAACATGCTCATGCGCCAGTTGGCATTCAATCCCAGCGTAAGCGCCATAGCCGCCAAAAATGCCGGGAGCCTGCGATTCTCAGACACAATACAGACCATTGCCGCCAGTACAAGAGTACAGATTACATTCAAAATATCCGCCGCCTCTTTCCCCGCCAGCAGGGTCATCTGTAAAATTCCATGGGTCATGCTCCTGCCGCCCCAGTTTTGATAATGCCAAATCTGGCTTTGAATAATATCCGAAAAGGATGTAATCGGAGTATCGTTTGAAAGTATGGTAGAGTACCATATATCATCCATCATAAACGGAACCGCCCTATGGGTCAGATATATGACAAATACCGAAACCACAATCATAATTCCCGACATTATCCACATTCGCCTGCGGCTCCTGCCTTCTCTTTCCTTCATTCTTTCAAACAATCCTCCCATACAATACGGATACCCGCAATATCCGCCTTCCTTCCATCGTATACTTCCTGTATTCATATTCGCGGCAGATACTTTGACTGCCTTGCCTTTCTGCGCCTCCTAAAAAACCTAACCGTAATAACCAGCTCCTGCCAGAGAACCGCCAGACCGCCCGCAGAAAATTATACTAAAACTGCAGCGCCTTAATCCTGTCCACGGCTTCCACCGTATTCTCATAACTTCCAAACGCAGTCAGCCTAAAGTATCCCTCGCCGCTGGGACCGAAACCGGAACCGGGCGTACCAACCACATTCGCCCTCTCCAGCAGAGCGTCGAAAAATTCCCAGCTGGTCATGCCGCTCGGCGTTTTCAACCAAATATACGGCGCATTCACGCCGCCGGAAACCGTATAACCCGCCTCCTTTAAACCGTTAAAAATATAATCTGCGTTATTCATATAATAAGCAACCTGTTTCTTCAGCTGTTCTTGTCCTTCTTTGGAATAAACTGCTTCTCCGGCCCTTTGCACAATATAGGGCGCCCCATTATATTTCGTGCCATGACGTCTTGCCCACAGCGAATGAAGCGCCGTCTCCCCGCACTTCAAATCCTTCGGAATCACGGTAAACCCTAAGCGCACGCCGGTAAAACCTGCGTTCTTGGAAAAAGAGCGAAGCTCAATGGCACAGGTTCTGGCTCCCTCACATTCATATATACTATGAGGGACATCCGCCTGTGAAATATACGCTTCATAGGCGGCGTCATACAATATGACAGCCCCCGTCCTATTGGCGTAATCCACCCACTCCTGCAGCCGCGCCTTTGTAATCGCAGCACCGGTAGGATTGTTCGGGAAACACAGGTAAATCAAATCAGGAGCTTCCTTGGGCAGCTCCGGCGCAAAATCGTTATCTGCGGTACAAGGCATATAAATCACATCACTCCATGTTTCCTTTTCCTTATCATAAGTACCTGTCCTGCCCGCCATCACATTGGAATCCACATAAACGGGATATACGGGGTCACACACCGCAATCCGATTATCCAGACTGAAAATTTCCTGAATGTTGGCCGAGTCGCTTTTCGCTCCGTCCGAAATAAAAATCTCATCTGCCTCGATCCTGCAGCCCCGAGCCTTATAATCATTTTGTGCGATTGCATCCCTCAAAAATTCATATCCCAGATCCGGCGCATAACCATGGAAGGTTTCCGCCTTTCCCATCTCGTCCACCGCACTGTGCAGAGCTTCCACAATCACCGGCGCCAGCGGCTGCGTCACATCACCGATTCCAAGCCGAATAACCCGCTTGTCCGGGTTTGCCGCGCTATAGGCGCTCACCTTTTTCCCAATCGTAGAAAACAAATAGCTTCCCGGAAGTTTTAAATAATTCTCATTGACTTTAAACATTTTAAACACCATACCTTTCTACAGCCTGCAGCTGATTTATCATTATAGCATACTTATAAAGCCCGCCTCATTAGATTGCACGAACAATCCATGAACTGGTGCAAAACCGGAAGAACGCCGCACTTGTGTTCTTCCCGGAATGACTTAGCTTTTCTAAGGCTGGGTACTTTCCAGCCTTAGAAAAGCTTCATTCCGTTCACACTTCTCCCTCAAACACCGTCACCGCAGGCCCCGTCATATAAATCACATCTTTCTCCCTGTCCCATTCTATCAACAGTTCTCCCCCTAACATTTTAACCTCTGCCCGCGGCTCTGTCAAACCATTTAGCACGCCGGCCGTCACAGCTGCGCATGCTCCCGTACCGCAGGCAAGCGTCTCCCCCGTTCCTCTCTCCCACACCCTCAGAAAACAATGCCTGCTGTCAAGGACTTCTACAAACTCCGTATTCACCCGCTTGGGAAATCTACTATGATTTTCAAACAACGGCCCTATCTTCTCCAGATTTATCTCCTCCACTCGCTCCGCAAAAATCACAGCATGAGGATTTCCCATGGATACGCATGTCATACGATACTCCTTGCCATCCACCAAAATGGGCGCATGAATCACAGGATTCTCCTTTGCCTGAACCGGTATGGCCGAAGGCTCTAAAACCGGACTTCCCATATTGACACGCACCATTTTGACTTCTCCTCTGTCGCCGGACAGCCCCCGATTCCTTTCCACCGTCAAATCCAGCTCCTTCACCTGTCCGCCGCTCTCCACTGTAATGTGCCGTGCGTCCGTCAGCCCTTTGTCATATACATACTTCGCCACACACCGAATTCCATTTCCACACATCTCCGCTCTCGTGCCGTCCGCATTATACATCTCCATCTCAAAGTCAGCCGTTTGGGAAGGATTAATAAAAATCACCCCATCTCCTCCAATCCCATGCTTCCTATGACTAAGCCTCCGAACAAGATTCGGTTTTTCCGAACTGTCTACCTTCTCTTCAAAACCATTTACATAAATATAGTCATTCCCGCAGCCATGCATTTTCGTAAACTTCATAATTCCCATCCTGTTTTATTTTACTACTATTACACTGTATTGCGGAAATCTGTAAATCATACATAATTTGTGTCAATCTCAAAGCATCGGTACTTCATAACCCCTCTCTTCACCCATTCTTTATCTGCCGCCTCCATGCGTCTTGTCATTGGCCCTTTTCCGTATTCTGCACTATGTCATTCCAATTTCAATTTCTTTCCAATCCAATCTAATTCTCTGCATAAAACCCTCTCCTGCCACATATTTATTATAAAGATAAAATGTCAAGATAAAGATTAAGGGGAAATGGATGAGTGCTAAAACCAAAATCGTTGTACTTCACATGAAAGAACTGATTTATACCGCAATCTTCGCAGCGCTGGGAATTCTCTTTGTCATTCTGCTAGTCATGATGTTCCTGCCGGACAAAGACAATAACGACGCACCCGCCCCGGATTCGGACTTGGCGGAAACCGCCTCTCTCTACATACCCGGCATCTATACCACTGAGCTGGTCTTGGGCAGTCAGTCCATTGATGTGGAAGTGATCGTGGATAAAAACAACATCACCTCCATACGCATGGTGAACCTGAGTGACGCCATAACCACTATGTATCCACTGCTTCAGCCCACCTTCGACTCCATCTGCGAACAGGTATACACTCAGCAGTCCTTGGATCACATTACCTATACCACTGACACCAAGTACACCTCTCTGGTGCTGCTGGAAGCCATTCAAAATTCATTGACAAAGGCCAAAGGGAATCGCTGATGCGATTCTCTTTGACAAAACTTCTGAAAAAATCATACGTTTATTCCAGCTTCTCCACCTCCTCCAGCCACAGCTTCGCGCTTGCGTCGGAAGGCATGCGCAGATCCCCCCTGGGCGACAAAGCCACACTTCCCACCTTTGGACCGTCCGGCAGACAGGAACGCTTAAACTGCTGCTGGAAAAATCTGCGATAGAATGTCTTGAGCCAATGTAAAATAATTTCCTCATCATAAAATCCCGCAAAGGCAATCTTTGCAGCCCGGTATATCTTTGCCGGAGGAAAACCGCAGCGAAGCATATAATACAGGAAAAAGTCATGCAGCTCATAAGGACCGACCAGATCCTCCGTCTTTTGCACAATCACTCCATCCACGGGCGGGAGCAGTTCAGGACTCACCGGCGTATCCAGCACATCCGTCAACACTTCGGAAAGCGCCCTGTCTCCGCAGGTGTCGGAATAATACCGCACCAGATGACGCACCAGCGTCTTGGGAACGCCGACATTAACCCCATACATGGACATATGATCACCGTTATAAGTAGCCCATCCCAATGCCAGTTCCGACATATCTCCCGTGCCTATAACCAAGCCGTTTCTCCGATTGGCAATATCCATGAGTACCTGCGTCCGCTCCCGGGCCTGCGCATTTTCATATGTCACATCATGGGTTTGAGGACTTTGTCCGATATCCCGAAAATGAATCTCCACCGCCTCTCTGATTTCTACCTTCTCCAATGTCGTTCCCAAAGCATGGGCCAGCTTGCAGGCATTGTCATATGTTCTATCCGTCGTGCCAAAGCAGGGCATGGTAACTGCAATAATCCCCTTTCTAGGCAGTCCCAGCAGATCAAAAGTACGAACCGTCACCAATAATGCCAGCGTGGAGTCCAGTCCCCCCGAAACGCCAATGACGGCTGTAAAAAGTCCGGTGTGTTCATAGCGCTTTTTCAACCCATAAGACTGAATGGATAAGATTTCCTCACAACGCTTATTTCTCATCTCTTCATCACTTGGCACAAAAGGCATGCGCTGAAAAGTCCGTTCCAGTTTATTTTCCGAAATATTTAATCGGAAAGGAACCTTTTGATATACGGTCTGAGGCGCTCGCCCAAACGTACCCATGCGCCGTCTCTCGGACAATATTCTCTGCACATCAATATCTCCATAGATTGCTTCACAACGAAAACGTTTCGTCTGTACCAATATGATTCCATTTTCCGCAATCAAATTATGCCCGCCAAATACAAGATCCTGTGTGGACTCTCCCTCCCCTGCGGAAGTATAGATATAACCGCAGATCAAACGGGCACTGGAAGACTTCACCAGCAGCTCTCTATACTCATCCTTGCCCACAGTCTCGTTGGAAGCGGAAAGATTGGCAATAACGGTTGCACCCATCATGGCATGACTGGTTCCCGGAGAATTGGCCACCCACAAATCCTCACAAATCTCACAGCCAATGGTAAGACCATGCATCGTCTCACATTCAAATAAAATATTAGTGCCAAACGGAATCGATTTCCCTGCCAGCCGAATATAAACCGGCTCCTGATTTCCTTCCGAGAAATGGCGCCCCTCGTAGAATTCCGCATATGAAGGAATATTTGCCTTTGGCACCAGCCCAAGAATATTCCCATTCCAAAGTACCGCGGCCACATTATAAAGCTTTCCGTCCCGCTCCATGGGCAGTCCTACCATCACCAGCGCATCTTTTCCACAAGTCGCCTCCGTAATTTTTAAAAGCCATGTACAGGACTCTTCCAGCAAAAACTGCTGCAGGAACAAATCACCACAGGTATAACCTGTCAGACATAATTCCGGAAACACAATAATTTTTGCACCCTTGGCATATGCCTCTTCCATCCTCTCACAGATCACTCCCGCATTATAAGCCGGATCTGCCACTTTGATTTTGGGTGTTACCGCCGCTGTCTTGATAAATCCCTGTTTCATGCCCTTCTTCCTTTCCATATTTATGATATAAAACATACCCTTACCCGCCGCATTTATAACAATGGATTCATCCTCGTTCCCTTGTTCCTGTCAGCATCTGCTCCAGCTCTTCTATGCTGAAACTATATTTTTTATTACAGAAATGGCAGTTTACTTCAATCTCCTGCCCGTCGTCAATCATGTCCTGAATTTCCTTTTCTCCCAGACTAATCAACACCTTTTCAATTTTCTCCCTGCTGCAATTACACAAGAAAGCCGTCGGTCTTGTTTCCGTAATCTCACATCCCAGCCCCTCCAATATAAAGCCCAGCATTTGTTCCGGTGTATTGCCCGCATCCAGCATAGCCGTCACGGAAGCAATCCTGTTCAGATTCTGCTCCAACCTGTCAATCACCTGCTCCTTGACATAAGGCATCAGCTGAACGATAAATCCTCCTGCCTGCTTCACAGTATTATTTTTCTCCATCAACACACCCAATCCCACCGAAGAAGGAACCTGTTCGGAAGCGGCAAAATAATAGGTCAAATCCTCCGCAATTTCACTTGTCTGAAGCATAGTCTGCCCGATATAAGGTTCTTTTAACCCCATATCCTTGATGACACAAAGCAGTCCCTTCCCCACAGCGCCTGCCACGTCCAGCTTCCCCGCACCATTTGCAGGCAGTATTACATCCGAAACCCCCGCATATCCTTTGACATGTCCATGAGAATCTGCAGTCACCGTAATATCCTTCATAGGACCATCACCTTTCACCTGCAGGGTCAGCAGATCCTTTTCTCCTTTTAGCATGCCGCCCATCATAACTCCCGCGCTCAAAAGCCGTCCTAACGCCGCTGTGACCACAGGGCTTGTATGATGCGCCTGCCTTGCCGCTTCCACTACTCCTCGAGTAGTACAGGCAAATGCCCGAATCTGCGCTTCCGCCGCTGTGGCCCGCACAATATAATCTCCGGTATTTCGCTCCATGTTCCCTTCGCCTTTCCAAACCGATACCCTGCACTTTATAGGGCTGTTTCCTCTTCCTTAAGCTGTCCTGCATTCCCAATATATCGCCGGTCTTTTCCGGCGATAGAAGTTTTTCATTTCCCGCGTTCCCGCGCCACGACATATACTCTCTCACTCTTTTCCGAGACAGCTTCTCCTGTGTCCGCATCCATAATTTCCAGCACCGCCATCCCTGCCTGTTTCACCAAGGAAATTACCTGCTCCGCCGTATATCCCCTCTGTAAATGAGTCTCCGTAAATCTTCTAAAAATCTCCTCTTTTTCCCTCACAAACACCGTGAGATCATACTCGTTCATCTCTTCCTCGGCATCATAGAAATTCTCCCAAATAAAGCTGCATTCCTCTCGATTCTCCGCAATGGTAGTATTTCCGATTACCTCGCGATACTTATACACCGTGTTAAAATCAAAAATGAAAATACCGCCGGGAAACAAATAATTATTTACCAGTCCAAAAACCGCCAGCAGTTCTTCCTCCTCCAGAATATAATTGAGCGAATCGCACACGCTGTACACCGTACCCACCGTACCATACAGCTCCAGCTCTCTCATATCCTGAAGCAGATACAGAATCTCCGCGCCGCTTTTCTCCTTCTTCCCCATTGCAATACTCAACATGGATTCCGAAGAATCCACCCCAATCACATCATATCCCTTTGCATACATTATCTCCGCCAAGGTTCCGGTGCCGCACCCCAGATCCACAACTAGATTTCTTTCAGCCTCCAAAGGAGTCTCCGCATCCCGCAAAGGCCTTGATACACCATATTTTTGAATCAGCCCTGCTATCCGTTCCCCCCACTGCGCGTAAGGTACAGTGTCCATCAATTCATCATATACTTCCGCAAAATCCTGATACATTCCCATATCGAAATTATACAGCCCTGCCCCTTCCTTCTATTCACCCAGCTTCATGGCGATCACAAATCCCACCGCCAATGCAATTATGCCCGTAAGTACATTCAACACCGTCAATGCGGGGAAAGTCCCCATTAGCAGAATTGCAATGGGCGAAGACAAAATCAACCCGATAATTGCCCAGTATGCGTACAGCGGAAACTTCTCAAAGATAATTTCCACCAATTTCGCAATACCAAAAATCCCCGCAGCCACACCGATTCCAAAAGGAACCAGTATACCGCAGCCCGCCAGAATGCCATCCATATCCAGCGCCGCCAGCGCCGTGAAAAAATCTTTGATTGCGTTCAATACAGGATTATAAAATCCCATCAGCATTAAAATCATGGAGCCGCTGACCCCCGGAATCACCATGGTGGCGGAAGCAATCACGCCCACGCCGAAGAGCTTTATCACATTCACAATTCCAAAGGATAAGTCGGCCGCATTGCCTTCCGTTTCTCCCATTACCGCCAGACCCACGACCATGCCAAAAAACAAAATTCCTGCAATGATATGTCCCGCCTGAATTTTCTTTCCTTTTACATTCCCCCAGATAGCAGGAAGTCCTCCCAAAATCAATCCTACAAATAACAGATTGGTCTGAATCGGATAATGCTCAAACAAAAAAATCAATCCAAAAGAACTGGCCGCAATCGCCGCTGCCATTCCCACTGCAATCGGCAGCAGGAACAGCACACTTTTCTTAAACTCACTGAACAAATGAGTAATACAGTGAATCAATTTATCATAAATACCCATTGACACCATCATGGTGCCGCCGCTGACCCCCGGAATAATGTTTGCAATTCCAATTACAATTCCTTTAAAAAAACTCTTAATCATCGAACTTCTCCATTCTTAATTATTTTTGATATAATTTTTCAAAAAAGCCAGCAGACTGTCCATCTGTTTCTCCGTGCCGATGGTAATTCTAAGGGAATTTGATATTCTGGGCTTGTTCCAATACCTCACATAAATGTCGGCTTCTCTAAGCGCCGTAAAAAGCTGCTCTGCCGGAATCGTTTTATGAGAGGCAAAAATAAAATTAGCACTGGAATCAGGGAACGAAAAACCCAATTCCCTAAGCTCACCCTTCACACGCTCCCTTGTTTCAATAATCTTCCCCGTAATCTCTCTGAAATAAGCTTCATCCCTCACAGCCTCCGCCCCAAGCACCTGCGCAGGAAGATTCATGGTATAGGAATTAAAGGAAAATTTTACATCGTTCAGGTACCCAATCAGCTTTTCACTGCCAATACAAAAGCCGATCCTCAGTCCTGCCATAGCCCTGGACTTGGAAAAAGTCTGCACAATTAACAGATTATCATATTTTTCCAACAATGGCAATGCACTTGTGCCCCCAAAGTCCACATATGCCTCATCTACAATCACTACCACTTCGCGGTTGGCCCGTATGATTTCCTCCACGGTTTCCATAGGCTCCATCAAACCGGTGGGTGCATTCGGATTCGGAAAAATCACGCCCCCATTGGGCTGTTTGTAGTCATCAGCGCAGATATGCCATTCCTCGTCCAGTGCGCAGGTCTTATATGGAATCCTATATAGCTTTGCCCACACATCATAAAAAGAATAGGTCACATCGGGAAACAGGATTGGTCTTCCGCTGTTAAAAAAAGTCAGAAACGCCATGGCCAGCACATCATCCGACCCCACTCCCACAAACACCTGCTCCGGCTTCACATGATAATATTCCGCTAAAGCGTTTACAAGCACTGAGGTCTGCGCATTAGGGTACAGGCGCAGGGCACTATAATCCATCTGGGCCGCCAGCCTTTTTACGCCCGGCGCCGGAGGATACGGGCACTCATTTGTATTCAACTTAATAACATCCGGCTTTTCCGGCTGTTCTCCTGCCACATAAGGCACCACTTTTCGTACATTTTCTTCCCACTTCATCTTCTTTCTTCTTCCCTTTCACACTTACCGTTTTGAAAATCTTCCTTTTCTTCGCACTTCCCGAGGTGCCTCCCTTGACGGAGCAGACACTCAAGCTCCTTCCGGTAAATATCCGCCTGTTCAAGACTTCCCATCTCCTCATAGCAGCGAACCAGCCCTTCCAGACTTTCCCTTCCGCCCGCATGAATGCTCAATATAGGCTGAGTTTCATACACTGCATTGTAATACCACACCGCCGCCTCTTCCAAATCCCTGACCTTCTCATAAAAATGCCCCATTTCACAGCAGATTTCAGAACAAGCCTCCTCTGCGATCACCTTGGATGTATACTTGAAAAAAGCAACGATATCTCCCGCCAGTCTTGCGGCTTTTGCCATAACACAACAGGCCTGCGCCAGTTCCTCTCCGTCTCTGGAATCATCCGCAGCGGATATTTCAAAAAATTCTGCCGCCCGAGCAAAATCCTCCGCATCCCCCGCCAGCATCAACTCTCTTGCATAAAGCCCATGCAGCCGTTTGGACAGGCGGCGCCCCTCCTGATAATGTCTGACAAACGTCTCCAAATCCCGTTTTGCATGACTTTCGCCCGGCAGATGTGTGATGACAATATCACTGTCATATACCACAGGAGTCAGACGCACCATCTCATGAATCGGTTCTTCCCATACAAAATCCCGTTTCCTCCGAAATAATTTAGGGCGGTACTCTTCATCATAATTATAGACCGTGCCAAACTGAAGCTGATTTGCGTATTTCATCTGCACAATTTCAATATCGGAAAGCAATGTCTCCTTAAGATGCCGAAAGCGCTGCCTATTCTCCTCCGACAATACTTCATCTGCGTCCGCAGAATATATATATTCCATGGACGCCTTGGAAAATACAAAATTTCTGGCCGCACTAAAATCGTCTATCCACTGAAAATCGTAAACCTTCTCCGTATACCGCTCTGCAATCTCTTTCGTAGCATCCGTAGATCCAGTGTCGGCAATAATAATCTCATCCACCAAATCCGCTATGCTATCCAAACACCTTTCCAATATTTTTTCTTCATTTTTTACTATCATGCACAAGGATATTGTTACCATTCCATTCCTCACCACCTTTTACGACATATGTAAACCCATGGCATTCCATAGCACTGTCCGCCAACACATCCATAATACCAAAAAGAGGATAATGACACAACTGTTATCCGAAAAATTTTAGCCGCCATACACAAAAGTTTTAATTGCCATACCTATTTTGTCATCCAGAAGGATATTGAAGCATAATTGTCATCCAGAACGATACTGTAATGTATGGCAGAAACGGAACTGGTTTTTTCAAGTTTCCTGCCCTGTTCATATTACCTCGAACTATCTGTACCATAAACAAAAGCATATATGCCAGCAGCATATGAAACAAAAATCCCGACATTTTCATTCCTCTGGCAGCTTCTGCCGCCGCGCAGACACAGAACGCATAACAGTCGGCCCTGCCATACATTCGGCAAAATACTACAAATTGAAGCAGGAAGAAGGCCAAAAGCGGCGAAAGCCTTTCTGCCCATGCAGCAGTCTCCGCCGTGTGCAGACCGCTCCACAAAAGCACAGCGGCGGCGGCCAGCGCAGGTATCCATGTAAAATTATATACATGGCATATCGCCAAATCTGTCACACATGCCAGCAGAAGAGAACCTCCTATCACCGAGAACAGTATACAGCTGCCTTTGGTTTCTCCTGCCGTAACGCATCGAATAATACCCCTTTCTAAAAATGCTGCCGCTAAGATGCCCATATAGCTCCGCCCGTCCAGCGGCAGAATTTTATCCCACTTTCCGATAATCAGCAGTCCCGCTATCACTATTCCCCAAATCACTGTCGCCACTTCATCCTTAACCCCTTTTTCAACACGATGGTCATATACCTGTTACACACTTCACCACCCGCAGGCTCCCTTCCGCCATTCCTGTATAAAATGCCTCAACATCCTTTTTATCCATAAAAACATTAACCCTCTGCGCCGCCGTCGATTTATCCGTATTGGAAATGTTGACTCCCGAAGCGTCAAATACCTGCTGTATATACACATATTCCCACGCCAGCATCGCTTTTCCGTCCTTGACAGTATAAATATGCACTCTATCCCCCGCGCGCAGTGTCCCTCCTGTCACTTGGTAAATATCCTCCGCCCGGAATCCGGCAATGACAGGCTCCGTCATCTTTCCCAGAATCGTGTTCCATTCTTCAAACATTCCTTTTGTCAAAAGCGTTCCCGCCTCCACATCATATACCGCCGCCAGCCCTTGCATTCTTAGAGGATCTGTCAGCGCCGTTTCCGGAATCAGCCGCTTGTCCATTTCTTCCACAGCAAAATATTGCAGATAATTTTCTTCCGTTATCATCTGTCCTCTGGGTATGACGCCCGCCGCCACATAAATTTCACCCTTTTCATACCGACTCAATATATTTTCCTCCACTTGTATCAAAATGACAAACACTGCCACCGCCGCTGCCAATGCCGCAAAACTCACGCCTGTTTTCCACTTTGACAAAAGCTTCTTTCTATGACGTGTTTCCTTTCCCTTCGCCCTATTCATCCTCTTCCACTCTCCTATCCTGCTTCATGTCTGCCCTATTCTTCTTGGTCTGCAGGCGCACTTCCTGCGGACTTATTTTACAATGTCAGCCAGATTTCCTTTATGCGCTTGGATTTCCATTCCCATCAATCCCTTCACAGTGAATGCAATTTCACTGTATATGGAAGTAGATTCAATCCTAATACCGTTTGGCGCCGCCGCGTTTCCGATGGAATCCTTCCAAGATGTCATTAGACCATTCTCATCATAGCGGTAGATTGTCACCTCACCTCCGTCCACATTATAGACAATATAATTCACAATTCGCACCAAACCCTGTATCATACCGCCCTCCTGTCCTTCCCAAGCCTCGTTCAGATTCAGATTTCCCTTAACTGCCCGCCGATAACGCTCATATGCGGTATCGGAATCTTTTATTATAATTTTATTGGTTATTCCGAACTCCTCTATGTCCACCACCGCCGACGCCAAGTTAGAAGCCGCAAGCGTATCTTCCAAATATAAAGAGATCATCCGATAATATTCCATCTGCAATAACGCACATAAAAATATCGCCAGAAACAGCAGGGAAAACAAACCCACCGACCATCCGATCTGCCCTTTTTCTCTAAGACTGACAGCCCTTTTCAGGACTGTCAATCCTTTTGGAATTCCGTTAATGCTTTGCGGTGGACACTCTTTTTTCCGTAAATTCATATCCATTTCCTAAATTCCCCTGTATCTGCAATATAATAGGCTCCCCATACTCCACCTGCATATGGGTCGTCCCGTCAAAGCTAATCCGGCTAATGCCCGCCGCTTCTAATTCCATCCGAAGCGCGGCGCTGTCCGCGGCAGTGAGCATTCCCACAGTTTCCATGCGTAGAATATATTTTCTGGCAATCTGGCTCACCTCCGTCTTCTGCTGAATCAATCCGGCATTATCGATATAAACCAGCATGACTACAGTCATTGCAAGCAGGCAGATTCCGGTAGTGATAATTTCCCCCACATTTCCCTTTTTCTTCTTCATGTCCTTACCCCTGTCAAAATATTTTTTGCCTCCTCTGTCATAGCCTTTACTATTTCTTTAATAAAGGCAGTCATGCTTTCCCTCATTGCCAGACACAATAGCAGCGCGATAATGCACAACCCCACTGTCACTAAGATACCGTCAATTCCCGGTTCCTTTTTCATGCCCTTTTCAAACAGCCGTCCCGCCGCCATTTTGACCCTAATTTCAAATATTCTGATATTGTCTCTCATTGTTTCTACCTCTCTTCTTTTAAAAATTTATTTTAAATATTCAACCATTGCTCAAGGCCCTGCTGCAAAATATGTATGGTTCATACCCAGTAAGGAACTGCCCTCTTTTATCACTCTGCCTCCCTCAAAATCCTGCGGCCGCCCCAAACATATATGATACGCATGCATACAAGGCAATTCCCAATACCACTGCCAAGGTTCCCAGCTGATAAAAAGTAATGCTTCTCTCCAAAGAGCCCTTTTTTCTTTCCAGCACCGTCTGTTCCATATCTTTGATTTGCTCTCCGATATCCCCTAAAAGTTCCACTGCCTGACCGGACTCAAGCGCCTGTAGAATGGTAATACAGAGAGAGTCCACATATCGATTATCAAATTTACTCTGAAACTTATCAAGAGCTTCATAGACATCGGCTTTCATGACAATATCTCCCGCCAGCTCCAGCAATGCGCTTCTAAGCCGCTTTTCCTGCACGCTTCCATAGCACTCCGCCAGAGAGTCCATCATATAAACCCCTGCACGAATTTGAATCTCAAGCGCATGATATACCAGCTTCAGCTCCGGAAGCATTCTTTCATTGTCCTTGGCATTCAGGTACAGCAAAAGCCACGACGGAAGACAGAAGAGGAACACAAAGGCTGTCAATCCATATTCCCAAGACAGCGGCGCCAGTACCACCATGCCCAATGCCGCCAGAATAAATTTGACGGCAAGAAATTTATCCACTGTCATTTTCCGGCCATAATGGAACGCTCCTCCATTTTGTACAAACCACTTTTCCTTCTTTTGATACCAGCAGCTGTTCTGCTGCTTTTCCCTCAAAAGCCCTGACAGCTCCTGATACGCCGCCAAGAGCTTCTGCTGGGGATGATATTCTCCATACAGCGCCTGAACCAGCAGGAACGACAAAACCGCACTGCATACCGGCAGCAGTTTCAATCCGTAAATTATCGCCACTCTTTTATACCTGCTTCCTATTATCTCAATAATGAACCCTGTGCATTTGTCTCCAAAAGAGGATTCCTATCGCCGCAAGCGCCGCCATTCCTATTTGTCCCGGCAGCGTGGCCGTAAACAGCCACACTATAGGCGTCTGCACCAAATATCCCACCGCAGATAATACGACCAGCGACAGCCCCAGCAGTAACGCCATATTGATCGCCGCCTCCCGAAGCATTCCCTTCCTCTCTTGAGACAGACGCAGATATTCCCTTAGGCTTCTTCGGCTTCCCGCCACCAGCATTGTAAAGTCCGCACAATAACGGAGACTGATTTCCATATTTCTTGCCAGCTCCTTGAACTTGGGATGCTCAATCTTCTCCGCCATGGATAACAGCGCCAATCCGGCGTCTCCCGTGGTCTGCGCCTCGTAATAGCAGGCGTCCAGCACACTTTTGATAGGCTCCTCCATGTATCTGCTCACCTGATGAAATATGCTCGTGACTTCTCCTGCCGTAATACTGTAATTTCCCAAGAAATCCAAAAGCTTCATCAAATGTTCATTGACCGCCTTCAAATTAGCCGTCCGAAAATGCCGAAGCATCACAATCTCCGCCGCCATCGGCACGGCTGCCGCCGCACATCCAACGGCAAAACCGAAAAAAGCCGAAAATATCACCATTACAAACGCCGCTGCCCCGAGATTTCCGGCAATCCAGATTTCCGCAGTCACTGACGGAAAACGCATCTTCATCCCGCTGTAACAAAGCTCCCTTTCCAGCGCAGCCCGCAATGTATTTTCCTTCTGCAGCTCCAGCAGCTGCCTTCTGCTTTCCAAGGCCCTCTGCCTTGCGGAAACATCCATATCCCATCTGGTTCTCCGCAGCAGCTCCGCCGCACAATCCAGCAGCCGAATCTCCCGGAATAACGACCAAAAACCAAGCGCCAATATCAAAAAGACTAAAATTTTCACTTACAGATCCCTCCCATATATCTTTTGAAAAGATAAATTTTTCCGCTGTTCATCCCAGCCGCCGCACTCAAAAATTTCCTTTACCTGATAATTTTCCATGAACACAAGCGTCTGAAAACATTCCATCATTTTCATCAATTCATTTCTGGAATACCGGCTTTCATACATAGCGTAATCCACCAGCTTATCCGGCGCTTTATCGGCGGAAGGGGCATGAATCGTGGCCGCGCAGAGCTGGCCCGTATATGCCGCATTGATCAGATACAGCGCCTCCGCCCCTTTGATCTCGCCGATGATAAAGAAATCCACATCCATTGTCAAACCCGCAATACTGATTTCCTCCAAACCATAGCTGACCTGCTGCTCTCCGGTTCCCGGCAGAGAATGCAGAAACATCATATCGGGATGATACTTTGTCGTCAGCTCGTCCGCCTGCTGCGCCACCAGAACCGCCATATCATCCGGCAGCGTCTCCTTCAGCGCATTTAAAAGCGTCGTTTTCCCGGAAGAATTTCCGCCGCAGATTAAAGTGGAACCTTGACGGAATCTTCCAACCAGCAGCTCCGCAATTTCCTTGTCCATCATATTCTGTTCTATCAGTTCTCTCATTTGGGGAAATATCTTAGGCACTTTTCGGATACACAGATATGGTTCGTTGTAGGTATTCACCAAGGGCATGGAAAGCGTAAACCTCAGAATAAAATCCGGATGGCTCTCATTGTCGGTGAATCTTTGAATGGCATTCAGATTAGAAATATTCACTTGATTTCTGGTTGCAATATAATCGATAAACTGCCGATATTCTTTGGGCGAGGAAAACGCCGTCTCCGCCGCCATTCTCTTTCCCTTTCGCTTGATGCGGATATTGTCATAGCTCACCACCCTGATATCTGAAACCGTCTTGTCATCAATCAGCACCGACAATCTGGAGTAGCCGAAAATATACTGTTCAAAGGAATCCAGCAGTTCTTTCGCCTGTTGTCCGTTCAATGGATAGTATGCCGCTATGTGGCGTGCCGCCTCTGCCAAAAAGACGTCCTTCGCAAGCTGTCCTTTTTTCATCTGCATCAATGACTGCTGTTTTCCGGTAGTATAATCCTCTACCAGCTGCTGCAGTAAATCATCCCCTGCGGCGCCGTTTTCATTTTTTATTTTTCATCCCTCCCGCCTATACAGATACAGAATCGAAACATAATGCACTGATATTCCGAAAACTGAATCCTAATGAAATGATAACAGTTATCCAGTACGCTCACTTTCCAAACAGCTGTTATAAAAATTGATACCTTGGCCGAATCAGGCCCGAATAAATTTGACTATCTGATAAAAGACACTCAGCCGTCGCGACTTCTCTGCTAAGTAACTAATAATCTACACCCATTGAAAGAAAATGTCAATACCCGAAATATTATTTTTTGTGTTGTGATTTCCGGGCATCTATGTTATAATAATGCATATCTTGAAATAATGAATATATAGGTAAGGCCCGAAGCGGCCGAAAGAATATGGCGTTTTATTTTAAACAGCTGCACGACAGGGAGGTTCAAGTTTATGTTCATGATTTTAGCCGGCGGGTTGTTAATTGTAATTGTTGCAGTAATTATTGCAGTGGTATCCAGCGTGGTTTCGGCCGTTGCCGCAGATGCGGATGAAACCGAGTGACAAAATTCCCAAGCAATAATATATATTTCATCGCGGCGGAATATTCAGCCAGCCAAAGTCCAAGTCAAGAATTGTGTAATAATTCAATATTTGCCGTCGCTTTGACTGACTGAGACTACAGACCGCTCCACAATTATCGCACGGATATTGTCTTCGGGCACATCGCTCAAAATAAGCTTCTGTATGAATAGATACTGACGTTCACTATAATCTGCAGTGTCGGCTCACGAGCGGCAGACATTATGAGCCGACGGCAGATTGTATCCCTCATGAGTATATCCGCCTAATAATTGAGTCCTGTCACCCCAAGTCTTCCATCCTTTACCCCAAAAACAATATTAGGTTTCCCCTGTGCGGGCAGGGCAAATCCGGCTCTACTGGGTGATAAATCGTCCATGTCGGCTTCCTTTATCGCCTCCGAAAGTTCCGCGGGAAAAAGCACATCCTCCCCCAAGGCGAGAAGCTCCTCCTTAGAATTTACCCGGATGCTTCCATCCTGTTTTCCCACATAGAAAGGGTAACAAGCCATCTCCGCCAATGCTTCCACGTTCCGTTCCCCGACAGTTTGTTGCATTCTCAGCGCAAAAGCGGCATAGGCTTCCTGTTCCACCGCAAAGTTATCCTCATAATACCGTTCTTCCAAAGCCGCCTTCCCTGCCTCCATATCCGCGGCCTCTTCCTTCAATCCATTGCCCTGTTTTTTGATTTCAAACTCAACCGCACCATATGCTCCCGGGCCAATTTCATACTTCTCAAACACTATCACAGGATTTCCCTGTTCATTCAGATAAAAGCTGTCTGCTTCCGTAATTCCGGCAAAACCACCCTGCTCCTCTGTAAAAAAGGTCATTCCCTGAGCCTCTCTCTCCTTCATCTGCGCCCGGATGCTTTGATTTACGACCGTTTCATAGTCTTTCCCCAAAATGTCCTCCAATGACGCCAGACTCTTACTTTCCAAGTCCATCGTATAATATTTGACCGTGTCAAAAGCAGAAGACCAGTTTTCATTTCCCCATACCATAAAGGACAGATAACGTTCTGTCTGCGATTTAACCTCATAACCCACTTGGATTGCTATTTTATGAGCTTCCCACTCTTCCTCCGTTCCTCCCGTATCAAGAAACGCCTGCCTGTATTCTTCCGCTCTTGCCGCTGCCTCTTGGGCATATGCCTCGCAAAGCGCATGAATTTCCTGATTAACAGCTTCTGTTGCCCCGCCGTTTGCCTCTGCAATGAATTCCAGACTGGGAACTTCCACGGTAAGCCTGATATTTTCTTTTTCGTCCGAATAAGAGCGGAAAGTAAAAATTCGCGCCAGACTCCCTAACACCGGCACGCCGTCCATCGTTTTAGCAAAAGCAGTGCTTGTATTTACGGAAACGGCAAATACCAGAACTGCCGCAGCCGCACAGGCAGCGGTTCTTTGCAGCACTTTTCTTCTCATCAATATCACCGTTCCTTTTTTATTACCATGATGTTCCATGATTTCCTTCACTTTTGCAGATAATTCCTCGGGTATCTCAATCCCTTCATATTCCTGCTTTGCCTGTTCCATTTGGCTCGTTCGCTTCATACTTTTACCTCCATAGTCTGCTTCAACAGCTTCAGCCCCCGATATAATTTTGTCTTAACGGTATTCAGATTCATTTTCATGATAACGGCGATTTCCTTCAGCGAAAATTCTTCATAAAACCTTAGCTTGATAACCATCTGAATATCCGGGGGCAGTCGATTAATCTGTTCATAAAGATTTTCCCGCGGTTCGTATTCTTTCTCATAATATGGGATATTTTCTATGAGCTGCTCCTCCGGCAGCAGCTCTTCCCTTCTCTTTTTCAAAAAAAGCAGGCTTTCATTTACAAGAATACGATAGAACCATGTCTTGACAGCACCTTTGTTTCTGAGAGTTCCGTAATAATCCAATGCCTTGCAGATAGCATTCTGCACAACATCCAGCGCATCCTCCCTCGTTCTCACAAAGCTGAATGCAAGCCTGTAAAACTTATCCTGATTCTCAATCACATATTCCGTCAATTCATCATAACAAACCGCAGGATTTTTCCTGCTTCCCTGCACCGTTTTCACCTCCTTATTCTATAGATAATGATCCTAATACAAAAGTTTCAGATATGGGTACATTTCATAAAAAAACGGAATATCACTGCAGAACACACAAACTACAATTTGATGGAAATTCAAATACCTCTCGAAAAAAGAGATTTTATAGAAGTAAAGGAAAATTGAAAGGAGGCATGATGTATGGAACATTCTAAATTTGAAAAACCGGTAAATGAAAATATTATAGAAGAAACAGCAGAGCGCCGTAAAAAGAATAAAACATATGCGGCCGCAATGAACGATTAAAAATTCAGAACACTGTCGGCCGCAAAACCGGACGCTATATTTCGCTGCCACAAAAAATCATCACAGCTTCATTCATAAAAATCCTCACTGCGCCCCCCTTGCCAAAACATTTTCTCACACACGCCCCAGAGCCCCGTAAGCCGCCATTCTCAGCTTTCGCAGCGCCTCCGACGCTCCTCCCGCGCCGCAGCGCTGAATAAAATACAGCAGTACAAATTCCTCGCTCGGATCCATGGTCACATAATTCCCCGTCCAGCCGTCCCAGCCATATTCTCCCAAAGAGGCATTGGTTCCCGCCGCCCCCTGATCCGTCAGCACACGCATCAGACAGCCGTATCCATACCCCTTTGTGCTGTCCCAGTTCAAAGTCCTGCGCTGAAAATCCGTCAAACGATTCTGAGTCATGAACTCCACGGTTTTCCGTCCCAAAATATGCCTGCCCTCCCAGCGCCCTTTCCGAACCATCATCATAGCAAAATGACTGTAGTCGTCCAAGGTAGATACCAGCCCCGCGCCGCCGGATTCAAAGGCCGCATCCTCCCCGTAGTATTCTCCCAGATGACTGCCCTTATGGGGAACCAAGACGCCGTCCTTTGTCATATCATAATGCCGGGCAAATCGTCCCAGCTTTTCCTTGGGAACGAAAAATCCCGTATCCGGCATATCCAGCGGCTCGAAGAACTCTTTTTTCAGGAATTCTCCGAACGTCATTCCGGACACGACTTCCACAATGCCGCCCAGCACATCCGCGGAAAAGCCGTACATCCACCTGTCTCCGGGTTGAAAGCACAGAGGAACGGAAGCAATGCCCCGTATAAATTCCTGCGTATCCACCCGCTCCCCCCGCTCCCTGCGCGCCACAAATCCCTCCACCACCGCCTTCATCCGTCGGCCCGGCTCCGTGTTCTCGTCGGGATAGGTGATGCCGGAAGTCATATTCAGCAGATCATATACGGTATTTTCCCTATCTGCCGACACTTCCCCCCTGCCTTCCGCCCACACCTTCTGCCCCTGAAAACAGGGCAGATAACGGGATACCGGATCCCATACATCCAGCATTCCCCGCTCCGCTAAAAGCATCACCGCCGCCGCTGTCACCGGTTTGGTCATGGAATACAAACGGATAATAGTGTCACGGCTCATAGGGATGCCCCGCTCCGCGTCCGCATCCCCAAAAGCGTTAAAATAAATCTCTCTTCCTCTGTAAAGCACCAGCGCGCTGGCTCCCTTTACTCTCTGCCCCTCCGCTCCGACGCCCGAGACATTCTCCCGCAGAATCCTGTCCATTACGGCCTTATAGCCAGACGTCCCGCCTTCCTTATCCTGCCCTGTCATTCCTTATTCCTCGCCATTTCCAAAACTGCCTTATTCCTTCTTCAGTCATCCTTGGGGCCCGGCCTCTCCTTCCGGCCCCCATGACACCGCTTCGTGAAACTCCTTCCCACGCTGACTCAATCCAAGTAAAAAATGCCAGCTGCCAAAGGGGTTAGAAGTTCTCCCTATGCTGCTCCCCAAATCAGGATGCGTGAAATATTCTTCACGCTAATCCAGCGAAACCTCCAAATGCAGTACGCTGCAGGCCGGGATTGAAAACCGGATCCCGCCGTCCCTTACCGTCACCGCCGAGAATTCTTCCGTATGTACCTCGTCAGGGGCCTCGAAGGTATTATGGGCATTCTTTTCCCCCTTCAGAACGGTTCCCTTCACAGCTTTTACCCTGCTGTCCGCAAACACGCCCTCAATCTCATACGCCTCTTCCAAAGATAAGTTGGTCAGCGTCACATGCAGCTTTCCATCCTTGGCCATGGACACGGACTCGGTCAGATTCGGAACCTGCGCATCCTCCTCCAAGCCTATTTCTTTGATCTCAACGGAGGATTCCACCAGTTCGCCATCCTGATGATACTGATACATATCAAACACATGCCATGTAGGAGTCTTCAACATTTTAGCGCCTTCCGTCAAGATCACTGCCTGCAGCACATTTACCATTTGGGCAATATTCGCCATCTTCACACGGTCGCAGTGCTTATTGAACAGATTCAGGTTAATGCCCGCAATCAAAGCGTCCCTCATGGTGCTCTGCTGATACAAAAACCCGGGATTGGTACCCGGCTCCACATCATACCATGCGCCCCACTCATCGATGACCATGCCGATTTTCTTCTTCGGGTCATATTGATCCATAATGGCGCCATGCCTCCGAATCAGCTCCTCCATGACCAAAGTACGCTTCAGGGTACGATACCAGTCCTTCTCGTCAAACTCCAGCGCAGAGCCCTTATGCCCCCACCTGCCCGTGGGAATCGTATAATAATGCAGGGACATGCCGCTCATAAAACCGCCGCCATGGTCAAAAACCGTCTCAAGCAGTTTGCTGGTCCAATGATAATCCCCCTCGTTCGGGCCGCAGGCAATTTTATATATGGGCTTTTTCGGATCGTAATTCCGCACATAGGTCTGATACCTGCGGTACATATCCCCATAGAATTCAGGCCTCATATTCCCGCCGCAGCCCCAGTTTTCATTGCCCACGCCAAAATAGTCCACCCTCCAAGGCGCCTCATGCCCGTTCTCCCGGCGCAGATCCGCCATGGGAGATACGCCGCCAAAGGTCATATATTCCACCCACTCGCTCATCTCCTGAACGGTGCCGCTGCCCAGATTGCCATTGATATAGGTCTTGCATCCAAGCTGTGTACACAGCTCCATAAATTCATGGGTGCCGAAGCTGTTATCCTCCACCACGCCGCCCCAGTGGGTATTTATCATTTTCTTGCGCCCCGCCTTGGGACCGATGCCGTCCTTCCAATGATATTCATCTGCAAAACAGCCCCCCGGCCAGCGAAGCACCGGCACATGAATCTCCCTGAGCGCTTCCACCACGTCGGTACGCATACCGTTTACATTGGGAATATCGGAATTCTCTCCCACATAAATCCCTTCATAAATGCATCTTCCCAGATGCTCCGAAAAATGCCCCTGCAGTTCAGGGTTTACATGCCCCTTTTTCACATTGGGGTTTACATACAGCTTCGCCATCTCTTCCACCATTCCTTCCCGCCCGTCAAGGGCTTGTATCCTTACTCTTTGAGTCTATGATTTTCCCTGCGAAATGTCAAGCCAAATTTCAGGCGGCCAAGACGCCGAAATACAAGAGCACCACCAGCCCCAGCGCAATCCGATACCACCCGAACACTTTAAAATCATGCTTTTTGATATACCCCATCAAGAACCGAAGGACAACCAGAGATACCGCAAAAGATACCACGGTTCCGATGGCCAAAAGCAGCAGCTCCAGCGAAGTAAACTCAAATCCAAACTTCACCACCTTCAAAAGACTCGCCCCGAACATCACGGGAATGGCCAGAAAAAAGGTGTACTCCGCCGCCACCGTCCTTGACACGCCAATCAACAGCGCGCCCACAATGGTCGCTCCCGAGCGGGAAGTTCCGGGAAACACGGCCGCAATCAGCTGAAACGCTCCGATCAACAGCGCCGTCTGATATGTAATCTCCGACAGCGCCGTAATTTTGCATCTCCTGCCCCGGTTCCAGTTTTCGATAAAGATAAACGCAATGCCGAACACAATCAGCGCGGCGGCCACGCTGACCGGATTGTAGAACAGCGCGTCAAATACATCGTCAAACATGACGCCGATCACCGCCGCCGGCACACAGGACACCAATATTTTAAACCACAAAATCCAGATATCCTTCTTAAAATACGCCCCTATGCCCGTTCCTCCGTTCTTTTCCCTCTCCCGCCTTGTCAGTGCAAAAGGCCATATCTGCTTCCAAAATAACACCACCACGGCCAGAATGGCTCCCAGCTGGATGACCACGTCAAACATACTGAAAAATCCTTCGCTGGTACCCTCAAAGGGCAGAAAGCTCTCCACCAGAATCAAATGCCCGGTGCTGCTGATCGGCAGCCATTCGGTTATCCCTTCCACAATCCCATAAATAATCGCCTTAATGATTTCCAGCATTTTCACATCTCCTATCCTATTCTTGACAATTTTCTATTCCTGACAGACTCCTTTTTTCCGGCAGGCTCCTCTCTCTGACAGTATCTTATTCCTGACAGACTCCTTTTTCCGGCAGGCTCCTCTCTGCCAATGGCGATTTCACAATGCGTATTTCATGGCATGAAATTTCGGATACGCAGACCATCCTGTCTCAGCGCCCCATTGGGCTTCCCTGCCAAAACCGATTGTTATAGGCTTCCTTTGTCAAGCATGTTCCAAGAAGGTCAAAAGCTCCTCATAACAGGACTCGGCGTCCTCATATCCCTCCTGATACAGCCTCTTCAGCTTTTCCACATCCTTCTCCACCCGCCCTACGGCATTGGCCGCCTTGGGCCGAATCACAAAAACCTGCCCTTTTTCCCTCAGTCTCTCAATATATTCCAACTGTCTGCGATAAGAAATATGGCGCTCCGCCATCAGCTCATATACCTTGGGATATTTCCAATACCTCGCCTTAATCAGCCCCAGCTGGGTGCCGGGCTTCCTCACATATCCCACTTCCTTTGTCATAACCACCACATTCTTCCGGTTGCCGTCCACAACGGACTTCTGAAGAGGAATGGAATCGCTGATACCGCCGTCCAGATAGACGCCTCCCTCAATCTCCACGTTTCTTGATACCAGCGGCAGGGAAGCCGACGCCCGGATTTTGTCGATGTCCTTTTTCATGTCCCGAATCCGAAAATATTTCGGCCTGCCGGTGACGATATCCGTGGCAACACTGTACGCCTTCCCCTCATACCGGCCAAAGGTCTCATAATCATAAGGGTTTAGATACTCCGGTATCAAATGATAGCACATCCGCACATTAAATAAGTCCCCCGAAGCCAGCAGGCTTTCCATGCTGCAGTAATCTTTGCGGTCCAGATAATCAATGCTCACATCCATAGCGCGGCCCCGCTGCTTCGACAAGAAGCTGCACATATGCACCGCCCCTGCGGACACCCCGTATACACTTGAAAATTCAATGCCCTTATCCAGAAAAAAATCAAGCACTCCGGCGGTATAAACCCCCTTCATCCCGCCGCCCTCAAGGACAAGCCCTGCCTGATACATAACAATCCCACCTTTCTTTCCTGCGCCAAGGCAGCCGCATGCTCCCCCAGCCCATTTCCCGCGGAACCCCCGCCAAATTCCCACAGGCCCCGCAGGCCTTCTCCCGGTTCCTCATCCTATCTTCCGGCGGTAAACCTTTTATACCCTGCCGTCCTCAGCCGTAAACTTCCCTCACAAATCTCCCAAGAGGCTCCAGCGAACGCTCCACCTTTTCCGTGTCGATGCAGTAAGCCATGCGGAAATATCCCGGCGCGCCGAAGGTATCCCCCGGCACCAGCACCAGATCATATTTCAGGGCCTTCCGGCAGAATGCCGCCGCATCCTCCTCCAATGCTTTGGGGAAAATATAAAAAGTCCCCCCGGGCTTCACACATTGGAAACCAAGCTTCGTAAGCTCCCCATACAGCAGATTCATATTCGTCTCATAAACCCCAAGATCCGCCGTCTTATCCAAGACCCGGGCCACTGCCAGCTGAATGATGGAGGGCGGGCAGTTGTGCCCGATTCCTCTGGAAATCTGGCCGCACATCTGAACCATATCCTCCGCATCCTTACAGCGGGGATTGACCGCCACATAACCGATGCGCTCCCCCGGCAGGGAAAGGGATTTCGAGAAAGAATAGCACATAATGGTATTGTCATAAAACGCAGACACGCAGGGCGCTTCCACCCCCGAAAAAACAATCTCCCGATAAGGCTCATCGGAAATCAAATAAATAATATGCCCATATTCTTCCGATTTTTCCTTCAAAATATCCGCCAAAGTCCTCAAGGTTTCCGCGGAGTATACCACTCCGGAAGGATTATTGGGCGTATTCACCAGCACCGCCATAACCTTTTCCGTGAGCATTTCTTTTAATTTGTCAAAGCGAATCTGGAACTTTTCCGTGTCGGGAGGCACCACCTTAAGCGCCGCTCCCGTTAAATCCACATAAGGGTGATATTCCGGGAAAAATGGCGCAAACGTCAGAATCTCATCCCCTGGCTCCGTCACCAGCCGAAACGCATGAGCCAGCGCTCCCGCGGCGCCCACGGCCATAAAAATATGCT
The DNA here is from genome assembly GCA_948467735.1 of uncultured bacterium. Lineage (GTDB taxonomy): Bacteria > Bacillota > Clostridia > Lachnospirales > Lachnospiraceae > Acetatifactor. The sequence continues at coordinate 71,369 of CAOKFN010000016.1, forward strand.
CTTTGCGGTAAGGCAGGCCGAACCGCCTTTCCAGCGAATCCGCCACGGCCTCCCTGACGCTTGTGATGCCGAGGCTGGGGCTGTACCCGTGCAGTTCGTTGGTTCCCATTTCACTCAGCATCCGGATCATTTCATCCGTAAATTCCTGCGGAACCGGAACGGAAGGGTTCCCCAGACTGTAATCAAATACGTTTTCATATCCGATTTCCTGCCCTCTGGCTGTGGCAAATTCCGATAACTGACGGATGACGGATTTCCCCGACAGCATGTTCTTATATTTTTGCACTAACATTTTATTTCATCCTTTCTGCCGCCCGTTCATACGGACCTGATACAATTCCTTACCATTGTACCAAGACGCACCCCCTAGGGCAAGCCTTAAATTTAGAATCCAAGCCGCAAAATTTTCTATTTCCAAGCCGCAGAGCCTTCTATATCCATGCCGCAGGACTTTCTATTCCCAACCGCAGAGCCTTCTATATCCATGCCGCAGGACTTTCTATTCCCAACCGCAGAGCCTTCTATATCCATGCCGCAGGACTTCCTATTCCATACCGCAGAGCCTTCTATATCCATGCCGCAGGACTTCCTATTTCCAAACCACAGAGCCTTCCGCTGCGAACTTAAACGTCCCCCAGACGGTAATACCACCCTTTCTCCTCGTCAAAACTCCGCAGGAATTCCATATCCTCCCCATATTGTTCCGATTCCCTGTCCTCACAGAGCAGAAGCCTTGAACGCCTCGCCATGATTTCCGCCGTCCTGCCGGTGAGCACATGCTTCTTACGGCAGCTGTCAATGGCCCTGCTCAAATCCTCCTTCACCTGCTCCCTTGAAAACCTCTCCCTGCATATCTGCATATGGGCATAGGCCCGCAGCACATATCCGAAATACTGCCGCCCCTCTTCTTTTATCAGCCCTTGCGCGTATTCATGCAAAGCCCTGTAATCAAATTCTCTGCACAGCCGGGCCGTTTCCTCCTCCTCCGAACGCACCAGATAGCTTACGCTGTCCAAGGAAGTATCCGGCCTGCGCGCCGTTTTCCCCTCTTCCACATAGGGAAAGAGGCTGTTCAGCCTAAAATACTCCTCCTTCGCCCTCTCAAGCCACCTGTCCATTTCCTCCTGATGTTCCAGACGAATACGGGATATGTCCGGCTGACATACCACGCTGTCAAGCAGCTCCGCCGCAGCCACCTTCTCATAGCTAAGCCCCGCCTCGTCCGCCAGCCTCACCAGCGCATATCCCCACTCATCCGCCGCAATTGCGTATAACTCATACCAGCCCCTGATATAGCGGACCCGTTTGAGCAGGGCCTTCGTCAATTCCTCCCCGTTTCCCTCAAGAATCGCCCGGACGCCCCTATTGAAATGGCCCTCGTCATCCTTGTCGGGAAACTGCCCCGGCTCCCCGTTTCCGCACAGCAGATCATGGATGCCCTTGGAGCTTTTATCATAAGAATAATAAAACAGCCGGGGAATCAATTCCTTCGCCCCCGCCGCATATGCCCGAATCATGGAAGCAGAAACCGCAGCTTCCATATGCCTTTCGTGATGAGTAAACACATTGCCTCTGCCAAAAGGATAGCCGTACTCATACATTTCCAGCTCATAGAGTTCTTTCAATACGGAAATATGCCAGCCTGCCAGAATCTCCTCCCGGCCCTCCGTTATCCGGCGCGGCGCGCCTTCCGGCAGCGCTCTGTCCGCCTTCAAGTCGTAATCATACCGCAGGGAAGTCCTGCGAATGAGGGGGAACACCTTCTTTACAGGCTTTTCCTTCTTAATGCTTCCGCGGTTTTCCAACAGCTCATCTCCGATCAGCCGTGGAACCTTCCTGTTTTTTACGGCTTCAATATACGCCTTCTTGCCGCTCTTGTCCACAGAGACAGCCTCCTGTATCAGCTGTCTTAAAAATTCCTGTTCTTCTTCCCTTGCTTTTTCCAAGTCAATATTGGGACTGAACGAATAAAACTGCTCCAGCACCCGAAACGGACGCTCCAAAAACAATCCCGCCTTCTTGCAGTCCTTTTCATACGCCACATAAAAAAAGTCCTGCAGATCCTCCACAATCCGAAGGGCCAGCCTCTCATAATCGTCCCTTGGCTCAAAAAAGCTCTCCTCCACCGCGAGAATATACTTTTCATCCGGCTGACAGCCCGTGGCCGCCGCCTGATAAAAACGGGCCATGGTTTTCCCCAGATGACGGGACATATCGAACTGCCTGTCCTTGGCAAGCCGCTGGTACAGTTCGTATTCCTGCTCCATGGCCTTCAATGCCGCAATCATATATTTCCAAAAAAGTGTTTTCTTTGGGAATTCACTCTGTAAGTCCATACCGTCCTCCCTTTCTCAGCCCTCAAACAATTGACCGTTCCCTGTCCCAAATATTGCCGCATTTACCAGTATGGCAGCTCAAACATCGCACAAATGAAGCTTTTGAACATTTCCCGTTTTGGGCATACGGACCAGTATTGTGAAACGCCCTTTTCCACACTAATATTATACTACAAAAACGCGTTTTTTTCAAGGCTTGTAGTTCCTCCCAGCGCGGACTATAATCAATCTGTATCTGTCACAGGCAATCTCACATCCATCACTCGGGAGGCATCGTTATGGAACAGAAAAACTGGCTCGACCTCATGTCAGCGCAGACGCAGCTCGCTCAGATTCTTGAAACAAACCAATACACGGAAAAATTAGGCCTTGCCTTAAGTCAGGAAAGCGCCGAGCTTCTGGCCGCGGAAAGGCTGGACGTCCTGAAAAAAGAACGCCGGGTGGAATTCGGCCAGAGCATACTGCCCAAAATCATATATGCTTTCTGCGATTCCTCCTTTATCACACAGGAGAATTACCGCGACGTCTTAAGCCGCCTTCAGGAGATTTTTTACTGCTATAAGAACGAAATGCTGGATGAAATCACGGACGACGAGCTTCTGGAATTCATGCGGGAACAATTTGAAACTGTATGCTTCGGGGACTTGGATTATCTGGAAGGAACCTGTCTGGACGTCTTTGCGCAGGCCATCCGGGCGGGCTATTCCGGCTATCAAGAATCTGGCGGCCGGGGAGAATTTGAGCAGTTTGACATTGTGAAACGCTGGGATAAGGAACTGTATTTGACGGCATTGAGCGAATTGTTTTAACCCGGCCGGAACGCGTCTAAAAACTCATCCCCTCAAAACCTGCATCCCCCGCTCTGCGGCCCGCTTCACCCCAATCGGGATGCCGATATGCCTTCCAAGACGGGGACTGCATTCCTGAAAACATAATACACCACCGCTTGACCCATTGCTCAAAGAGCAATGTCGGCCCAAAGAACAATCGCGGCTCAGAGAGCAATCGCGGCCCGAAGGGCAATGTCGGCTCAGAGAGCAATCGCGGCCCGAAGAGCAATGTCGGCTCAAAGAGCAATCGTAGCTCAGAGAGCAATCGCGGCCCGAAGAGCTATGTCGGCTCAAAGAGCAATCGCGGTTCAGAGAGCAATCTCTGCTCATAGGGCAGAATCTTCTCACGGAAATAAACCGCCTTATAAATCAAAACAAAGGAGACCTATGAATGGAACACTTGAATTATGCACCGGAAGAACTCATCCCCATTGTGGCGGAGCTTGCCTCTAAATACACCGGCTTCGAGCATTCCTCCCTCAGCTATGAAAAGGCACAGGCGCTTATGGAGGCCGTTCTGTACTTCATACACGAATGGGAAGCTGCCGGCTCCGCAGCGCCTTTATCCGAAAACAGCGCATATCCCCTGCGGACTTCTGCCGCCATGGACAATCCGCCTGCCAGAGAGGCCTATCTCTGCGGCAGGCAGATTGTGCTGGAAAAAGTAAAACGGCTTCAGGCGCTTTACAACGAACTCATCCCTGATTTTCAAGACTACGGCTCCGAATTCTTAAGAGATACCATTGTCAAAGGCATTCCCGCGTTTTTGTCACGCTACGACGCCGGATTCGCCCCTCAGGAGACGCTGCTGACCTTGGATTACCCGATCCTTAAGAATCTGGACGGCAGAACCGGCGTTGACGCCGTATTGGAATACGTATCCTGCATCTTTTTGGAACAGCGGTTCCTGCGGCAGTTCGGCCTCTCTTATGTGAAGGAGACCCTCCGGGCATACCATGAAGATACCTATATGCTGACAGAAAATATCTGCGGCGTCGTGCTCCGGAATATGATCGGCCATATCCTGCTGAACAAACCGCTGGATTCCGTCCAGTTTACCAAGGAAGAGAAGGAAGCCATGAAAAACCTTCTCGCCGAAAAGTCCCCCGGCGAACTGGAAGCAGCGGCGGCGAATATAGTAACAGAATTGATAGCGCGCTGTTTTGACAACGATTTCGCGCTGTCGGAATACCTTGGATACGGCATTCCTGACATTGCGGCAGGACTTCCCTATCCTCCCGGCCCATAAAGCCCAATCAGAGCCCCCGCGGCATTCCCTATTCATGTTCAATCCCCGTCTTCCGCCCAAGCAAGCGCACACCGCACGGCCCTTTTCCAGCCCTTTAAAAGCCGCGTCCTCTTTTCAGCCTCCATGGCGGGCTCAAACCGCCTCTCCATCTGCCAGTTATCCTTAATCTCCGCCAGATCCTTCCAATACCCCGCCGCCAGTCCCGCCAGATAAGCGGCGCCCAGCGCGGTGGTTTCAATGCATTTCGGCCTGTGTACCTGCGTATTCACAATATCCGCCTGAAACTGCATCAGGAAATCATTGGCGCTGGCGCCCCCGTCCACCTTCAAGCTTTTCAGATGAATGCCGCTGTCCTGCTCCATGGCCTCCAATACGTCCGCCGTCTGATAAGCCACAGCCTCCAGCACTCCGCGGACAAAATGCTCCTTGGTACAGCCTCTGGTGAGCCCCACCACGGTTCCTCTGGCATAGGGATTCCAATAGGGCGCCCCCAGTCCCGCGAAAGCAGGCACAATATACATGCCCGCGGTATCCTCCACCGCCTCGCAGTACTTCTGGGACGAAGGCGCGCTCTGCAGCATCCGCATACTGTCCCGAAGCCACTGCACTCCGGCTCCTGCCACAAATACACTGCCCTCCAGCGCATACTCCGGCTTCTCGGAAGCCCCCGCGGCGATGGTGGTGAGCAGGCCTGATTTGGAGACAATGGCCTCCTTCCCTGTGTTCATCAACAGAAAACAGCCCGTGCCGTAGGTATTCTTTACCTCCCCCTGCTCAAAACAGCATTGGCCGAACAGCGCCGACTGCTGATCCCCTGCCGCTCCGGTAATCGGTATTTCCCCTCCGAGCACGGAGGACGCAGTAAGTCCGAAAAAGCAGCTGGACGGGTGTACTTCGGGCAGAATAACCGCAGGAATGCCAAACCTTGCTAGAATCTCCTCATCCCAGCAGAGCCTGTGAATGTCAAAAAGCATCGTGCGGGATGCGTTGGTATAATCCGTCCCATGCACCGCGCCCTTTGTCAGATTCCACATCAGCCATGTATCCACCGTTCCAAACAAAAGCTCTCCGGCCTCCGCCTTCTCTCTTGCGTCGGGGACATTCTGTAGAATCCACGCAATTTTCGTGGCGCTGAAATAGGCGTCCGGTATCAGCCCTGTCTTTTCCCGGATCCTTTGGTCGAAACCATCCTCCTTCAACGCTTCAATCATATCCGCAGTCCGGCGGCACTGCCACACAATGGCGTTGCAGACCGGCTCTCCGGTCTTTTTATCCCAGAGAATGGTGGTTTCCCGCTGATTGGTAATGCCGATTGCCGCCACCTCATCGGCCCCCGCCCCTATCATCGCCATACATTCCGCCGCCACCGACAGCTGGGACGACCAGATTTCCTTCGGATTATGCTCCACCCAGCCCGGCTTAGGGTAAATCTGGGTAAATTCCTTCTGCGCCATAGAACAGATATTTCCCGCCTTGTCAAACAAAATACACCGGGAACTGGTGGTTCCCTGATCCAAAGCCATGATATATTTCCCCATATGATATTCTCCATTCAAAACCGCATTCTGCGGCAGTTTATTCCGTCTCCTTGCAGCATTCCTCCGGGAAGATACTGTCCCGCCGCACAGCTTACAGCGGAACATTTTCCCGAATGCCGCCCTTTTGAGACCGCCTTACTTTCTAATTTCAAAATTTGCCGCAGGCGCCAGTCCGCTCCGTCCGCAGCCGTTTAAGGCTCCTATTGATTCAGATCCACAGTGGCGCCGCCTTTTACTTCCACATATTTCCCGTCATTGACATTCAGCCACACGCTCTGGGCGCTGGGATTGTACACCATCTCGTTACTGCCCGAAAATTTCAGACTCTTTGCCGCATCCATATAATCGATAATTTCAATATTCGTGGCATACCAGATGTCCTCCCGGCCGCCCATGTACTGGCAGAATTCCTCAATCACATTCCAGTTGTCGGCATTGTCAAACTCATAGCTGTGCCCCCACACATACATCAATTTCAGATACTGCTTTTTCTTAAAATTCGCAAAAAATTCCGCCTTCTTCATCAATTCCGGATCCCTGTGATGGCAGGTGGGGTGCCACTCCAAGGGGTCTGCGGGCAGCTCATAATCCGCTTTCGCCTCCACCACACGGGCATAGGCAATGCCCAGCTGGCGGAACAGCTGCTTGATTTCCTCGCTGTAGGAGCCGTTGGGGTATGCATGGCCGCGCACCAGCTTTCCCGTCAGGGACTCCAGCCCCTTCCTGTCGTCCAGAATCTCCTGCGCCACTTCCACCAATGGACAGCGCGCAATGGTAGGATGCGTCATGCAGTGGGTCGCCACTTCATGATTGCGATACAGTTCCTTGATCCTCTCCCGTCCAATGCGGGGCGGATTCTGTTCCAGCTCCATCAATCCGTAATTCAGGTTAAAGGTTCCCTTGATGCCATACTTATCAAATATGCCGATCAGCCTTTCATCCTGAATCTTGCCGTCATCATAACTCATTGTGAGCGCTTTCGCTTTTCCCTCTGGGAAACAGATATACACCTTCATTCCATTCTCCATCCTTTCTTCCGGCCCCTGCACGGACCGCCCTACCCATAATACTATTACTTTTGGAAGGGATTGGCAACCACTTTCTGTTTTTTATAGGACAGTCCGTCGGCGCCGCAGGGATTGAAAAATTTATTGTCCTATGATACAATTTCAAGAACAAACACTCAAAGACAAAACTGCAATCAATTTGTTCAGGAGGAAGCATGATTAATTTCACTATGAACTCACAGGGAGCTATTGACAGTAATTCCCTTTTATCTATAAACACTGTCACCTGCGATGTGGTACAGGCGCAGAATATCGAATCCCTTAATACCAGAAAAAGGCCCTCCGCCGCCGCACAGGAACGCCCGGCAGCGGCCTCGGGTTCTCAATTCAGCTCCGGCGCTTCACAGTCCCCAGCCGCTCCCGGCACCTCAAACCGCACTTCCGGCGCCCCGCAGCCTCAGCCCGGCCCGCCCTCTCCACCGCCCCGCCTTGAACCCGGTTCAGACGCCTCTCCATCCCATCCACAGCCGAGGCCTGTCCCTAGGCCGCTTCCCGCCCTGCGGCATATGGTGCAGAAAGGCCAGAAAATCACGCTCCAAGGCGCTGCGCCCCAAGGCGTTGCGCCCCTGCGCACCCTCAAAGCCTGTCTGGGCTGGAATACCACAAACTCACAATGCGATGTGGATGTGTCCGCTTTTCTGCTTGACGACAGCGGCCAAGTCCCCGGAGATTCTTGGTTCGTATTCTACGGCCAGCCAGAAAGCCCCGAACACAGCACGCGCTTTTCCACGGAAGCTTCCGGCGACCGGGAAAGCATTACCATCCGGCTGGACAAGCTGAATCCGGCCGTAAAGAAAATCGTCTTCGTCCTAACCATCAACGAAGCACTGGAAAAAAGGCTTCACTTCGGAATGATACAGGACGCTTATGTCAGAATTCTCAATGCCGACACACAGGAGGAGCTGGTCAGCTTCAAGATGACCGAATACTACACCAATGTCATTTCCATGATGATCGGCGAAATCTATCAGCGAAACGGCGTCTGGAAATTCAACGCCGTGGGCAATGGCGTCGCAAAAGATTTAGCCGGCTTATGCGCCTTGTACGGCGTACAAGTAAACGCTTAACCCGCCACGGGCGGTTACGGCACCAGAATAAAACAGCCGCCGCACGAGATGCCCCCCGGATAAATTTCCGGCTGCCCTTGACGGGAATTTATCCGCCGTTTATGGGGGCAGAACGGGCGGTTACGGTACTGGATATAAAACAGTAACCGCACGAGATGCCCCCCGGATAAATTTCCGGCTGCCCTTGACGGGAATTTATCCGCCGTTTATGGGGGCAGAACGGGCGGTTACGGTACTGGAATGGAGGAATTACAAATGTTGAAATTTGAGACAGTAAATGAATTGACCTTGAAAGTAACCTGCAGCGGAAGCGACGTACTCTTTACAAAAGCAGGCTCCTTTATCGCGGGCGAAAGCCAGAACGGAAAAAACTATAAATTTGAAAAGCTCCTCTTAGGCCCCCAGAACAATCTTGCGCAGGCGGCGCTGGGCTCCCTGCTGCGACGCGTTACAGGCGAAAATCTCCCCTTGATGAAAGTAACCATGAACGGAGATTCCGTCACCTATTACGCCAATTTCGGCCAGCATGTGGTAATATACAAGCTGGCCGTGGGCGAAACCGTCTCCGTCGAATCGGAAAATATTCTTGCATTTACGCAGGACTGTAAATATGACGTCCGTTTTATCGGAGTCGGCATCATATCCCAGAAGGGCCTCGCCACCTCAACCCTCACAGGCTCGGGAAATAACGCTTACGTGGCGGTTCTCTCCGACGGCAATCCAATCGTACTGAGCAATGTCCGCAGCCGCAGCACACTGTCCGTAGACCCGGACGCCGTGATCTGCTGGATGGGCCAGTCGGGAAACTGCGACCCTTCCGTTCGGACCGATTTATCTTGGAAAAACCTGATCGGGCAGGCCTCCGGCGAATCCTATGCCTTTGAATGGAGCGGAAGCCAGCCAGTTTCCGTTATCGTACAGCCTTCGGAACGCAGAGGATTTCAATAAAAACGCCGCGGCAATTTTATTGACTTTTTCAAACATACCCCTTCACAGCATACAATAGAATCCCATCCTCAGCGGGGATTCTATTGTCTTATGCAATAAAATTCCACTTCCCTCACTCATTCTATCGCAGCGGCAATTAATTTCCAATCCCCTCACTCATTCTATCGCCATGTGCAATAAAATCCACCTCCTGCCGCCATCCTCACCCGCTGCAGCGCCGGACTTTCCATGATATCACCCGCTTTTACAACGCCTCTGCCGAAAACCTTTCAAAAATTTTTCTTGTCCTAACGGCAATAAGCAGCGAGACAGCGCCCGAAAATAAAACCACTCCGAACTCATATCCCCTGCATACTTCAAACAAAACGCCATAGAAAGCGTTCCCCAGCGGCTGTACGCACATGGAAACCGTAAGAATGACGGCAATCACCTTTCCGATTAAATTCTGCGGGGTTTCCGTTTGGACAAAAGACATCATCTGCACCGTAAAAATCGTGGAAAATATCATAATAACAAAACAGCATACCGTCATAACCACATAACTTATCAGCCCAGAGGAAGACGCCATCAATGTGATTCCGATAGGAAACACACATCCGGCGCAGGCGATAATGAGACTGCCGGATTTTTGTATGGCCAGCTTCTTCGCAAAAATACCCGCGCCGATACCCCCTGCGAGTCCTCCCGCCGCCAGCGCCCCTTCCGCAAAGCCATACAACTGATTCGCCAGCACAGGTTCTATCTCCAATACCTCCGTCACCATATATGGCAGACCCACAATAATCATGGACGCCAGAAACAAATTGATTCCGCAGATGACAAACAGCCCTTTCCCGATGACAGGCTTTTCCTTCCGTATGAACCGGATGCTTTCCGTAAAGTCTTCCTTTACCGCTTTCCACACGCCGCCGTCAAAACTCTGCCTTGCAAAAGGTATCTTAATAAAAAGCTCCATAACCGCGGACAAAAAGAAACACACAATACAAACCCTGAGCACAAGCTCCAATCCATATACGCTATATAAAACTCCTCCCAGAACAGGCCCCAGCAAAGAAGCGAAGGAACTTATGGTATTGATAACGGCATTTGCCGTCATAAAATCATCCTGACTCACAAGCGCAGGAATTGCGGCCTGCACGGAAGGCTGGTATGCGCCCGCAATGCCATACAAAAGCATCAATGCCGCCGTCGTCAAAACAACAAGACTGCCGCTCTCCCTCAAAAGTAGAAAAGCCGTAATCATTGCCGCCGTAAAAAAGTCCAATATTACCATGATATTCCGTTTATTCACTCTGTCCGCCACAATGCCGCCTATGGGCGAGAGCAGAATTGCTGGAACAAACGCGCAGGCCGTCACCGTCCCGTAAAGCGCGGAAGACCCCGTCTGATTTAACAGATACAACGGCAGCGCAAATCTTACCCCCGCATTGCCAAACAATGAAATAATCTGCCCAATCACCACCAGCGTAAAATCCTTAGAAAACAATTTCCTGTCCATTTCCTAAACCTCCATATCTTAATTTTTGTCCGTTCTCCTCTTGCACTTTTCTCTTCATCTTATTGCCAAGGTTCATTTCTCATCAATTGGCCAGCACCACCACTCTCCTCCAATCTCTTCGCCTCCCTGTCGTTTCCTTTGTAAAAGTTTTGACGTTTCCTTTGCAAATGTTTTGGCATTTCCTGTCTGATTTTGCCGACGCTTCATTTTAATACCGCGCGTTGGTATGTATATTCCCTAAAAAAAATGTCACACTGTGACGCTTTTTTACAAAAGAGGGATTAACCATAAATACATTGTAGTAGAGAGTTTTCTGTCATTTATTCCATAAGGAATTGTCACTGCCAAACGACATATATACAAAACAGTCTACAACCTGCAGCCTATTTTGTATCGATCCTGCAAAGCGCAAAAAAGTACAGATTGTTGATTTTGACAATGCCTTCTCTGACGTCTTGAAACAGGCAGGAAAACAGAAGCTATTTCACTGCCTGTTTTTCAAAACAGACTCTCACTTTCTGTTTTTTTGATAAATGTCTGCCAGCTCCCGCAGCCTCTCTACCATTTCATCATCCACAATATCCAGTCCAAACCCCTGCATCATCTGCCGAAACACCATAAATTTCCCATAGGACTCTTCCGCGGAATTATCAAATATCATTGGGTTCATCCAGATATTTGCGGCCAGTATAATCAACTCCGATAACTCTGCCGGATAATCCGCCTCAATAGAACCGTCCGCAATCCCCTCCTCAATAATCGGCTGAATATAATTCGGGGCCGCTTCCTTCACCGTCTCCTCAAAAATCATGAAAAGCAGCTTTGGATTCTTGCTTAAATTGGGAGCCGTTGTAAATATATCATCCTGAACCGGCCTGAGAATGGATTCCTTAAAGATAGTCCGCAGCTTCTCCTTTCCGTTGAGATCCCTGCAGTCACGAATCACTGCCAGCATCTGATTGGATTCTTCCGTCATTCTATCCACAACCGCGGCCAAAATATCCTCCTTTGACTTAAAATGATGATAAATTGCCCCCTTGCTCAGTCCCCCCAGATTGTCAATGATATCCTGAATGGAAGTATGCTCATACCCTTTTTCCATGAACAGCCCGCGGGCAGTGTCCAATATTAAGTTTACCGTTTCCTCCGGATATTTATTTCTGGCCACAAATATTCACCTCCCAATCTTCTGACGGCCCCTCGAAAATTTTAACTGTTAAGCAGTATAACATACCAACGGTATGTTTGTCAATCCTCACGGTTTTATGTGGGAAAAATCAGGGTGGTTTCAAGTGATTTTTAAGTCTTCTTTGATGCTTTTTTCTTTGATATACACCTTGTATCTGACGTTTTTGGATTTTTTGTTATCATGGTGTTATCACGGAAGCATTAAATATCCAGTAAACATACCAGCTATCCCCTCATCAAAAAGCTAAACTCTGTTTCACTTTTTTAATTTCCGAAACACTGTTTGGGATTTTTATTCTTATCCTTTCATCAACCTATATCTCCTTGTCCTATTTGCACCAATAATTTCTATTTTGCCTTGCTCCTGCAATATTTGAA